>JBCBLB010000969.1:0-2105 GCA_038520555.1 Myxococcota bacterium | reverse complement strand
TCGATCCCAAGCTTGCCCGTCGAGTTGATCGCCTTGGGCGCCGTCGAGTACTTCACCAGCGTCTGCTTGGTGCCATCTTTCTCATGGTCGCCCCAGAAGACGTGCACCTCGTTGAGGTGATCCTTCAGGTTCGCGTTCAAGCGAACTTCAAGCAGATCCACACCCCACGACACCTTCACCGGAGAGCCATAGGCCAGATCCCGACGACCGAAGTGAAGCTCAGAACCGACCACCCGGCAGTAGTAGTTGTGCTCACGGGCCAGACGCATCAAAAACACCGCGTCCGTCTCATTCTGCTGGAAGGTGTAGTCCGCCGTCGCGTCCACCCCCTGCACCTTCGCCGTCAGGCTCCCGGAAGGCAGCTTGGCGCGACCCGCGATGGTCTTGACGATCTTATCGTGCGGATCTTCCCAGATCTGGGTCACATGCTCGGAGCGAAGCCGGTGAAGGTAGTTCACCCCGATGAGGGTGATCTGGACACCGTGACGCCGGCGGTAGAACGACGTCGCGATGATATCCCCTTCCCGCTCGATGGCCGGCGAACCACCGTGCATCACGGCCAGCTCGAACTTCAGACCGGGCTCGAGCAGCGACGTGAAGTCGCCGGACCCCAGCCCCTCTGCCGGGACCACCAACGTCGCTGTCAAACCGTCGAGCTCGCCCACCGCTTCGGTATAGTGGAGCTCACGCATGTAGGGCATCAGGTCAGGCTTGCCCTTGACCTTGAATTCATAATCTGACATGTCTCAGCCCCCTACAACAGCTTGGCCAGAAGAGACGCCACCGCCAGGCTGCGCATCATCCCGCTCGGCTTCTTATATTTGGCGAGGTCCTTGTAGGAGTAGCCGGCTGTACCGAAGTAACCGGCGATCTCTTCGGCCTTCTTCGGCGCCGGCGTATCCTTGCCGAGGACCGCCTGGCCAAGCATGCTGATGGAGACCTCCGCCCGCTTGGGGACACCCAGCGGGTTGAACAGCACCACCTTGCTGTCGATGCTCTGAATTCCACCGAAGAACTCGAAGTCACCCCAGATGAACGCGACGAACGGCGGGCGGTGGACTTCGATCGTCTTGTCTTTGAGCTTCATCGAAACCTTGCCCGGCTTCGTCAACTTGACCAGCTTCTCAATCTCAGGAAGGACGCTGGTTTTGTCCGCATAGCCGACCAGCGAAGCGAGGCTGGAGATGGGAAGGAGCTGTGTCGCGGCCATCGGGCTGAAGAAGTTGATCTCCGGCTCAGAGACATCGATGACAACGTCGAACTTCAGCTCGTCCGGCTTCGCACACTCCCAGTGAATGCCCCCGTAGGGACCGTCGCCTTTGCTTCGCTGGGTGAAGCCGCTGTTCCGGGTCAGCGTGAACTCTTTCGGGTTGTACAAAAAGTCGATCTCGGTGCTGCCCTCAAGGGCAACAATGCTGGCTTTGAGAGGTTCAATCATGGTAGCGCTTTCCTTTGATGTTGTGGATTCTGAGGTGCGTGCGGTTGTTCACTGCGGCGCAGTTCAGGCCAACGGGTTGGCCACCATGAAGAGGTTTTCGTAAACCAGCGTGACTTCTTCGACAGCGATCTCGGTGCTGGAGGTGTTGAGATCCGGAGCCTTCCACTGCTTGGGCCAGCAGCCGGTCAGGGTGTAGATCCGGAACGGGATCCCCTTACGGGACATATGCATCAAAAAGACCAGACGGCGGAACGGGTAGCCGGTCTTGATCGACTCCACCCACGACTGAAGCTTGGTGCGCTTGACCGAACCCCACTTCAGCGTCATCTCACCCCGCTTGCCGGGGCCGTTGTATGGCTTGAGGTGGGGCGAAAAATTTCGCCCCCCTTCTATCAGCTCATACGGCTGTATCTCGTAGGTGATGTTCGAGACCTCCGTGAAGGACCCGAACGGATCCATCCCGATGGCCACACGGAACATGTGTGCCACCATCGGCTGGTTGATGCCCAGAGACTGCTGCGGAGGGAATTCGGTCAGCATGTTATTGCTCCTCGAGTTCGGGCTGTCCGCCCATTTTGACCATGACTCGCACTGAAACCTGTTGGGACCAGGGCCGGACCTGCGCCATCAAATCGACGTACAGGCCCGGCTCTGTCTGGCTGCGGAT
>JBCBLB010000518.1:0-7183 GCA_038520555.1 Myxococcota bacterium | reverse complement strand
CAGCCCGTCGAGGAGGTCTTCGATCAGGTCGCCGCCTTCGAGCACCCCGACCAGGGTGGGCACGTCGCCCGAGCCCGCGATCATCGCCATCACCGCCTGCGCACCGAGCGTGTCCAGCATCTCTTCCGCCGCGTCTGCGTCGCGGAGCAGATCCAGCGCGACCGTCGGATCGGCGAGGAACCCCTGCGCCTGAAGGAGGATGTCCGCCCCCGCATTGTCGCGCACGATGTCCCACATCGCCGTCCACCCCCGAAGCTCTGCGAACGCCTCCGGGCTCGACTCAAACAGCATCGCGGCCCACTGGTCATCATCCAGATCCCCCGCGCCCCCGGCGCGATCGATCCAGTACACCTGCCACTTGACGTCCGGCTTCAGCAGCCGCATCACCTCGAACATCTCTTCGCCGTCCATCATCCCAGCGATGGCGCCCATAATCGCCTGGTCTTCGCGGATCGTGATCGCATGATCCAGGCCCAGCTCCCGGACCGCCTGGAGCACGTCATCGCTGCTCGCCTCGACCCCTTCTGCCTGTAACGCCTGTAGCCGCATCAACGGCGTCATCGCGCTCGGCGCATGCTCGATGATGACCGACGCCCCGCTGCCATACGACACCAACGCCGTCCGATCCGCCTCAGAGGCGTCCGACAGCAAGATCGCATACTGCCCGGCGGTGATGTCCCCCTCAACGTTGGCGTAGTCGATACAGTAGATCTGCCAGGACAACGTGAAGGGCACGGCGCGGATGAACGTCCATGTCTCCTGTGCGTTGAACGCACCGCAGAGCGCACGGATCAGATCGCCGTCGCCGGCGACCTGTTGAAGCTGGGCGGGGCTCAGCTCGGTCTGAATGATCTCCAGCGCGCGCGCCTCATCCACGTCGAACATCGCGTCCGCGATCTGGCGGAGCTCCGCGAGCGGATCGGCGGGGCCGTCCCGGTGGACGGCCGCTTCGCGACGCGTGCTGGGCTGACCGACCGCCTCCCCCCGGGTCGCCTGCGCGGCCATCGCCTGCGCTTCCTGCTCGGCGGGATCGTTCGGCGCGCTGACCCCCTGACCGCCGCTCGACGGCTGGAGGGCATGGGCGACCTCCTCAGAGAGGACCTCAAAGCCCGCGTCGCTGCCCAAATCCAGCGTGGGATCGACATAGACCGCCCGACCCATCGCCGCGCCCGCGCCCGCGTTGACCGCGTCGATGGGGCCCCGTTCCTGATGAAACCGGACCCCGTCGACCGCAGCGCCGAAGGACGCCCGCAGTCGGGCCATCACCGCAGGGGGGAGCGCCCCGAGGTTCTGCTGGACCAGATCGTTGCTCAGCCCGCGCGACCCATCCCCAGAAGACATCGTCTCCTGCATCGCAGAGCTGCTCATCGGAGCATGTTGCTTCATCTTCCGTCCCCTTTGATTGAGGAGGCGCTGAGCTTCCTCAGCGCAACGTTCGCGGTGGTTCGGGTGTTGCGGTCCGGGTCACCCTGGCTGGCGCGCTCCAGGGCGTCTCGCCCGGCCGGATCACCGATCGCACCCAGCGCATACGCCGCGGCGCGCCGCACGTCGGCCGCGCCATCGCTGTCCAGCACCTGCGAGAGGACCGCCGCCCGATCGGGGGCCGCGACGCGCTGGAGCCCCTCAACCGCGTCCTTTCGCACCGCGGGCGCGTCGTCCTCCAACGCCACGAGGCCCAGGAGGTGCCCAGCAGCCCGATCATCCATCGCGATGAGATCGGCGACCGCCTGACGGCGGATCGGGATCCGTGCATCGCGGAGCGCCGCCTCTGCCCGATCGAGCCCCTCATCGGGCGCCGCCTGCGCATCGAGCACCGCCGAGCCAGGCGTCAGCTCCACCTGAAGCGTCTGCAGATCCACCCGGCAGCGGACCAGATCCGCCATCTGTCCGTGCCATCGCCAGTACTCCAACACGCCATCGCCAACCTGAGGCGGCCGGGCCAGCGCCTGGTGACTCGGCATCCGGTCGCCAGTCACCCGAAGCCACGGCGTCATCCCCGCCGACTGTGGATCGGGATCGATGAACAACATCGCCAGCCCGGCCAACATCACCGGATCGGCAGCCTGCGGGTGGTCGCGGAGGGCCGAGAAGGCGTCGCCCGCGACCCGCGGCGTTTGTTCGCCATCCAACACCGCGGCGCCCCAGATCCGGTGCGTCTCGGTCACGGTGAACAGCGAAACCCCCGAAAGCGAGCCCCCCGAAAGCGAGCCCCCCGCCCACGGACGGACCGATCCCCCATTCGCGATGGATTCGACCCTGGCTTGATCCCGAAGCACCCCTTCCTCACCGTACGCGTGGCAGCCCAACAACAGCAGCAGCAAGATGACTCGCAAAAGTCCCCTCTCTGTGAAGCGGTATAAAGAGCGTACTTCCTATGCTCCGACCACGCAACCGCGCTCGACACCCGAGCGATGCGTTCACCGGTCGTGCCACGGCCCCGATGAGATGTTCTGGCGTTGTCCTGTGTTGTGGGCTCTGGCGCAGGGACCGCCGCCGAAGGGGTACAGACACACCGACGGCGACCCCACAGCGGTTTCAGAAACAGTTCTTGATAGAGCGCTCGTATCCACCATGCATATAGGCAAGCGGCGCATAGCTGACCTTCAGCTTGTCCCCTTCAAGGGCCGCAGCCTGGTCATAGTCGAAGTCGTAGCCCTTGGCGTCCGCGTTGGGGACGAAGACGACCTCTGCGATCTCCTGAAACGCTTCGTGGTAATCCGCGTCCTCGGCGATGGTGCTCATGGCGTCCAGGATGGATGCGGGGACCTTGCCGAGCGCGCCCAACACATCTGTCTTCGAATGGCCGAGGGCATCGAAGTCATAGGTCTCAACCGGGGCCGGATCGATGGTGGCGTTCAGCGTCAGACCGCGCGCATCGTTGAGGCTCTGGACCGAGGAGGCCAGGGTCTCATTGGACGCACGAAAGGCTTTCTTTTCAGCGATTTTCATCATTCTCTCCTGAGCGGGAAAGCGCACGAGGTGGTCTTCTGCAAGCAGAGAACCCCCGTGGCGAGCGGATTTGTAATGCGCGAACGGCCACCGGGGGCGAGCTGTCAGGATTTGTTATCGTTGTCATAGACGGAAGCCGGTGACCTCTCCTCAACGCGGAAGAAGACAGACCCGACATGCGCGTCCCGATGCCATCTGGAGTGGTCGATCTCGATCGGCGCCTGATCGTTGGAGAACATGAAGAGAAGCCTCTCCGGGAGAAGGAAGCCCGTCTCCTGCGGTACCTGGTCGAGCGCGCGAACGCCGTCGTTCCCCGCACCGAGCTGCTGGTCAAGGTCTTCGGCTATGCGCCGACCACCCGAACCGGCACGTTGGCGACGACGGTGCGCCGTCTTCGGGCTGCGCTGGAGATCGTCGGGGGCGCGGGCCACGTCCAGTCGGTATACGGCGAGGGGTACCGCTACCACAACCCGCGTCCGCCGACCCCGCGATCGTTGTTCGGTCGGGCGACCGCGTTGGCGACGCTGCGGGATGCGTTGCAGCAGGGCGCGCGGCTGATCACGGTGGTGGGGTTTGGGGGAATGGGGAAGACGGCGCTGGCGCAGGCGCTCCTCGAAGAGCGGGGCGATGGGTTGTTCTGTTCGTTGGAGGAAGCAACGGGGACGGCGCACATCTGGGCGATGATCGCGGCCAGTCTTCGACTCAACGCAGATCAGGTCCACCCACAGGCCGTGATCCGCGCGCTCAAGCACCGTGCCGTGCAGCAGCCCTGGTTGGTGCTGGACAATGTCGAGGTTCAGATCGCAGCGGTGCGCGCGGTGGTGGAGCGCTGCCTGCGGGACGCACCGTCCGTACAGATCGTGGTCACCTCCCGGGTGCGGCTCGCGCTCTCCGAGGAACACCTCATCGAGCTGGGGCCGCTGTCGGCCCAGGCCGCGACGGCGCTGCTTCGTGCGCGTGGACAGGCGCTGGGCGTCGATCTGAGCGAACACGACCTCTCAGACATCGTCGAAGCCTTCGACAAGCACCCGCTCTCGATCGAGATCGCCGCCGGCCGGCTCCGGATGTTCACGCTCCCCCAGCTGCGAAGGCGCCTCGATGCGCGCCTGCGGCTGCTGAAGCGTCCAGATGGGCCTCACCGGCATCGAGACGTTCGAAGCCTGGTCACCGCCTCTCTCGACCTGATGGAGCCCGGGATCACCCTGGCCATACAGCAGATCGCCGCCCTCCCCGGCGCGTTTGATGTACAGCGGTTCGAGGCCATCGTGCATGTGCCAGGTGCGTGGCCCGAAGACCTGATGCAGTCCCTCATCGAACATCACCTCGTCCAGCGCGATGCGGTCCGGTTCCGGCTGCACTTCATGGTGCGGGATGTGGTCATCGAGACCGCCCCGGCAGATGTGTTGGACGGCGCACGCCGCCGATTCATCGTCTGGGTAGAGGACCGCCTCGACGCGGCACAGCCCGAGCTGCACCCCCAGCTCGACGAACTGCAGGAGGGGATCCAGGCCTGCCAGACCCTGGGCGATCGACAACGAGAGGCGAAGCTGGTCGCCGCGTTGGGGGACCGGTGGCGCGCAGCGGGGCGCGCGGCCGCCGCCCTGCGCCCCTGGCTGGATGTCCCGGATCCGGTAGACCCGAAGACCCGGGCCAGACTCTCCGTCCTCCGAGCGTTCGTCGGGCGGTTCACCGACCCACCCCGCACCCTTGCGCTGGCCGAGATCGCCGTCGAGAACGCGGCGATGTTCCCCCGCGTGTTGGAGGATGCCCTCTATCAACGATCCCGCGCACATGCGTTGATGGGCGATCCCGAACAGGCGCGACACGATGCTGCGCGATTGCTCACCGTACACATCGATGATCCCGCGTTTCGCGTTCATCAGGCGCTCGATGCCGCGTCGACCTACTGGGCGATCGGCGATGCCCAACGCGCAGAGATCACGCTCGAAGCCGCACGCGCCGATGTGGCCACAGCGCCGCTGGACGATCAGCTGTGGTTCGATGCGCTGGGGCTGTCCGTCGCGATGGAGCGGGGCGCCTTCGAGCGGGCACGACAACATGGGTACCGCCAGTGGCGGCGCGCCTCCGAAGAAGGAACGCTCCAACAACAAGTCCGCGCAGCGTTGGATCTGGGCTTCTACGAAGCCCAGCATGAACGGATGGAGCACGCCTACACCATTCAGAACGCAGTGCGGGGCCAGGCGTGGCGGTGTGGACACTGGATCGAGATGCGATTGCTCTGCAACCTCATGATCCTCGAAACCTGGATGGGACGTATCCCACAAGCCCGCATCACCAGCGAGACGATCCAGGCGCTGGTGGTCAACGATCGGACCAGCCGCGCCGCACGGCTGGGGCGCCGCGCGCTGTCCCAGCTGTTTCGGGTCTGTGGACAGCTCGATGACGCCCACGCATGGCATCAGACGATTCAGCCGCCTGCACCCATCGACACCGAAGTGGCCCTGTGGATGGCCCAATCCGGTGATCTCCATGGCGCGATCCAGTACCTCGACACGACAGGGGACTTCGCGAGGCTGGCCATTCAGTCTCTGCGCGCCGAGCTGTTGGCGCTCGCAGGAGACCATCGGCAGGCGCAAGCGGAGATCGATGACCTCCTGTCCAACCCATTGCCGCCCATCGTTCAACAACCCATGCGCGCCCTACAGCGCGCCCTACGCGGGATCCCACCGCAAGCCCCCTCTCAGCTCCTGGTCGCCCGATGCTGGGACATCTGGAATCTCTACCGGTTGGGAGCGTGCGACGCAGCGGAGACGATGATCACATCGCTTTTGCCCGACATTCAGGGGTGCGGACCCGACGGGGAGATCAACTGGCGCATCGCGCACGCCCGCGCCCAAAGCAGCAATCACTCCGCGTAACGATGAGCCCTCTTCCCGAAAGACCCTGAACCACGAACTGAATCACGAACTGAATCGCCATCAGGCACCATACACCTGTAACATCGCGCTCAACAGGTCCCCGTCCCGTCCCAGGATCTCATCGGCCAGTGCGATGATCCGGGCATTGGGTCGGGCCCGATCGCCTCCTTCCAGCGTCTCCAGCATCCCGACCGAGGCGCGCTCACGGCCCGGTCCCATCGCCACTGCAAGCAGGATCAGCGCCGCAGCAGCGGATCGGCTGACGCCCATCTCGCAGTGAGCAAGTGCCGCGCCATCCGCTTCGATGATCTCTTCACAGAAGTCGATGAGGGCGAGAACATGGTATTCATGAGGGCCATCAGGGCCGCCGTCGAGGGTGTCGTAAAACTCCAGACGGCACACCCGCAACGACGCCGGAGGCGCGTCCAGGGGCGGCGGCGGGGCAGACTGGGAAGCGCCGATGGAGATGACGAAGTCAAACTCTCGCTGTTCCATCCACTCTTCGACCTCTGCCCATGCACAGATCACGACATCCATCCCGACTCCTCAGGTGAAAGGCAAAGGATGGATTAGTCAGTCAAAAAGTAAATTTCAATCTTGTTTATCCCCTACAATTCTGCTCTAATTAATGACAACAGACGGCTACCGTACCCACAAGCTCCCATTCAACTCAACCAACAATGGGAACGCTTCATGGGCAACCTCATCGGGTATTTGAAGCAGATCGCCCTGGAGCTGAAGGGCTTCCCACCCCAACGCATCGAACGCTGTGGCCATCCCCGCGTCGCCGATGGGCTGATTCAGCCACAGCTCCTCGATCCCACCTAGATGATGGGGATCATCGTGGGTGTTGTGGCGGGAACGATTCGGAGCATCCGCCCGCGCCTGTAGCGCGCCTACACGGAACGTTTTTGGTGGAGCACGGTCAAGATCTCCGCAATCAGCGCGTGCCGATCGATTGGTTTTGAGACATAGCCGTCCATGCCCGCGTTCAGAAACCGCTCCCGATCGCCACTCATCGCGTCTGCGGTCAGGGCGATCACCGGACAGTCTCGCCAGGGTTGGTCCGCGGCGCGGATTCGCTGAATGGTCTCCATGCCGTCCATCACGGGCATGTGCCCGTCGAGCAAGACCAGATCGCAGCCCTGCTCCGCCAGCATCGACAAAGCAACCGCGCCATTTTCAGCTTCAGAGATGACTGGCGCGTTGGCAGACAGCAGCGCCCGGATGGTCAGGCGGTTGATCGGGTTGTCGTCGACCACCAGAATCCGCAGCCCAGCCAGCGCCGCGTGGTCGGCCGGAAGGTGGCGGTCTCCGTCCGGGTGGGTGGTCGGGACCGCGCTGGCTTCGGCGAT
>JBCBLB010000861.1:0-3512 GCA_038520555.1 Myxococcota bacterium | reverse complement strand
TGGCGGACCGGTTGGCGGCGGCCCCCGGGAGTTCGGCTTACGGGGCGCTGGGGGTGGTGGTTCAGGCGGGGTGCGTGGTGGAGCGGGTGTCGGTGTTGGGGCCGGGGTGTTTTTGGCCTTCGCCGAAGGTGGCGTCCACGTCGAGGCCGCCTGAAATGATTCGCAGCCGCCGGGCGTTTCCCAGGGCGCTCATTTCGACCACCAGGCCCGGAGCGGCGAATCGGTTGGTCCCGCTCTCAGGCGTCTGGACCATCGACGTGCCCCACCCCAGCGGCAGGATCCGAGACACCGCGGTCACCTGTGCGACCTGGGGATCGAAGGCGTAGGCGAAGGCCATGCCCACATACCCCACATCGACGACCGCCGCGCCGAAGACGATCTCATCGCTGAGTCCGGCGATAAATTCGAACTGGTTGAACCCCAGCCGGCGCGACAGCCAGCCCGCCCGTCGGCCCATCGGCGTCCGCAGCGGATAGGCCCGATGGTTGATGCGTTCGATGGCATCGTCAAATACGCCCAGCCGCAGCTGGCCGTCTTCGTCAATCAGCTCCATCTCCATCGCATAACGCGTCGGCGGCGATCAGGTCCCGGTTCGCAGCGCGACGACGTTCGTGCCCATGACCAGCAGATCCCCGATACGCGCCCCGGTGGGCCGTTCGATCTTCATAAACCGTCCCGGCGACCGGTACAGATACGTCGCCAGCCGATGGTGGAGGGCCTTGACCTCCAGATCGCCGTTGGGATCGACCGAGACGGCGGCCTGCCGCCGACCGACCAGGGCCCGATCCAGGGTGAAGCCCGCCGAGCGGGTCCGCTGGGCCCGATCGCCCGAGCACCATCGCAGGTTGGACTGCCCGCCCCGATCGGGCAGGCCGACGCCGGGGTGGTTGGGGTTTCGGCCCAGCTCGGCCGTCTCGCCGAAGTTGACCGTGAGCCGGCTCGCGGTGTCCAGTTCAAAGACGCCGAGGTATGGGCTGTTCTGGAGCGCGTGGAACCGCAGCTCGCCCGCGGGCGTCCGGATCGACTCGCTGCCGTCGAGGGGGTGTCGGGCGCCGGGGTGGACCGCCCGCCCGTTGAGGACGATGCCGCCGCCGAGGACCTGCATCGAGACGCCGTGGTTGCCGACATCGACCCGGAGCAGGGCGCGGGGCGACTCGTTCATCCAGGTGCCATCGGCGAGCATGTCATAGCTGTAGCCGGCGATGACGCCGCCCAGGGGCACGGTGGGGAGGGCCAGGCCAGAGAGCACCAGCTCCAGCGGCGCCTCACCGGCGTCGATGAAGACGGTCTGCTTGGTGTCTTCGGGGAAGGAGTGGTGCAGCTGCTCCAGGGCCCGCTCGAGGGCAAGCGGCGTCCCGATGACCAGCCCGCGGCCGTTCTCGGTCCACTTCCGGCGCTCCAGAGGCGGCAGGGTGTAGACGTTCATCCACAGCTGGGCCGGGTCGAGGACAGGCAGCCGACCGAGGACCTGCTTCAGCGCGTCGCTTCCGGCCTGAAAGCCTTCAAACAGGACCACCGAAGAGGGCTGGATCCGGGTCGGCAGCGGCTGCTCGGGGCGCACCCGGAGCAGGGTCCCCAGCCGGGCGGCCCGCTTCAGCGACTCGGGCAGGACGCAGTGGCTGGGCGTCGGCGCCCGAAAGCAGGGGGTCTCTTCCGGGATGCCCTTGAAGGTGAACACCCCGGCGGGCTCCCAGGGGATCTCGGCGAGGTTGGCGCAGCGGCGGGTGCTCTCGGTGAACCAGACCTGCCCCCCTGGCGTCATGGAGCTGAGCCGGCTGGCGAGGTTGACCGCTTCGCCGAAGATGTCCCCATCGATCAGCTCGACGTCGCCGGTGGCGGCGCTGGCGCGGAGCTGGAAGCTGGTGTCGGGGAGGCCCGACTCGGCAAGCTTGATACAGGCCCGCAGCCCATCGGTGGCAGAATCGAACAGCGTCAGAAATGCGTCACCCAACCCCTTCACCAGCCGGCCGTTGAGGGGCTCACACACCTCACGCGTCCACTGCTCGTGGCGGCTGATCAGCTGCCGGAGCGTCTCACGATCCGCCCGTGCAGTCTTCTCGGTGTAGTTGACGAGGTCCGTGAAGACCACGGTCCGGGTAAAGGTAGCCATCGTGGCCAGCATACCCCGAAGCGCGCCCGGGCGGGCGCTCACGCCGGGTGCGGCAACGTCTCCAGGCGCTGAACATACGCCTCCAGCCGGACTTCAACCTCGGCCAGACCGGCGCGGAACCCGGCGGGACCCTCCATCCCATCGCGCCACTTCCGCGCAGCAGCCAGCTCCTCACGAACAAATGACAGCCCGCGGGGGATCAGCTGATGCCGCGCGAGCAGATGGAAGATCTGTCCCCGATCCTCGACCGTCATCATCCCCTGGCCGAGCGTCGGACGGAGCGTCTCCCACTCCGCCTCCGAGACATGCAAGCGGAGCAGGTGGCTGACCAACGACAGCCGCCCTTCGCGCAGGTCCTGGAGGTTGTCCTTCCCGGTCGTTCCCGGCTCGGCGAGCACATCTTGCAGATCGTCGAGGCCCTGGAAGGCCAGCCCGATATGATCGCCCCAGTTCTGCGCCGCGAGCAGCCCCGCCCCGGGCACCACCAGCCGCCACCCCGCCATCAGCGGCGCCGTGATCGAGTGGTGTCCCCCCTTGTTCAGCAGCACCTGCCGGAAGGCCGCAGGCGCCAGATCGCCCGCCGGCCCCGCCCACCCCTGCAGGTCGAGGAACTGGCCGACCACCGCGCGCCGCGATCCTTCCAAAATGGTCCGGATGGCCACGTCGCCGCCCACCAGCTTACAGGCGCCGTCGGTCATCCGGGCGGTCGCCTGGCTGTGGAGCAGGTCCCCGAGGAGCACGGCGAGCATCTTGCCCTGGCTGCGACGGTTTCGCGGCAGGTTGCCCCCCAGCACCCGGTGCAGGGTCGGATGCCCCCGCCGGACCGTGCCGTTATCCATGACGTCGTCATGGATCAGGGCGAACAGGTGGAGCATCTCGACGCCAGCCGCGAAGTCGACGACGCCGGGGTGGTCCGGGTCGCCGCCGGCGCCCATCGCGCCAAGCATGACCAGCTGGGGCCGGACCATCCGACGCGGGCCCTGGACCAGCTTCGTCAGCGCATTCACCGCGGCCGTCCACAGCGGCCCCTCGTCGTACCCGCCAGAGAGGCTCGAAACTTCGGCCTCGATCAGGGACTGAACCTGGGCCATCGAGGCGTCAAAAGACGGTCGGATCCACTGCATCGGTCGGTCTCCTCTGGAAGCCGTTTGATTGGGATGCCCGGATGAGCAGCCCCTCAGCCACGAGCCCCTCCAGTAACGCATCGCTCTCGTCGGGGTCCGCGCCGAGCGCTTCCGCCCGGCTCTGGAGAGTGTCCCATGAGACCGGCCGCGCCGCCGCCGCCAGGACCCCACAAAGCCCCATAGATCCGCCACCGAGGCCGATCTCGCCCTGCGCGTCCCGCTCCAGCAGCCACCACTCCGGCGCCGAATCATCGAGCACCGGCCTCGGCAGAGGCCGA
>JBCBLB010000270.1:0-11922 GCA_038520555.1 Myxococcota bacterium | reverse complement strand
GCGGTGACGCATGAGACCATCGCGCCGAGTCCACCGGCGCGGCGCCGGGGAGCCAGACGACCAGCGGCTCCCCCGCAGCGGAGAGCATGATCTGGGACGACAGCGCGCCGCTCCGCCCGCCGACGACCAGAGCGGCGTCGGTATCGCCAACCTTGTCGAGGAAGTCGTTGATCGCGACCGCAGAAATCGCCGCGTCTTCGCGGATCGCAAGCCACCCGCGTGAGGGCGTATGGGTCTCGGGATCTTCAAAGCGGACGCCGGCTTCGAGCAGGGCACGCTCCTGCGCTTCGGCGAGGGAGATCTGGAGCCACGGCAGCGCGCCCGGGTCGCCGATGAGGCCTTCCAGCGGCGCCGGAGCAGGGAACCGACGTCCCGAGATGCCCGGTCGTTCGCGGCCTACCACAGCGGATACACCCGCGCCTCGCCGCCCCCGACCAGCGGCGTGTAGTGCGCTTCGATGATCCTGGCGGCCGGGTCATGCATGTCTGGTCGCGCTTCCGTGTCTTCGTGGATCACGAGGTAGCGCACCCCCTCGATCTTTGCCACGGCGCCGACCCGCTTCTTGAGGATCTCTTCGGGGGCCGTCAGGTTCTGGAGGATGGTGTCCCAGACCCGCTTCGACGCCAGGTTGTTGGGAAAGTTCAGCGAGTCGGTCACCGGCTTGCCGTGGATCGTCTGCTCATAGAGATAGCCACGGCCACCGACGACCGGGAAGTTCATCACTGCGCCGGGAGGCGCGTCGCGAAGCGAATAGAATGACCCGCCGCGGTGCGTCGAGACGGTGTCGGGCAGCCCCCCGAGGGGGCACAGCGCCCTCCCCTCGATGAGGATCACGAGCGGAGCGATCCACCAGTACCGGAACCGCCCCAGGCCCGCGGCGGCGAGCAGAGCAGCCCCCAGCGCCGGCGCGAGGGCGAGGCGGAACAGCAAGGTCAACGCATTGAACCCGGGCAGCCCCTCGATGAGGAAGTAGGGCATCGGGATAACAAGGTTGGTGCCCAGGATGATGGGCATCCCCCCCTTCACCATGACCGGCCCCAGCGAGAGGATAAATCCAAGCCCCGCGGCCAGCCAGAGGAACCGCCGCTGCGGCCCTCTGGCCTGCCACAGCGAGAGGATCGCGCCGATGATGAGGACATAGCCGAGGTAGTGACAGTGGAAGAACGCCTCGCCGTATCGGGACAGGACGCGAAAGTCCGGCGAGCGATAGTCGCCGATCGCGAAGTAGCCGAGCAGATCTGCCGGACCGGTCGAGCGCCGGATCCCGTTCATCTCACGGGCGGTCTTGATGGCGACCAGGTTTCCAGGTGTGGCGCTGGCCCACTTGAACAGCGCAGCGAACGGGACGACCGCGAGGATTCCAAGGAAGAAGACCGACAGCCGCGCTGAGAGGTTGTCCCGCCACCCCGCCGCCGGGGACAACAGGACCATGGCGCCGACGAAGAGGAAGACGACGACGGCGGAGTACCATGACGCCAGGGCGCCGAGCAGCACCCCAAAGACGGCGAGGGCGACGCGGCGGGCGCCGCCGAAGCGCGCAGCCCGCCAGGCGAGCCAGACCCCCAGCACGGTCCAGGCGCCGGCGAAGCTCTCCGAGGTGCCGTTGTGGACCCCAGAGAGAAGGACAGGCGCCGTCGCAAAGGCCGTCCCCGCGATCCATCCGGCGCCCGGTGCGTCCGGCAGAAGCTCACGGGCGAAGCCGTGGGCGAAGACGCCGGCGAAGGTCAGCTGAGCGAGGACCAGGAGCGTATAGGTGACGTCGACGCCGATGAATGGAAGCAGCGGCGCGGCGAGCAGAGCGTTGAGGGGATCGGCGACCAGCAGCTCCCCGCCGCGGGGAAACGAGATCAGCTCGGTGTGAAGGGATAAGCCGTTGATCCGCGTGTTGTACTGGAAGAACCACAATGACCACAGGCTGTTCCAGATGTCTGTCCGCGCCGAGCCGGGAACCGCAGCGCCCAGCTGGATCGGGGCCGGCCAGGTGCTCCAACAGGCGAGCAACAGATACCCCAGCAGCGGGCCAACCGTAGAGGAGCGGTTCACGATGCAGACATCTCGCTATGATGGTGAGCAGACACTATTGCATCTGGAGCCACGATGAGACCAACGATCCTGCTGCTGTCCGCTGCCGCCCTGCTGCTGATGAGCGCAGACGCGGACGCGGGCCGCAAAAAAAAGAAGGGTGGTGATGGCGACGCCGCAGCGCCGGCGACCGCAGACGTCACACCGGATGTCCCCGACGACAAGAACAGCGAGAAGTTCGCCGAGGGGCTGCTGAGCAAGACCATCCAGGGCTTCGCTCCCATCGACGCTGGCGCCAATGTGCGGTTCATGTACAATGAGCTGTCCTTCTCTCCAGACAACACCTGGAAGGCCTCCGGTTATGTCGAGATGATGGGCGAGCAGATGGAGTGCACCGAGATCGGCGTCTGGAGCATGGATCCCGCCGAATCCGCGACCGTCGCGACGATGACCTGGAAGGTGGAGCGGACCGACTGCATCAACCAGAACAACGGCGACGAGCGCCGCTATCGGGTCACCCTGCAGGCCGAGGGGATCAGCGTCGCCTACCGCTGAGCCCGAGCGATGATCGATTGGGCGGCGCGGAAGCCGTCCAGCGCAGCGCTGGTGATCCCACCGGCATAGCCCGCGCCCTCTCCCACAGGCATCAAATCGTCAATCGTGGTGGAAAACAGCGCATCATCTCGCAGAAACCGCAGCGGCGCCGTCGTGCGCGTCTCTGGGGCGATCAGAACCCCTTCCGCTCCGGCAAAGCCAGGGATCTTTCGGTTGAAGAACCGCAGGGCTTCGGCGAGGCCGCGGGCGATGGGCGCGGGAAACAGGTCGTTGAGATCGCCCGGAACGCAGCCCTGTGGGTAGCTGTTTCGCGGAAGCTCCGCTGTGTCCCGCTTCTTGAGGAAATCCTCAACCCGCTGGGCAGGCGCCCGGAAGTCTTCTCCGCCCATCTGAAAGGCGGCCTGCTCGATCTGATCCTGGAACCGGACGCCGGCCATTGGATCGGTGCCGCCATAGTCGTCAGGAAGAACCTCGACGATGATCGCGCTGTTCGCCCACCAGGCCCGACGCCCGGAGTAGCTCATCCCATTGACGACGACCCGGCCGGGCTGGTTCGAGGCGCCCACCACGGTTCCACCTGGACACATACAGAACGTATGCGCCCCGCGAAGGCCCTGCCGCTTCGGCCGGGAGACCAGCCGATAGCTGGCCGGAGGCAGCTCCCCACGCGGCTGCCCATACCGCGCAGCGTCGATAAGCTTCTGGGGATGCTCGACACGTGCGCCGATACGGATGGGACGCACCACCGCAGCGGCGCCTGCCCGGATCATCATCTCCCACGTATCCCGTGCAGAATGCCCGGTGGCCATAATGACCGGGCCGCCTCGAAGGAGGTCACCATCCGCAAGCTGCACGCCGATGCATGTCCCCTCATGGACGAGCACGTCGGTCACCTGGGTGTGAAACCGGACCTCAACGCCCAGTTCGGTGAGTCGTGCCCGCAGACGCGGAAGGATCTCACGGATGCGGTCTGTCCCGAGGTGCGCCCACCCCTCCTCTAAAATCCCCGGATCAGCTCCAAAGTCGACCAGTCGTTGAAAAATCCACCCCAGCTCCCCGTCCCGGCGACGCGTGTAGATCTTGCCGTCTGAGAAGGCGCCCGCGCCGCCTTCGCCATACACGACGTTCGTCTCTGGATCGAGTTCTCGATGGCGCCAGAACTGTCGGACCGCGACATGTCGATCCTCGACCGGGCCGCCACGATCGATCAGGATCGCGGGCGCGCCCGCCTCTCCCAGCCGCAGGGCGGCGAACAGCCCGGCGGGTCCGGCGCCGATGACGATCGGGCGGACCGACTGGGGCCAGGGGAGGGGCTGAATCTCGAACGCTTCGCCACGGCGGGTGGTCTGGTGGAGGAACCGCTGCGCGTCGCGTTCGTTGAAGGCCCGAACACCGTGGATATTGTGCGACAAGGTGGCCTGCTCCAGCGAGAGATCGACCAGCTCAACGCGGTAGTTGGCCAACCAGACCGGCGGGCGTCGGCGCCCATCCACCGACCGCTTCAGCAGCAGTGTCGCGGAGATGTCGCGAGGTTGGAGGGACAGACGCTTCGCGATTTCGGAGGTGGGGTCGGCGTGCTCCCCGGCCCATGGGATGTTGGTGACCATCAGTGCCATTGCCGCTCTCTATATCTCGTCCGTGTATCAGCGGAGGCCACGGCCGCGCGAGGACCGATCCGTGATGGGCACCGGCGCGCCGAGCCGGGAAATTCTTCGGGGTAGGATGGTCGTGTTACAACGCTACCCCTGAACGTTTCCACTGAGGCGCTCCGGAAATACCACCGGGGCAAACACTGGTCTCAAGCATAAAGAGGTCCTTGACATGACTACTCGCGTCGCCATCAATGGTTTCGGCCGCATCGGCCGCTGCATCCTTCGCGCTGGTTGGAACGACCCGGACATCGAATTTGTCCACATCAACGATCTGACCAGCGACGCGATGCTCGCCCACCTGTTGAAGTATGACACCGTCCACCGCACCTTCAACCAGACCGTTGATGTCGTCGAAGGCGGGTTGAAGATCGGCGACAAGGTCATCCCGACCTCGGCAGAGCGCGACGCCGAGAAGCTGCCCTGGGCCGCGCTTGAAGTTGATGTTGTCCTCGAATGCACAGGGGCGTTCCGAAAGCGCGATGGCGCCACCAGGCACCTCACCGCAGGCGCCAGACGGGTCATCATCTCTGCGCCGGCCACCGACCCCGACGCCACCATCTGCGTCGGCGTCAACCACGAATCCCTGACCGCAGCGCATCGGATCATCTCCAACGCCTCCTGCACCACCAACTGCCTCGCGCCCCTCGCCAAGGTCATCAACGACCACTTCGGCATCGAGACCGGGCTGATGACCACGGTGCACGCCTACACGATGAACCAGCGGCTGCTCGACGCGCCCCACAGCAAAGACTTCCGTCGGGCTCGCGCCGCCGCGCAGAACATCGTCCCCACCAGCACCGGCGCCGCCAAGGCCGTCGCCCTGGTCCTCCCCGAACTCAACGGCAAGCTCAACGGCATGGCCATCCGTGTTCCCACCCCGGACGTCTCGCTCGTTGACCTGGTGTTCCGCTCCGAAAAACCGGTGAGCGCCGAAGCCATCAACCAGGCCGTCAAGGACGCCGCCGCCGGCCCCCTCAACGGAATCCTCGGCGCGCTGGAAGCGCCGCTGGTCAGCTCCGATCTGATCGGTGATCCCCGCTCCTCGATCGTCGACCTCGCCATCACCCAGACCATGGGCGACCGCATGGCCAAGGTCCTCAGCTGGTACGACAACGAGTGGGGCTTCTCCGTGCGGATGCTCGACCTGACCCGCCTCGTCGCGGCCCTGGGCTGAACGATCATGTCGCTTCCCAGCATCGATACGCTCGACATCCAGCCGGGCGACCCGGTCTATGTCCGGGTAGACTTCAACGTGCCCCTCGACGACGGCAACGTCAGCGATGATACCCGGATCCGGGCTGCGCTGCCGACCATCCAGGCGCTTCGTGACCGACAGGCCAGCCTCGTGCTCGCCAGTCACCTCGGCCGCCCCAAGGGCAAGCGAAACCCGCGGCTCAGTCTTGAGCCCGTCGCCGCCCGACTCGCCGAGCTGCTCGACGCAGACATCGTCTTCGTCCCCGACGTCGTCGGTGACAACGTCGAGCAGCTGATCCGCGATCTGCCCCCCGGGGGGATCATGGTGACCGAGAACCTGCGCTTCCACCCTGGCGAAAAATCAGGCGAAACCGAGTTCTCGAACGCGCTCTCCCGACTCGCCCGCATCTATGTCAACGATGCCTTCGGCGCAATGCACCGCGCACACGCCTCGATCTCGGGCCTGCCACCCCTGATGGAGCAGACCGCCATCGGCCTGCTCGTCCAGCGCGAGCTGGACGCCCTCGGCCGCCTGCTGGAGAGCCCGCCCCGGCCGATGGTCGGCATCCTCGGGGGCGCGAAGGTCTCCGATAAGATCGGCGTGATCGACTCGCTCGCCCAGCGGTGTGACACCCTGCTCATCGGCGGCGCCATGGCCTACACCTTCCTCAAGGCCCGTGGCGTCGCCGTCGGCAGCTCGCTGGTCGAGGAAGACAAGCTCCTCCTCGCCACCCGCGTCCTCGAACGCTGCGCAGAGAAGAACGTTGAGGTCCTCCTGCCCACCGACCACGTGGTCGCTCAGGAGATCAAGGAAGACGCTGAGGCCAGAGAGACCGACACCATCGAAGACGGCTGGATGGGCCTGGACATCGGCCCCCAGACCCGCGCACGCTACATTGAGGCCATCAAAACCGCCAGCGGGGTGTTCTGGAACGGCCCGATGGGCGTCTTCGAGATGGCGCCGTTCTCGAAGGGCACCCGCGCGATCGCCGAAGCCGTCGCTGCGAACGAAGGCTACACCGTCGTCGGTGGGGGGGACTCCGCCGCGGCGATGCGCAAGTTCGACCTGCATGAGAAGGTCGGCCATGTCTCGACCGGCGGCGGCGCCTCGCTGGAATTCCTGGAAGGCAAAGAATTGCCTGGGCTCAAAGCCATCCGCGGCCGGAGGTAGATCATGGCAAGACGACCCTTCATCGCCGGAAACTGGAAGATGAACCTCGGCCCTGGCGACGCCGCTGCGCTCGCTGGCGCCCTGAAGACCGCCCTGGCCGGCGTCGCGGACGTGTCTGTCGACGTCGCGGTGGCCCCGGTCGCCGTCAGCATCCCCGCCGTCGCCGCCCAGCTCAACGGCGCGGGCGTCCACATCGCCGGACAGAACCTCCATCCGGAGACCAAAGGCGCCTTCACCGGCGCCATCCCCGGGGAGATGCTCCGGGAAGCCGGGTGCACCTATGTCATCGTCGGACACTCCGAGCGACGCAAGCTGTTCGGTGAAGACGACGCCCTCATCAACCAGAAGGTACATGCTGCGTTCCGCGCCGGGTTGCTGCCGATCTTCTGTGTGGGCGAGACCCTGGAACAACGTGACGCCGGGGACGCCGAGTCTACGGTCCTCGACCAGGTCAAGGCCGGACTGGCCGGCCTCGCGCCCGATCAAGTCGTCAGCACCACCCTCGCCTATGAGCCGGTGTGGGCGATCGGGACGGGCAAGACCGCCACACCCGCGCAGGCGCAGCAGATGCACGCCGTCATCCGCGGCTGGCTGGCCGAGAACTACCCCGCGTTCGTCAGTGAACAGATCCGCATCCAGTATGGCGGAAGCGTGAAACCTCACAACGCCGCGGAGCTGCTGGCACAACCAGACATCGACGGCGCCCTCGTCGGCGGCGCATCCCTCAAGGCGGAAAGCTTCTCGGCCATCGTCGAGGCCGGACGCAGCTGAAATTGGAGACGAGAAGAGATTGGGTGATTAAGAGGGTACCGATCGATTATCGAGAGTCCTGATGCAACTGTTCATCACCATCCTTCACGTCGTCCTGTGTATCGCCCTGATCCTGATCATCCTCCTTCAACCCGGGAAGGATCAGGGCGCCATCTTCGGTGGCGGTGGTGGAAACCGCATGTATGCCCCGCGGGGACAGCAGAACCTGCTCGGACGGGCGACCACCGCCGTGGCCGTCCTGTTCATGCTCACCAGCATCTCCCTCGCATGGTACAGCACCGAACAGGCCCGGGACGACTCCGACGTCCTCGACATCCTCAACGACGGCGACGATGTCGTCGATGATGAGAAGGGCTTCGGGAACCTCGCCCCGACACCCGCCGATCCCCCACCCGCTGTCGAAGCACCGCCTGTGGAAGCTGATCCTGTCGAGACCACACCGGAAGAGACGGCACCGACGAATGATCAGGGATCTGAGGAAACCCCTGAGTAGCGGTTTGACAGATGCGGCGGTCCGTTATACTTGCGGAAAGCCAATCTGACCTGCGTAGGTGGTGGAATTGGCAGACACGCTAGACTAAGGATCTAGTGCCCGTTAGGGCTTGCGGGTTCAAGTCCCGCCCTACGCACTCCCAAAAAACGCCATCATCCACATGGATGATGGCGTTTTTCGTGATTCTACCCCATCACACGGTGGGGGATCAGCCTTCGGCGTATTGCAGCCGGTTCTTGCAGGTGGCTTTGTTGATGCACCGGCCAAAAATCTCGTGGCGATGGGAGCTGAGTTGAAGACCATGCTCAGCCGCGATGCCTTCCTGACGGGTTTCGATGAGATCGTCTTCGAACTCGAAGATGTGTCCACAGTCTTCACAGATGAGATGATCGTGGTGTTCACCGGGAGAGACGGCTTCATAGCGCGTCTGCCCATCGCCGAAGTGACGTTCATGGGCGATGCCCGCCTCAGTGAACAGCTTCATGGTGCGATAAACGGTGGCGTGTCCGACGCCGTTGAGCTTCTCCTGGACGCCTTCGAGCAGCTCATCGACGGCGAGGTGACCCCCGGCTTCCAGGAACGCTGCCAGGATCGCGCGGCGTTGCCGGGTGTTCTTTAAGTTGTGTCGCTCGAGGTAGTCCTCAAAGCGCTTTTGGAGCTGATTGTGGCCATCCATGTCGAACCCTCCTGACACATACAATGATAGCCCGGTTCTGAGGAGACACCTCCCCAGAACCGGGCAGCAATCTGATGCAGCGAGCGGGCGCGTCCCTACTCCTGATCGGCGGCGTCTTCTTCGGTGGGTTCGCCCTCAGCAACCGGTGCGGCCTCGTCTGCCGGAGCCGCGTTCGTTTCTTCCGCTGGCGCAGCCTCTGCGGCTTCTTCTGTCGGCGCCGCTTCTTCTGTCGGCGCGGCCTCGTCCTCACCCACGGCCTCCTCGACCAGCTCGATGAGGGCCATCGGCGCGTTGTCGCCGGGGCGGAAGCCCAGCTTGAGGATGCGGGTGTAGCCGCCCGGGCGCTCCTTGAAGCGCTCAGCGTACTCGTTGAACACCCGGTGGAGCGCGTCGGCGTCGTTGACGATGCGGCGGGCGCGGCGGATGTTGTGGAGGCGCTGGGCGCGCAGCTTGGCGAAGGCGGCTTCGTCGAGGCCTTCCAGCGCGGAGGGCGGGATGCGCTTGCCGAGGGTGATGATCCGCTCGGCGATGCGGCGCAGCTCCTTGGCCTTGGCTTCGGTGGTGCGGATGCGGCCGTGGATCATCAGCGAGGTGACCATGTTGCGGTACATGGCCTTTCGATGCGATGAGTTCCGCCCGAGGCGGCGGCCGGATTTGCGATGTCTCATGATAGGGCTCCTGCGACCTCGCTGGGCGACTACGCGCTCAGCGGACCCGGTCTTCTGGGAAGTTGTTGAGCTTCATCCCCAGCGCCAGCTCCAGCTCCGCGAGGATCTCTTTGATTTCGTTGAGGGACTTCCGGCCGAAGTTCTTCGTCTTCAACATCTCCGCTTCGGTCTTCTGGACCAGCTGGTAGATGTATTCGATGCCGGCGTTCTGCAAGCAGTTGGCGGAGCGGACGGACAGCTCCAGCTCATCGACCCGCTTGAAGAGGGACTGGTTCCACTCTTCCTCGGGCTCTTCGTGGACGTCGACCGGCTCAGGCTCTTCATGGAAGTTGATGAAGACCTGGATCTGCTCTTTGAGGATCTTGGCCGAGTAGGCGATGGCGTCTTCGGGCTGGACCGAGCCGTCGGTCCACACCTCAAGGGTCAGCCGGTCGTAGTCGGTCCGACGGCCCACACGGGCGTTGGTGACCACGTACTTGACCTTCCGGATCGGGCTGTGAAGCGCATCGATCGGGATCGTGCCGATGGGCATGTCCTTGGACATTCCGATGGAACCCGGGACATACCCCCGCCCCATCTTCACGTTCATCTCCGCGATGAAGCGGCCAGACTCGGTGAGCGTGGCGAGCGCGTGCTCGGGGTTGAGGACCTCTGCCTCCCCGTTGAACTGAAGGTCACCTGCGGTCACGATGACCGTCTTGCCTGGCTCGCCGGAGCGGTCGATGGTCGCGGTCAGCGCCTCCGAAGAAGAGGTCCGGATCCGGATGCCCTTGATGTTCAGGATGATGTCGGTGACGTCTTCGACGACGCCCGGGATCGACGAGAACTCATGGAGCACGCCCTCGATCTTGACCGAGGTGATCGCAGCGCCCCACAGGCTGCTGAGCAGGATCCGACGCAGCGAGTTGCCGATCGTGGTCCCATACCCGCGCTCGAGGGGGCGGATGACGAACTTGCCATAGGTCGTGTTTGAGCGGCTGTCCCGCTCAACAGCACGCGGCTTGATGAGGCTGCGCCAGTTCGAGGCGACGATCTCTTGCATTCTGGACTCCAACCGAGCTTCTGCCTGCCAGATCATCAGGCTCTGCGCTCGACATGGGAACAAGGGTAGACCGCTGCGACGACCGCAACGGCCCGATCTGGGAAACAACCGAGCCCCGGTGACCAGCACCAGGGGAAGTGGAACGTCAGACGCGCCGACGCTTCGGCGGGCGGCAGCCGTTGTGGGGGATCGGGGTCACGTCCCGGATGCTGGTGATCTTCAGCCCGGTGTGTGAGATCGCTCGTAGCGCAGATTCACGGCCGGAACCCGGCCCCTTCACGTGCACTGCGACCGACTTCATGCCCTGATCCATCGCCTTGCGCGCCGCGTCTTCGGCGACCACCTGCGCGGCGAACGGCGTGGACTTCCGAGAGCCCTTGAAGCCCTTCGCGCCAGAGCTGGACCAGCTGACAGTGTTGCCCGCCTGATCGGTGATGGTCACGATGGTGTTGTTAAAGGTCGCCTGGATGTGGACCACCCCCTGAGGGATGTTCTTTTTGACCCGGCGGGTCTGACGGCCTTTCTGTCCTTTACGTCCTGCCATGATCGTCCTCCTTCAGTTCAGCGGCGACGCTTGGTGACCGCACGACGCGGGCCCTTGCGGGTGCGTGCGTTGGTGTGGGTGCGCTGACCGCGGACCGGGAGGCCCTTCTTGTGGCGGATGCCCCGGTAGCACTTGATGTCAATGAGACGCTTGATGTTCATCGCGATCTGCTTGCGCAGCTCACCTTCCACGGTGTAGTCCCGCTGGATGATGTTGCGGATCGAGGCGACCTCAACCTCAGAGAGGTTCTGCGTCCGAATGCTGCGGTCTACGCCGGCCTTCTCGAGGATCTCGATGGCGCAGGCGCGGCCGATGCCGAACACATAGGTCAACGCGATGTCAATACGCTTGTTACGGGGGAGGTCGACGCCTTCAATACGTGCCATCGGTTCAGCCCTGCCGCTGTTTGTGCTTGGGGTTCTCACAGAGGACGCGGACGACGCCGCGTCGTCGAATAATGCGACATTTGTCGCAAATTCTCTTCACGCTCGAGCGGACTTTCATATGTACTCCTCGCCGGACAAGGCCGGTTCAACGGATGAGATGATGGTTCCTCAAGAATTCCGGTTCGCGTTCAATCGAGGCGGGTGAGGATCTCCGCTCCGGTTGGAGTGATCGCGATGGTGTGTTCAAAGTGGGCAGCCAGGCTGCCGTCGGCTGTCTTCGCGGTCCAGCCATCCTTCATGATCCTGGTCTTCCAGGTCCCGAGGGTGACCATCGGCTCAACAGCGAGACACATCCCCGGTTTGAGCAGGTCTCCGGTGTGGGGTTTGCCGTAGTTGGGCACCGAAGGGCGCTCATGGAGCGCGCGGCCGATGCCGTGACCGACAAACTGCCGGATGATGCCAAACGTTTTGTGGGGTTGAATGGCCGACTCGATCGCATGTCCGATGTCGCCGACCCGCTTCCCAGGCTGTGCCTGAGCGATGCCCGAATAAAGGCTATCGCGCGTCACGTCAAGTAACGCATGCAGGGTTTCTGTGCCACCCCCACCGACCACGACGGTGAAGGCCATGTCTGCATGGTACCCCCCGTAGTGCAACCCCATATCCACCGTCAACACATCGCCGTCTACCAGCGGCTCATCGTTGGGGGTGGCACAGAAACCCTGCATGCGTTACTTGACGTGACGCG
>JBCBLB010000773.1:0-4333 GCA_038520555.1 Myxococcota bacterium | reverse complement strand
GACGCAGCCGCCATCCAACGAATCGGAAAGCAGTGCGCCGACTCGCCACAACCCTTCATCTGAAACCCAAGGCGCGTCATGCGCCACAACCACTTCACTATTTCCTCAACCCGACTGTCTCAAAACCCTTGACACGTAGCGGCCTCGATGAGATCCAGGGACGCCATCACAGCATGTTCGTGACCGATGCGTACGGTCGGAGTCCAGAATATCAGTCGTTCTGGGCGGATCTTCGAAACGGAAAGTCCTCCACGGGTCGGTTCTGCCGCAAGAGCAAGAGCGGTCGAGATGTATGGATTCAGGCGAGCTATATTCCCATCTCTGGGGGCGATGGCCGCGTCGAGAAGGTCGTCAAGATCGCCGCGGACATCACCCGCGAGCAGCAACGCGAGAACCAGGTGCGTGATCTGCTCGGTGGCATCGAAGATGAGCTCGACCGGATCCTGGAGCAGAGCAGCTCGGTGCAGTCGCGCAACCGGGAGCTGAAGCACAACTCTGAGGAGACCTCCAATCAGGCGAACATGGTCTCTGCCGCTGCCGAAGAAGTCAGCGTCAACATTCAGACCATCGCTGACAGCACCCGGCAGATGAGCGATGCCATCGGTGAGATCGCCCGCTCCTCGGAGGACGCAACGTCGGTCGCCGTTGAAGCGGTCAACTACTCCAAGCAAGCCAGCGAGACGATGGCTCGGCTCGGCCAGAGCAGCGTCGAGATCGGGAAGGTCAGCAAGGTGATCTCCTCGATCGCCCAGCAGACCAACCTGCTCGCGCTCAACGCCACCATCGAGGCCGCTCGTGCTGGCGAGGCGGGCAAGGGCTTCGCCGTCGTCGCCACTGAGGTCAAGGACCTCGCCAAGGAGACCGCCAACGCGACCGAGAACATCTCCAAACGCATCGAGGCCATCCAGTCGGACACCACCGCAGCGGTCGAGGCCATCAGCAGCGTCTCTTCGATCATCGATCGGATCAACCAGCTCCAGATCACCATCGCCACTGCGGTCGAGGAGCAGACGGTGACCACCACCAACATCGGCCGGACCCTCTCGGAGGCCGCCGGCGGTGCCTCTGAGATCGCCCGCAGCATCACAGAGGTCGCAGAGCGCGCCCGAAACACCAACGCCTCGGTGGAGCAGGCCCGGTCCTCGATTGAAGAGGTCTCGCAGCTGACCCAGTCGGTCAACACCAAAATCAGGACGCTCTCCAAGAACTGATTGGGTGATCATTCTGGAAAACCCAGAAGAGGGCGCAAACCCGATGCGGTTCTTGGAGTTCCGGACACCGGGCGTTCCCTCACTACATTGAGAAGCCTGGGAACAACGGGGCTTGATCGGTGGTGGTGGGTCGGGTAGCGATCGGGCATGCACTCCAAAGCCGAAAGCGTCGCGCGGGTCCGCGCCATCAGCCGAATGATCCGTGAAGAAGAGCAACACCTTCGGCAGCGTCAGCCCTGGTTGGTGCACCACGATGCCATCGCGACGATCATCTTCGCGGTCAGCCTGTTGGTGATCGGGGGCTTGTCGGCGGCGTTTCTGATCGGTGGTCTGCCCTGGTGGGCGGCGGCGGTGTTGATCGCGTTGCCGCTGTCGTTGCTTCATGAGCTCGAACACGATCTGATCCACAACCTGTATTTTCGGGAGCAGCGGTGGCTTCAGGACGCGATGTTCGGGGTCATCTTCGTGGCCAAGATGAGCCTGGATCCCTGGAGCCGTAGACGCATCCACCTCCTGCACCACCGGGTCAGCGGTCAGCGCGATGACATCGAAGAGCGCCTGATCGGATTGGGCATGCCGATGGGCTTTTGGCGGCTGTTGCTGACGATCATCCCGGCATCGTCTGTGGTGATCATCCCCGGCGTCGTCCGGGGGCTTCACCGCGCCCACACGAGACAGCCGACCCCGCGGCCCCGCTGGCAGTCGCTGGCCGCGGGGCTGTCACAGGTCTTCGTGGGGGCGCCGCTGGTGATCCTGCCCGCCGCGATCTTCGGAAACCCACTCGCCATCACCCTGGCGACCCTGTGGGTGTTGCCCAACATCATCCGCCACACCAGCATCGCCCTGATCTCGTCGTCGAGTCACTATTACGGTGACATTCCAGAGAACGCGATCGACTTCCAGAACCAGATCCTGGACCACTGGGTGACCTGGCCGTTGCAGTTGTTCTGCTTCAACTTTGGCGCGACCCATGTGATCCACCACTATGTGGTTCACCAGCCGTTTTACATTCGGCAGATGGTGGCGCCGCGGGTTCGGCAGCGGATGCTCGACGCTGGGATTCGCCGCAATGACCTGGGCACCGTGCACCGCGCCAATCGGTACCAACAGGCATAATGGACCCCTATCGGGCGCAGCATGAGCGTCGGCTGTCGTTTATGCCCTGGCTGTGGGATCGGCTCAAGCCTGCACAGGCCGCCTGGGCGATCCCCTGGCAGAAGGCGATCCAGGATGAGCTGTGCCGACTTGAGCAGGTCCGTTTCGGTGAGGACTGCTTTGTGGCTCCGGATGCTGCCTTGTTTGCAGAACCCCACCGCGAGATCACCTTCGGGGACGGCGCTCGGATCGCCGCCCAGACCTTCATCCACGGCCCGGTCCAGTGCGGCGATCGGGTGGGCCTCAACGTTGGCGTTGTCATCGACGGCGGCGCCGCCGGGGTGACCATCGGCTCCGGGTGTCGGATCGCCAGTCACGTCAGCATCTACGCCTGGAACCATGGGATCAAACCCGGCGCCCCGGTGCGAGAGCAGCCGACGTCTTCTCGTGGCGTGGTCCTCGGCGAAGATGTCTGGGTCGGCACCCGGGCCTGCATCCGAGATGGCGTCACCATCGGTGATCACGCAGTCATTGGGATGGGCAGCGTGGTCACCCGGGACGTCCCCGCCTGGGCCATCGTGGCCGGAAACCCGGCGCGGATCATCGGGGATCGAAGGGAGCGGTGATCGTCCAGCGGGTCTCCAGACGACTGCCCGCGATCCGTGCATCAAAGGTGACCAGCTCGATCCCCCCAATCCCGACATGGATCGGCGATGCGGTGCGAAACCGCGCCAGCGTCTGTTGAACCGGCCAGATGGGTCCGCTGTCTTGAAACACGCCAAGGGTCAGGTGTGGACGATAATCGGAGAACCGGATCTCCGGTTGGCTCGATGCCGCGATCAGGACCTGTCGAATCGGTTCGATGTCGCCCTGAACCTCAAGAAACGGGGCCGAAGCGAACGCGTTCGCGCTGCCAATTGTAAGGGTGAAACCTGAGAACTGAGCCGACGCCAGCGCGCGCCGCTGTTCATGGAGCGTCGCCTCTGCGACGTCGTCGTCCAGCTGAGGGTGGTCGGTCGGAAAGCCGGCGACAAACAGGGTCACATGCAGATCGTCGAGCGGAGTGGGTCGGATGGTGTCTCCCAGGGCCGCGATGACGTCCCTCGCCCGCTGTTGGACTGCAGCAGAGCGGACCCGGAACAGCCAGACCGCATACTGTTTTCGGCCCCGCCGCCACGCCTCGCGGGTGCCCACAGAAGGACCCATCCGCTGCTCCAGCCCGCAGAATATACGCCAGGTTTCGTCATGATCGAACATCTGGTGGGGGGTGTATCCCAATCCTTCCGCGGGCCGAGGGGTCAGCCTCGTTCGCCTGTCGGTACATCGAAGCAGAGCTGCAGGCGTTCCAGCAGGTCATGGATGCGGAGCATCTGATCCGCGTACTGGTCCTTCCACTGCTGATAACAGCGGATGAGGTCTTCATCACCGCACTGGTCGAAGTCGACGACGGGCTCTTCCGCTGCGACGGCGCGGATCTCGTTGAGGGCCTGCTCAATGTCGATCCTGTCGAGCAGCGGCGCGCTCGCCTGGGACATCGACGGCCAAGCCAGCGCGACGACGCCAGCCAGCGCGGCGGTCCGGGCGAAGCCCAGCCGGCCCACCGCCGCCCACATCAGCCGCAGGCTGAGGCGGCTGGCCACGACCATGATGATGCTCAGCGCGCAGGTGGACCACAAAGACATCGCCTCTCCCCCCTTACTCACAGAGACGGACCGTGACCCTGTGTTCGATAGGCCTCTCCAGCGGTGGGTGTAAGGGCGCGGAGGCTTACATGGGCCCGGGTTTGTGCAGACTGGACGCCTCGGTTGGCGTGTTTAGATTCAGACACCAGAGGCGGAGGGGCCGGCGCGATTGGTGCGCGCCTGACACCCCCGCCACAGCGCAGGAGCCACTGTGAACACCTCGACGGACCTGTCGGTCCTTTCGTTGCCTCGTCGTGCGTGGTCTGACCACCCGCGGTACCGGTCCCAGACGCTGTTGTTGGGCGCGCATAAGAACTTTCGGATGATCAGCGACGTCCTCGTTCG
>JBCBLB010000428.1:0-8611 GCA_038520555.1 Myxococcota bacterium | reverse complement strand
GATGTCCGTCAGCTCCAGTTTCGTGAGCACCGTCTCGTTCGTAAATCGCCACCGGGGATCAGGCATCTGTTCTTCTCGAGGATGAAGGTTGGTTGAGCAGGAGAGGATACTATCCACTCCCGACAACAACCGTCACCGGGGCCGATGTAGGCTCCCGTTTTGTGTCAGCTGGAGGATGCAGAAGGTTGGGCTTTCCGGAGGGGGGTGATCTGCTCCTGGATCAGTTGAGCGATGTGGTCGGGGTGGGTCAGTTGGGGGTAATGTCCCGTGCCCGGAATCTGGAGCGCGCCCACTTCGGTGGGGAGATCCTCGGTCAATGGGTCCTGCTCTCCGACGATGAGGAGCGTGGGGACCTGGAGATGGGAGAGCGCATCGCGCAGTTGGTCGCGGGTGTGTTGGCGAGAGGCCCAGGCCAACCACCGCGCGGCGGCGCGTGCGGTGGGCAGGCGGCGCAGAGCAGCCAACGCGTCTTCCATGACGTCTCCGTCGTCTCCGATCATTGCGGTCAGTCGCTCGGCGGTCATTCGTCGCATTGCCTGCGTCACGAGCCATGGTTGGCGCATCAATGCCCCTGCTCTGGCCTGAAGGAAGAACGGCGAGATCAGCACCAATCCAGCGATGCGTTCGGGGGTTTGGGTGGCGAGCTGGAGCGCTGGCGCACAGCCCAGGGAGTGTCCGACCAACCAGGGCCGATCCAGATCGACCAGCAAACCGCGGAGCCACTCATCGAGGCTTCCCCCACCCGATGGCGTGCGGCCAAGGCCGGGGAGATCGGGGATCAGGGTGGGGATCGAGAGGCGATCTGCGATCGGTGCCCAGCTTCGCCCGGTCAGCGGCAGCCCATGTAGTAAGACCGCCTTCGCGCGCCGATGATTTCCCTCGGCATAGGTGATGGTTCCGGCAGAGGTGGTGGCTCGCACGCGTCGCGGCGGGGTGGCCCCGAATCGTGTGTCGAGGAGGTGATCCAGCCATCGTTCCAGGGCAGGTTGTAGGGGTGGGATGGTGATTCCCAACCGCGCCGCCGCGTCCATCCAGGGTTGTGTGTCGTATCGATCGGCGCTGATGAAGGAGAGGGCTTCAGGCTCAACGCCACTGATGAATCTCGGGAGGGCCCGAATCATCGGGATGGGGATCCGCATTGCGGGTGGCTTGACCCCCATTCGAGCCGCAGCCCATCGAACCAACGTGTCCAGTGAGGGGGAGCGTTCATCGAGGACAACCAGGTGTCCGCCTGGGGGTTCCCGATGAACCTCGGCCAGCAGCTCAGCGAGGACATCGACGGGGATGACGGGCAACCATGCGTCTGCGCTTCCCGGCAGGATGGGGAGGCGGCCGAGCCATAGATCGTTGAACAGCTCTGCCAACCCGTAGTACTGCGTGGTTTCACCGGTCTGAGAGTCCCCAATGACCGAGGCCGGGCTGATTCGGGTGAGCGGGACGTTGTGGTGTTCTGCTGCCCGGGCGATCCGCTGGTGGGCCTCCATCTTCGACGCTTCATATGCCCCATGATTACGGTAAAACGCTTTTAGAGAGAGGGGGTTGTCGATGTCGAGTTTCCGTGCTGGTCGTCCTTCGGTTCGGTACCCGCTGATTGCGACGAGTCGCTGGATCTGTCCACCAGCGAGGACTTCGACGAGTTTTTCAGTGGAGCTGACGTTGGCCAGGCGCGCGTCTTCTTCAGAGAGACCGAATTGGAAGCGGGCGGCGAGATGGTAGACCTGTGTTGCCTGTCGCAGTGCGGAGCGTGCGTCCGGAGAGAGTCCGAGTCCCCGGTCCATGAGATCGAAGTTGTGGGCTTCGATGAGTTCGCCGCGTCCGCCGTGATCCTGGACCCATTGTTGGAGAGCCGGGAGGCGGTCGTTTGCGTTGCGCATGAGGGCGAGGACCGGGAGTTTGCGTTGGGTGAGGGAGATGAGCAACCATCGCCCGATCAGGCCGGTGGGGCCCGTGACTGCATTTTTCTGTAGACCAGTCATCATATTTTGTACCTATGAAAAAAGCCGCACCATTGCGACCTTCAAAAATTACTTTGAAAGCAGATCAGGAAGCGTCTGTGTAAGATCATCCAGAGGCGCGCGGCTGTTGTAGGCCCGACACAGAATCAGCCCCCCTTCAATCGCACCCACCCCCACACGCGCCAATCGCCGCGCGTCCGATTCTTCCCGACCGTCCGCCTGAAGACGCGAAGCCAAAACCCCGACCCACATCTCAAAGGCGTCCCGGGTCGCGCGCTGAAGACGCTCCGAACGCGGCGCCATTTCGCTGGCCACCGCACCCACTGGACAACCCGCGCAAGCATCCGCTTCGACACGAGCGCCCAGAAAATCAATGACCGCGATCAAGGCTTCCGCTGTATCCGTCGTGTTCATCATCACGGCTTCGAGCTGGGCGTTGAATGCGTTCGCATGGGCGTTGACCGCGGCAGCGGCGAGCTGTTCTTTGCCATCTGGAAAATGGAAGTACAACGAGCCCCGTGGGGCGCCGCTGAGGGTGAGGATTTCTTTCAGGCCCGTCGCGGCGTAGCCCTGTTGTTCGATGAGCTGTGTGGCTGCTGTGATAAGGCGCGCCCGGGTCGCGGCTCCTTTGCGCATCGCCCCCTCCATGGTTCTATGTGGACTGGTCATCATATTATTGGCCAGAACCGCCAGCGACAACCCCACTACGAGAAAATGGATGAAAATTCCAGCCGAAAAGAATATATTGCACGCGTAAACAGGGTTATCGATGCTATCGAAACACAGCTCGATGAGCCGCCTACCGCTGACTAACTCGCCCGAATCGCAGGATTCTCTCGGTTCCACTTCCATCGTATCTTTCACGCCATCGTCGGCGAAACCCTGTCTTGACCAGGTTGCGGGTTGCCTCTGCGAGGATCTCCTCGGACCAGTAGGCCTGGAACATCCTCACCGCTGCCGCCCGGAGGAGCGTATCGCGGAGTGTGAAGGGGAAAAGCACGTTGGCATCGAGGACAGCCCGAAACGGCGTGGGTAGCATCAGTCCTGCTCAGGCATCTCGTCGTACCCCCCGAACTCCTGGCTGAGCCGGGAGAGATCATCGAGCGAGGCCATCCGGTCGCGGTCCCGCTGGCGCTTGTAGGCCATCAGGTCTTCCATACGGATGCGCCGGTGGGTGCCGGCTTTGCGATGTGGGATGCGGCCGTCATCGAGCAGCCGGACGACGTACTGGCGAGAGACGTTGAGGATGTTCGCAGCCTGCTGGGTTGTCAGCTCCTTCTCGACGGGGATCACCGTGATGGCGTCACCACGAGCGAGAACCTCGATGATCCGCTTCAACACGAGGTAGACCGACAGCGGCAGCTCAACCTCACCGTGTGGGCTGACCAGTTTGTAGGTGGGAGCATCGGAGAGCTCAGGGGAGCTAGGTTTGAGAAGCTGCAGCAGTGCTGCGACTCCCTCACGCTGCTCCTCGGGAGCGGTGACCGGGTTCATCCGGCGAAGAGATTCTTCGAACGCGAGAGCAGAGTTGGCCATGAGAGCCCCCTGGACGGAAAGTCATCCAGTTCAATTTCTATGAGCTATTCGACCTAAACGCAACCTGGATTCAGGCACCATCCAGCACAGCCCCCAAGCCCGACCGCCCGCTACGGTTTTCTTGATCCAGCGCGCCAACCGCCTCCTTGCTGCAAGTCCTAGCCGGACGATGCGCGCCTTGATCGCACCGACGCTCCGACCATGAGCGGCAGCGATTTCTGCCAAGCTGATAGGAAGCATAGGAGCGGTATTTGGCTAGCGGTTGTGTCCCCTGGACTCGCCGCCGTCGGTCGTCTCAGGCTGGCCCGCGTTCCGCTCTTCCTCAAAACCTGCGTTTACGGTCAATTTTTGGGCATTCGAGAATTTGGCCGCAGATCAATGAGAGGAGGGCGAGGGCTGTCAATATGAGCGGCTCCAGGGTGGGTTCGTCGCTGTACCGGTATCGAGCGCTTCAGATCATGTGACCCTTCTCGGATCTGTCATCGCGGTTGAGGTTTCAGTGACCAGGGCCACACCGATCTCCGGTGTGGGGATCTGGTCCTCTGCCGAGTTGGACGACGGGCTGATGCTACACCCAGCGCCACTGTGGGGGTTAGGGACGCAGCGTCCGTGCCCATCGATAGTAGGTGTTCGCGGAGATTCCGTCCTCGACATCGAGGTCATGCCCATCTTCAAGGCCACGGTGCCAGCGGCGTACCTTCAGGGCGTCGGCCAGGGTGGGGCGCGTCCCGTACGCGTCATCATCGGCTGCGACCACGACATCATCCCCGCTCACGTGGGCTGGCACCCTGCGGACCGGGAGGTACCCCCGCAACACGGACGTGGGATCCAGCCGCCGGGTTACCAGCGCCCAGCGGATCGTCTTGAACTCGTCCAGGCGTAGTTGGATTCGGTACGCCGCGTCGAGTTCCTCCTCCGACAACGCCTGCAGACGACGTTGATCGAGGTGCTCCTGGACTGCCATATAGCCGTGGATCTCCGTGAGCAACCACCGATCCAAGGGGTCTGGTACCCCGCCCGGGAACTGGACGTAGCGCCGCCCTGCTGGCTGGTCGAGGAGGGCCGCCATGGTGAGTAGATGGGCTCCGTTGGGGAGATAGACTGCGTAGCCAGCGCGAGGGCTCATCGGAGGAGTCTCAGGAACGTCAGGAGGCTCTCGCCCTTTAACCGCTTGCGGTCCGCATTGAGAGGAGTCCGACGCCGGGCTCATCGTCTCATCGCTCCACCGCTCTACCACTGGCGGATGCGCTCTCAAATCTACCGGTGGTACGAACTGCTCCGTGAGATCGACGCTCAGCTCGACAAAGGCACGGTCAAGCCAGAAGATGCGTTGAGACAGCTCGACGAGCTGAGAAGAAATTCAGACGGCGTATTTGGTCTGTGGTGGAGGGTGGTGGGGTGGTCTTGTCGGGCAACTCCGGTGCCCTTCTCCTCTCCCATGGCCTCAACAGACGGGTTTCCGGTCACTTTTTGGGGTGCTGAGAAGTTCGAGTCAGATCGATCCCCTCCTCGCAGGCGTGGATGTGAGCAGACGCTGGAGCCGCCGCATGCCAATATGCCGAAGCCCGATAGCCCCCATCGACGTGCTGGAATTTATGGAGCCTTTCCGGTGCGTGAGCTGCTCTCGGCTGGCTGGTACACCCTGGTACAACTCCGCCGGAGCCGGCTGGACCGCCATGGTGAGGGATATCGGCGGGTGGCTCAGGGGTCTGGCAGGCCGACTCGAGGTTACACAGGATGAGACGGTTGATACCCTGACCTGAACATCGGTTTACGTCTGGATGTTTCCCTTCCACTGTGGATTCGATGACACCTGTTTTCAGAATATGGTTGGTCCTTGTTTGGTTGATGGGGAGCGGCTTCGTCGGATCGGCGCGTGCAGACGGTCTCTCCTCGGACATTGAGTTGATGCAGCCCGGGGTCGCTCCGCAGACCCCGCTGGGGATGCGGGGGATACGGGCCGGCGCGCCGCAGCCGGCATCGTTCGGCCTGTCCGCATGGGCTGCGCAGCGTCCGCTGATGTTGATCGATGAGGACGGTCTCGGGACCGTGCTTGCGGGTCGACAGACCGCGGCGATCGTCGCTGCGGTGCCCCTCGGCCGTGCAACCAGCGCGCAGTTTTCCCTGCCCGCGGTCCTCCAGCAACCGGGGGACGTCCCGGACCTCGCGGTGGAAGGGTTCGCGATCGGCGATCTTCAGGGTGAGCTGCAGGCGAAGTTCCCGTCCCGGATCCCCCTGGCGGTTCACCTCGGGTTCGGCATCCCGACCGGTGCGCCGGATGCCTGGGTTGGAGAGGGCGCGTTCCGGCTGGAGGGGGGCGCACGGGCGGCGGTGCCGGTTCGACGAACCCGGCTGTTGGGAGAAGCGAGCATCATCGGCACCCTCGGCAACGACGGCGCCGCTCGGTTGTCGCGGGGCGCGCAATTCCGTCTCAACGCCGGGGCATGGCATCCGCTCACGCAACGATTGGCCCTCAACGGCGCGCTCTTGTCGCGGCTCGTCGTCCCCAGCAGCTGGAGCGAGGGCGCCGTGGCTGCGGTAGAGGTCCTCGGCGGGGTTCAGTTGAACCATCAGCGCCCGCTGCGCTTCGATCTCTCGGTCGGCACCGGGCTCAACAATGGCGCTGGCACCAGCCGGTTGCGGGTCGCCGCTGGGGTTACCTGGCAACCGGAGCCCCGTACACCGGCCGCGCTGCCCGTGGTGGAGACGCCGCCGCCGCCGGACATTATGGTCACCGTTGATGAGGACGCGTTCCTTGAAGAGCTGACCGAATCGCCGGATGTGGACGTTCCGATCGCACAGCTGACCGGCGATCGGATCACGCTGTCTCAGACCATCCACTTCGATCAGGGGACGGCGAAGCTTCGTCCTTCAGCGGCTCCGATCATCGCTGCGGTGGCGGACATCATCAACACCACGCCCCGGATCGCCGGGGTCGTTATTGAGGGCCATACCAGTGGAGAGGGGAGCTTTGAGTATAACTTTGAGCTCTCGACAAAGCGGGCGCTCGCGGTCTACCAGGCGCTCGTGCTGGCGGGCGTCAACCCCGAGCGGCTCAGCTTCCGCGGTATGGGAGAGGTCCGCCCCCAGGACGCCGTCCGCGCAGAGAACCGACGTGTCGCGTTCCTGGTGTCGATGACCGCGCCCGGGGACACGCCGTCGCTGGCCCGGGAGACGATCGCCCTGCCCTGGAGCGGGCAGTCCCAGGTCGTCTACTCTCCAGAGGTGGCGGCGCCCGATGTGGACGATTCGCTCGATCCCGAGATCTTTAATGATGAGGAAGAACCATGAGTGCGCTTTGGCTTGGCATCCTCCTCGCGGCGTCTGCGGCGAACATGGATCGCAACTGCAACACCATCGATGACGCGCTGGAGCCCGATGTCGATATGAGCGATCCGTTCTGTGCGATGCGCCCCGATCTGGTCAGTTCGAGCCTGTATTTTGACTACGAGCGGCTCGGCTGCCAGTACCCGGTGGACATCTACGATGAAGACGGCGACGGCTTCTCGTACGCGTATTTTGAGATCATCTCCGATGAGAACGGGGAGGTCCGCTGGATCATCCTCGCCTGTGACAATTGCCCGGCAGATGCCAACCCCGACCAGGCCGATCGGGACGGCGACCAGGTCGGTGATGCCTGCGATGTCTGTCCGGACACCCGCGATGAAGACGTCACGTATACCCCGTTCGGCCCCAGCGCCCGCGACTCCGATCGGGACTTTATCAGCGATGCCTGTGACAACTGCGTCGATGACTTCAACACCGCCCAGATCAACTCTGATGGCGACTACTACGGCGACGCGTGCGACAACTGCCCGTTGGTCGATAACTTTGCGCAGGCCGACGGAGACGAAGATGGCGCAGGTGATGCGTGTGACACCTGCCTGGATCTGTTCAACCCCCTGCAGACGGATACCGACGACGATGGCCGGGGTGACGACTGCGACATCTGTCCGACGGCCGCCGATCCGGCTCAGCAGGATGCAGACGACGATCGCGTCGGAGACGCCTGCGACAATTGTCGATCGGTCTCCAACTTCCTCCAGATCGACTCCGATGGAGATGGGATTGGGGATGAGTGCGATCCATGCCCGCAGGACTTTGGAGGCGGCGGTGATGACGATGACATGGACGGCATCGGCGCCCAGTGCGACAATTGCCCCGATGACGCCAACCCGGACCAGGCGGACGCCGATCTCGATGGCCTGGGGGACGCCTGCGATCTCTGCGATGACCTCCCTGACCCGGTCGTGGACGATCAGGATCGAGATGGCGTCGGGGACGCGTGTGACAACTGCCCGCTCGACGCCAATCCAAACCAGGAAGACTTCGATGAGGATGGAGAAGGCGACGCCTGTGACCAGGACCGGACCCTCTACGGCGGCGGCTGCGCCTGGGGCGGCAGCACCGCGATGGCCATGACGCTCCTGTTCATCGGGGCCATCCGTCGTCGGCGGGATGTGGCTGCGTTGGGGTGGTTGGGGTTGGGGGGATGCGGGGCCTCAGACTTTGAGGTCAACTCGAACGTCACCGAACTCCAGATCGAACCGCTGACCGTCTTCATGGGGGAAGTTCCGGTCGGAACTGTTCAATATGATTACCTCACCGCAGTCGCACGGGGCGGTCCGGTGCGGCTCGTTGGGTTGGGGCTGGGCGGAACCGGGGAGTGGGAGGCGTTTACTGTAGAGGATGTCGTCCGTTCGACCCTCCAAAAAGATCGGTCTCTCACCATCGAGCTCACGTTCGCCCCTGAAGAGCCTGGCGAGTTCTCATCGATAGTGACCGTTCGCTCTGACGCCGACATCGGAGATGAGATCATCATCGAAGCCATCGGACTCGGCGTCGAGTAGCCCCCCCCACGCACATCTGGCGTGAGGGGGACGTGTCTCCGTACAGGTCCTGGGACGATAAGCCGCGTGGTGATGCGGTAGGGGATCGGGGATGCCTTTAGGGCACCCTGCGCTTCCGATCTGAGCGGACCCCGCAGACGTGGTCATCGGACGCGCAGGGTGCCCTAAAGGCATCCCCGATCCCCTACCGCATCACCACGCGGCTTATCGTCCCAGGACCTGTACGGAGACACGTCCCCCTCACGCCAGATGTGCGTGGGGGGGGCTACT
>JBCBLB010000605.1:0-5943 GCA_038520555.1 Myxococcota bacterium | reverse complement strand
TTCTGCTGGAGCCCACCGACGCGGGGCTGCAGGGCTTGCTCCATCCAGCGGCTGCGGACCGCGCGTTCGCCTTTGTGCGGAAGGTGATCGACCACACCCCGAGCCTGGTCTTCGTGAAGGATCTGGAGGGGAACTTTTTGTTGGTGAACCAGGCGCTGGCGGACCTGTTCGGGGTCTCGGTCGAAGAGGTCGAGGGCCAGCCGTACCGAGGGGGCAGCCCCTCGGTGGACGCCGACGAGCGCCGGATGGTCGAGTCTGGCGAGCCATTGAGCGTGGAAGAGAAGTTTATCCTTCCCTCTGGCGAGCCGCGCTGGTTCCAGACCGTCAAGCGTCCGATCCAGAGCGAGACGGGGGAGACCCTGATCCTCGGAAGCTCGGTCGATGTGACCGATCGCTGGACGTCAGCGCAGGAGATGCGGTCGTCTTTTGAGGCTGCAGAGACGGCCAGCCGGGCGAAGTCGGAGTTTCTGGTCACGATGGCCCGGGAGATCCGCTCGCCGATGAACGGCGTCATTGGGATGAGCGGTCTGCTCCTGGGCACGTCGCTGACCGATGAGCAGCGCCGGTTCGTCCAGACCGTCCGCGACTCGTCGGAGTCGCTGTTGACGATCGTGAATGAGATCCTGGACTACTCCCGGATCGAAGCGGGCCAGATGGAGTTGGAGCAGATGGACTTCGATCCACGGCTGCTGGTCCGGAGCGTGTTGGACGTGTTCCGTCCCCGAGCCCAGGTCCAACACCTTGCGCTCACCGAAGAGATCGCCGACGATGTGCCATCACTGGTGCGGGCGGACTCCGGTCGGATCCGTCAGATCCTGGTCAAGCTGCTGAGCAACGCGATCCGGTTTACCCGGAAGGGCGAGGTTCGGGTGCGGTTGTTGGGCGCGCCCGACGGAACGCTTCGGTTCGAGGTCGAGGACACCGGCGTGGGGATCGCGCCCGATCAGCTCGAGTACCTGTTCGAGGTGTTCGCCCCCGGCGATCAGAAGCGTGCGCGCGGTCACAGCGGGGTGCGGCTGGGGTTGGCCATCTCGAAGCTGTTGTGTGAGCGGATGGGCGGAGAGATCGGCGTTCAGAGCACTCCCGGTGAGGGCAGCGTGTTCTGGTTCCAGCTGCCGACACAGATCGCAGAGGCGGCGCCGCCACCGGTGCAGCTTACCGGGCGGTCGATGCTGTTGGTCGATGATGTATCGGAGCGGCGAGAGTCGTTCGCCCGGGCGCTCAAGGAGCTGGGCGCAGACGTGATCTGTGCAGACTCTGGCGCTGCGGGTATCCGGGCGTTGGTCCTCCATACCGCTGAGGGGAGCACGCCGTCCCTGGTCGCCCTTCTCGGAGGCGCTGTGACCATGGCGGTCTCCTACGGTCCGCTGATCGCGGACACGCAGCTCATCGTCTTCGATGCGGTGCCGCCGACCCTCGAGCAGCTCATCGATGCCCTCCAGGCCACCGAGAAGGGCGAGGCGATGGCGATGAAGACCGAGCTCGTGATCCCGGCTTCGAGCAGCGGGTTGCGGATCCTGGTGGTGGAAGACAACTCGGTCAACCTGGAGGTCGCGCGGCTGGTCCTGGAGAAGGATAACCATCATGTCGATACCGTCCAGGGCGGCGAGGACGCGATCGAAGCGGTCCAGCAGAGCGTCTACGATCTGATCTTGATGGACGCGCAGATGCCGGGAATGGACGGCCTGACCGCGGCGCGGGCCATCCGGCGGCTGTCCGGCGATCGGGGACGGATCCCGATCGTGGCGATGACCGTCAACGTGATGCCAAGCTTCCAGCAACAGTGCGCCGCTGCGGGGATGGACGACTACATCACCAAGCCGGTCGACCACAACGCCCTGCTGGAGCTGGTCAACAGCTACCGCGGCGTCCAGAGCGCGGCGACCATCGCGCCGATGGCCTCGCTGCGCATGGTCTCTGCGCTGAAGCCTGCACCGGCTCCGCCTCCGGCTCCCGTCGATCCCACCCCCCATGACATCGCACCGTTCGAGCACGGTGCCTTCGAAGAGTTGGTCACGGAGATCGGGGTCTCCGAAGTGCGGACCCTGATGTCGCTGCTGGAGTCGGACGGCCGCGATCGGCTGAAGCGGATGCGGATTCTGATGCGTTCCGGTGCCCGGGACGCGGTCCGCCGAGAGGGGCATGCGCTCAAGTCCTCGGCGGCGATGTTGGGGCTGTCCCGCGCCAGCGTCATCGCCAAAGAGATCGAGCGTGGCGACGACGAAGACGCCACCCGCCTCATCGATGCGTTGGAGAAGGCTCTCCAGGACGGCATCGGAGAGGTGAACCAGCGCCTGAACGCGGCCTGATGGCGTCGATGGATGATGAGAGCTGGTGTCGAAGGCATCCGGGTGCATCGTTCTGAGCCGGAACGGCCCAGAACGATGCACGAGGGGTCGGTTACACTGCGCGGGTGCAGAACCTGTTGAAGCGACTCCGCGTGCTGCTCAAGGCGCGCTACCCGATCCTCTTCCTGCGAACCCATGAGGAAGAACGGGTCCAGGCGGGCCTGAAACGTCTGGCGACGGCAGAGGGGCGCGCGCTCCATGTCTGGCGATGCACCGCTGGGCTGTTCGGGCCAGACTCGGCCGATCCTGACGCTGCGCTCCAAGCCGCCCTGGAGCACACCGATCCGGCGCTGTTCGTGTTCTTCGATCTGCACCCGTTCCTCACCGAAGGTGCCCCACGGCGTCGGCGTCGGCTCAAGGATCTCGCCGCCCGGGCGGTCGAGCGTCGGCAGACGGTCCTGCTGGTGGGGCCAGAACTGCCACCCATGATCGAGCTGGACAAGCAGCTTGTGGCCCTGGATGTCCCGTTGCCCGGCTCAGATGAGATCGGTCGGCTGCTCCAGGTCCTCTGCGGCAGCCAGAACCTTGATATTCCAGAAGAGCGCTTTGAACGGTTTGTTCGGGGTGCGTTGGGATTGACCGAGGGCGAGATCAAGCGCCTGTTCGCCCGGATCCTCATTGAGGGGGACGGTTTCTCGGACGCGGATCTGGCGCTGCAGGTGCAGGAGAAGCGGCAGGCCATCGGCCGCAGCCGCTACCTGGAGTTCTGGGAGCGAGGCGAGCCGATGAGCGCCGTCGGTGGCCTGGACAACCTCAAGGGCTGGCTGTCTCGCCGGCAGCTTGCGTTCTCCAGCACCGCGCGCGCGTTCGGGCTCCCCGAACCCAAGGGGCTGTTTTTGCTCGGGGTGCAGGGGTGCGGGAAGTCGTTGATGGCCAAGGCGGTGGCGGAGATGTGGAAGATGCCGCTGCTGCGGCTCGACCTCTCCGCGGTCTTTCGGGACACCGCTGACGGCGCCCGCCCGTTGAGAGAGACCATCCAGATCGCCGAGCGCCTCGCGCCGGCGGTGCTCTGGATCGATGAGTTGGAGAAAGGGCTGTCGGCAGACGCTGGGGGCGGTCAGGCGCTCGGCGACTTTCTGACCTGGATGCAGGAGAAGCAAAAGCCCGTCTTCGTCGTCGCCACGGCCAATGAGGTGCGCTCCCTTCCGCCAGAGCTGCTACGGAAAGGACGCTTCGATGAGATCTTCTTCGTGGATCTGCCCAACGTCCACGAGCGGCTCCAGATCCTGGAGATCCACATCCACCGCCGCGATCGCAGCCCGGAAGACTTCGATCTGATCGTGGTCGCTGAAGAGACGGAGCGGTTCAGCGGTGCTGAGCTGGAGCAGGTCGTCATCGCCGGACTGTTCGCTGCGTTTGCCGATCAGCGTTCACTGCGCACAGCCGATCTGCTGGATGCCGCCCGAGAGATCGTCCCCCTCGCGGTGACCATGGATGTGTTGAAGTCGCTGCGGGAGTGGGCCCGCCCGCGTGCCCGCCCGGCTTCGCTCAGCCGACGTCGCATCGATTTCTTTGACGAGTGGGAAGACGCGGATTGACGGGTCAAGCCTGTTCAACGGGGGAAACGCGGAGACGCGCGCAAGTTTTTGCGTTTCTTTCTCTGGGCGACTGATTTCTGGCGCTGCGGGATCCGTATGGGAGGGCAGAGCGGATCGCCTCGCGGCCAGGTGATCGCGGCGTTGTGGAGATCAGACGGGTCTTTCGTTCCTTACGAGAGAGGACGTACTGTTTCGGAACGCATACGGTGAAAGAGTCGCGGTGTGGGGTTGGATTATCCTGTGATCATCAAGCCGCTGCCGCGTTGACAGCGACCGCTAAGAACCATCGTTACTCCGGAGGCCGAGCATGGCTCCCATCCAGATCATCATGATTCTCACCATGTTGACCATCTTCTCCAGCTACTATGTGTACCTGCTTCGGGCGATGCAGACGGAGCGTTCCCGCTTCTGAGCGGCCCACGGCGGAGGGTCAGAACACGCCCCGGGCGGCCTCGACAGAAGCGAGGGCCACCCCCAGCTGGGCGCGACTCTGGGCCAACGCCGCCGCCGCTGTGTCTCGCACACGGCGCGCATCCAGCCACTCGGTCGCTCCGGACAGGCCGGCACGGTACCGCTCATCGATCAGGGTGTATGCAGCCTGTGCGGCATCCAGTGAGGCGATGCGCGCGTCGACGCCCGCCCGGGCGGCGTCATATTGGGCTTCTGCGCTGACGCGTGCGATCGACAGATCGAGCCGTTGCGTCTCCAGATCGGCCGCCGCGGTCTCTGCCCGCGCCTCTGCGGCGCGGATGGCCTGCAGCTGTGCGCCGGACGTGGTCAGGGGCATCTCCGCGCGCAGCTCGGCCTGCCAGCCCAGCCCGAAGCCTTCGCCGGCGTTGTACTCGGCGACGCGAGAGGTGGCCAGCAGATCGGGTGCGAGGCCGAGTTTGGTGGATGCTGCCTGGAGCACCTGGGCCCGTGCGGCTTCCTGTGCTGCGGTGAGCGCGGGATGCTCTTGCGGGTTGTCTCTCGGTGTGTCCCATCGCACGGGGGAAAGATCGCAGCGGCCTGTCACCTCACTGCGCAGCAGGCCTTGCAGCTCTGCGCAGCGGGCCTGCGCGCGGCCACGGGCTTCCAGGGCGGTGGCGCGGGTCGCCTCAGCGTCTGCGCGTGCGCGCGCAGCGTCTGCGGGCGGGCGGAGCCCGGCCTCAACGAGGGATTCTGCCGCGTCTGCGGCGGCCTGGGCGTCCGCGGTCGCCCGATCCCATGCGTCCGCCTCTTCCTTCGCTGCGAGGGCGAGGGCGTAGGCGTTGGTGGCGGCCTGGCGGGCGAGGACCATCGCCCACTGCGCGGTGGCCTGCTGCCCCTGAGCGGTTCGCCGGGCTGCGGCCGTCGCGGTCCATCCAGACGGAGACACCAGCCGCCAGCTGGCGTCGAAGCCGAAGCCTGTCAGCCCCTGGACCGGTCGCTCAAATCCGAACGGCGTCAGCCCGGCGCCGGTCTGAACATAGGCGAAGCCGACGACGCTGGGCAGGTTGCCGCTGAGGAGCGCGCGGTGGTCGGCCTGGGCGGCCTGGGCCTGGGCTTCGGCCCGCTCGACCTGCAGCGAGCGGCGCACCGCGATCTCCCGGGCCTCCTTCAGATCCAGGGCAAACGCTGAAGAGAGCAGTATCCAAGCGGCGATCATGAGCGGGCCTCGGTCCGGAACCGCCAGAGCAGGGCGAACAGGGCGGGAACCACGAACAGGGTGAGCACCGTCGACAGGGCCAGCCCGCCGAGGACGATGGCCCCGACGCCGCGGTACAGCTCCGAGCCGGATCCCGGGAAGATGACCAGCGGCAGCAGCCCGGCGAGAGAGGTCAAGCTGCTCATGAAGATGGGCCGGACCCGACCTCGCACCGCGGCCACGGTCGCGTCGGTGAGCGGGTCACCGGCTCGGAGCCGTGCGAGCGCCCCGTCGACGATGAGGATGGCGTTGTTGACCACGACGCCGAGCAGGATGATGAAGCCGAGGGCGGTCATCATGTCCAGCGGCTGTCCGCCGAGGAAGGTGTCGACCAGCCGCAGCCCGATGATCCCCCCCGCGCCCGCCAGCGTCACCGTGGTGAGGATGACCA
>JBCBLB010000161.1:0-15587 GCA_038520555.1 Myxococcota bacterium | reverse complement strand
GCGATCCCCGTCGCCGTCACCTGCCTCAGCGCGCGCAAACACACCGCGCCCGTGGCCCCAGAGGCCGATCATGTCTCCTCGATGATGGACGATGAGTGGAACCGCAAGCTGTTGGAGATCCTCGATGAGGGCCGGCTCGAGGACGTCTCACAGCTCGCCCGGACCTTCGCCGCCCAGGCGCACGCCGACAACAAGCTCAAAGCCATCTGGTGGTTGGGCGCCGTCATGGGCCAGCATAACCGCTATAAAGGCGATGTTCTGGCCTATGGCCCCATCTGGGGCACCGGCTCCGCCGTCGTCTCGCTGACCCCCACCGATGAAGAGACCGGCGGGCACGAGTTCGACGAAGAAGACGTCGATGTCTACCTCGGCGACCGCGAAGTGCTCGAGGTCGTTGAACCTGCTGCCACCAAAGCCCCCTCTCCCACGGCGGTCACGCCCCAGCCTGCATCAGGGCAGACCGTCAACACGGAGACCGCACCGAAGCCTGTCGGCGCGTATCCTCATGCGCGCCGGGTGGGTGACCTGCTGTACCTGTCCGGCGTCGGCCCTCGGCAGCCGGGGACAGATGCCATCCCCGGCGGTCCCATCCAGGACGCCGACGGCACCCCCCGTGACTATGACATCGAGGCCCAGACCCGCGCGGTGATCAACAATGTCCGGGTCATCCTGGAGGCGGCGGGATCGTCTCTGGACCGGGTGGTCGATGTCACGGCGTTTCTGGTCGATATGGACCGAGACTTCAAAGGCTACAACAAGGTCTACGCCGAGTTCTTCACCACAATTCAGGCGACCCGAACCACCCTGGCGGTCTCGGCCCTGCCCACCCCCATCGCCGTCGAGTTCAAGGTCATCGCCCTGCCGGGAAACGTCTGAGATGGCAGAACTCATCGACATCTCCCCGTTGATCTCTCCGCGGATCGCGGTCTGGCCCGGCGATGTCGGCTTCTCCAGGCGGTACGCGCTCCAGATCGCAGAAGGCGCAAACATCGACCTCTCTGCGATCGAGAGCACCGTCCACCTCGGCGCCCACACCGACGCACCGAGTCACTACGTTCACCCTGGCGCCGGGATCGCCGAGCGGCCCCTGTCGCTGTATTACGGACCGTGCCAGGTGATCGCGGTCACCGCGCCACGCGGCGAGCGCATCCATCCAGAGCACATCCCCGAGCCGATCGCCACCGAGCGGGTGCTGATGTTCACCGGCTCCTATCCCGATCCAGACGTCTTCAACGAAGACTTCAACAGCCTGTCGCCAGAGCTGATCCATTGGCTGGCCGAACAAGGGGTGCGTCTTGTGGGCATCGACACCCCGAGCATCGATCCGTTCCACAGCAAGGCGCTGGAGAGCCACCATGCCGTTGCCGAGCGAGACATGGGGGTGCTGGAGGGGGTCGTCCTGGGCCATGTCGCCCCCGGTCGCTACACCCTCATCGCGCTGCCGCTGCGCATCGAAGGCGCCGATGCCAGCCCGGTTCGCGCGGTGCTGCTGCCCGGCTGAGCGGAATCAGGCCCCGGCTTCCACAGCGCAGCAGGCGCATCGATGATCTGCATCGCATCGTGGATGGTCTCTACGATGGAATCATCCCCGATGCGCGCCCACAACCCTGCGGTGTGCAGAACGTCACGGACGGGGCCGCGGACACCGGCCAGCCACAGCCGGACCTCACGGCGCGCGATGCTCTCGACGATCTCTTCGATGGTGTCGATCGCCTGGGCGTCGACGCTGCCGATGGCCGCCGCGTTGAGGATCAGGTGCGCTGTATCCTTGTATTCATCGAGGTGCTCGCCGATGATGCGCTTGAGGAAGGCCGTGTTGGCAAAGTACAACGGCGCGTCCACCCGCAAAACCAGGACGCCCTCTGTGACCTCGGCTTCAGGGTAACGCTTGATGTTGCGGTAGACAGTGGTACCGGGCAGCCGACCAAGGACTGCGGAGTGGGGCACGCTGGTCTTCCAGATGAACCACAGCAGGCTGGCAACGACGCCGATGATGATGCCCTGCTCGATGCCGAGGCTGAGGGTGGCGAAGAAGGTGAGCGCCATCAGCCAGAAGTCCGACCGGCTCAGGCGCCACAGGTGGCGGGCTCCCTGGACGTCCACCAGTCCGAACACGGCCGTCATGATAATGGCGGCGAGGACCCCCTTGGGCAGGAAGTGGAACAGGGGGGTCAACAACATCAGCGTCACCCCCACCGCGGCGGCCGTGACCAACCCCGCGAGGCCCGTCCTCGCGCCGGCCTGGGCGTTCACGGCGGTGCGGCTGAAGCCGCCGGTGACCGGGTAGCCCTGAAGCACACCGCCAACAACGTTGGCCAGCCCCAGCGCCTTCAGCTCCTGGTCCGCGTCGATGGCGTACCGGTTCTCACGGGCGAAGCGCCTGGCCACCGAGATGCTCTCCATGAAGCTCACCAGCGAGATGGTGATCGCGATGGGCAGCAGATCGACGACAACACCAAGCGAACCGGGCAGGGCGGGCATCGGCAGCCCGCTGGGCACGTCTCCGACGATGGCCACGTTCAAGCCCAGCCCCCAGACCGCCAGGGTGCCACCGGCAACGACCAGCAAAAACCGCGGAACGCGTGGAGCGAAGCGCTTCAACGCAACCAGCGTGAGGATACTGATGAGCGAGATGAGCGCCGTGGTGGAATCAATCTCCGTTGTGTGCGCGATGGTCTGGGAGAGGATCTCGTGGATGTGATGGCTGCGGTCGATGGAGATGCCGAGGAGGTGCTTGAGCTGCGAGAAGCCAATGATCAGCGCTGCAGCGGCGGTGAACCCAGCGATGACAGGGTGGCTGAGAAACCTGACGAGGAAGCCGAGACGGGCGACCCCCATCCCCCACTGAATGACGCCGACCATCAGGGCGAGCATCGCGGCGAGTCCTGTGTATGCGATCGGGTCATCGCCGGCGATGGGAGCGACACCACTGGCGACGAGCATGGAGACCATCGCGACCGGTCCGACGGCCAGCTGCCGAGACGTCCCCAGGAAGGCGTACAAAGCGACGGGCACCGTCGAGGCGTACAGCCCGATGATCGGGTCGAGGCCGGCGAGCATGGCATAGGCCATCGCCTGTGGGATGAGCATGATCGCAGTGGTCAGGCCCGCGAGGACGTCGCTCCGCAGCGTCGCAGAGGAGCGCTCCTGGAGCTGGCCTATCAGCGGGATCCGCGCGGTGATGGATGACAAGGTCATGGGTTCCCTCGAAGGTGTTGCTTTGCCGACAGAGAAAGCAAAGGCTGTACCAGCCCTTCGAGCCCGATGATACCGGCGTATGGTGAATCTGTGTCGCGACGATGTTCGAACACGTCGCGACATCTCCTACCTCCTACGGAATCGAAGACATCGGTGATAGCATCCATAGATGGTGAGATCCGAAGGATCGAATCCGATACGAATGCTATCCGCCCATATGGCGATCAGCCCTTCTTGGGACGCATCACATTGAGGCTCGCCCAGGCAGCGGTGCCACCCTTGGCTTCGATGGCGGCGACGATTTCTTCCAGGGGAGCAGTGCGGCGACCGCAGATGGCGACGCGGGCGCCAAGGCCAGTGCCACCGCCGGTGACCTGGATGGTGTGTCCGTTCAACAAGGTCTTTTCATACATTGGTGCTCCATGATTGCGGCCCAGCGGTCAACAGGCCGAGAATGTCTTCTCTTGAGGGTTCCGAGGCCGATATTCTGGATGAAAATGTCGTCTCTGCGTCCCGGTCCTGGCGCGGCTGACATCGGAGGGCAACCACATGGAACAACGCTCCATAACCACAACAATTCCATCCTTGTACAACTACATCGGCGGTCGATTTGTCCCCGCGGCGAACGGCGGATGGATGGACAACCACAACCCGGCGACCAATACGGTCCGCGCACGAATTCCACGCTCAAATCAGGCAGACGTCGACGCCGCGATCCAGGCGGCCCAGGCCGCGCGTCGTGGGCCGTGGGGGCAGACCAGCGCTGAACAGCGTGCAACGATCCTGGACGCCATCGCAGATGGCATCGTCGCCCGGTTCGAGGAATTCGCAGAGGCGGAGTCTGCAGACACCGGAAAGCCCCTCTGGCTGACGCGCAAGGTCGACATCCCCCGCGCCGTGCAGAACTTCCGCTTCTTCGCCGGAGCGGTCCGACACGATGAGACCGGCATGCATCAGATGGCCAACGCCATCAACTACACCGTCCGGCAGCCGCTGGGCATCGTGGCGCTCATCACCCCATGGAACCTGCCGCTGTATCTTCTGACCTGGAAGGCCGCGCCGGCCCTGGGGATGGGCAACGTCATCGTCGCCAAGCCCAGCGAACTGACGCCGTCGACGGCGACGTTGCTGTGTGAGGTCATAGAGCAGGCGGGCGTACCGCCTGGCGTGTTCAACCTGCTTCACGGCCTCGGCGCTGAGGTCGGCGCTCCCCTGGTCGATCACCCCGGCGTCAACGGGGTCTCCTTCACGGGGGGTACGGCGACCGGCGCCATGGTCGCCGCCGCCGCTGCGCCGAAGTTCAAAAAACTCTCCCTGGAGCTCGGTGGCAAGAACGCCACCATCATCTTCGAGGACTGCGACTTCGACGCCACCGTCGCTGGCGCCGCGCGAGCGGCGTTCCTCAATCAGGGGCAGATCTGTCTGTGTGGCTCCCGGATCCTGGTGCAACGAAGCATCATGGATCGCTTCATCGACGCGTTCGTCGAACATGTCCGTGACCTCAAGATCGGAGATCCGAGCCAGCCAGAGTCCTACCTCGGGTCGCTGGTCTCCCAGGCACACCGAGACAAGGTCGAGTCCTATATCGCCCTCGCCAAAAAAGAAGGGGGGCGGATCCTGACCGGCGGCGAGCGCCCTGCGCTCGCCGCACCCTTCGATCAAGGCGCCTTCCTCCAGCCGACCGTGGTGGCTGATCTGCCGCCAGACTCCCAGACGGCAACCGAGGAGATCTTCGGGCCAGTGGTGACGATTCATCCCTTTGATACCGATGAAGAGGCCGTCGCGATCGCCAATGGGGTCCGCTATGGCCTCGCAGCGTCAGTCTGGACACAGGATCTCCCCCGAGCACACGGGGTCGCGGCGGCCCTGGACACCGGGATGGTCTGGGTCAATACATGGCTCCAGCGAGACCTACGCGTGCCCTTCGGTGGAATGAAGGACAGCGGCGTCGGCCGCGAAGGCGGAAAATACAGCCTCGACTTCTTCAGCGAGTCCCGAAACGTCTGTGTTCGGATGGCCTGAAACCTGGATCTCCGAGCCGATTCATTTGAATGGGTTTTTCAATGATTGGGTTTTCAAACTTTCGGGAGTGATTACACTCCCGACACATGATCTCCAGCACGGCGCAGGACATCGAAACCCGGGCGCGGCTCTTGGAGCTGCTGTCTAACGGCGCGCATCAGCAGGCCATTGAGTTGATGCGGGCGCTGGATTGGTACGACCTGAGCGGGGTTGACCTGCGACGACAAGCACTGCGCCGCATGGATCTGGCGCAGGTCTGCCTTCAGGCGGCGCGGCTGGAACACGCCCTGTTCTCCCACAGCGTCCTCGACCGTACCGACCTGCGCGACGTGCGCGCTGACAACATCTGGTTGGATGAGGCATCACTGCGCGGCGCAGACCTGCGCAACGCAAGCCTGATCGAAGCCTTCGCGCCGGATGCCTGCTTCGAAGGTGCAGACCTTCGCGGTGCAGCCCTGTGCGGCGCAGAGCTGTGCCGAGCGGACTTCACCGGCGCCAACCTCGCCGGCGCCGATCTTCGCGGTGTAGATCTGGTCGGTGCCGATCTCCGCGACGCCGATCTTCGCGGTGCGGACCTCAGAACCTATGACATCGACGTTGGCTTTGGCGTCACCGAACGGCGCGGCGCCGATTTGCAGCGGGCACGACTCCAGCGGGCGCAGTTCGACGCCGACACCCGCTGGCCAGAGGGGTTCGCCGCTCATATCCCGCTGTGGTCGATGCGCTTCGTTGAGGTGTCCTGAGCGGCTACGATTCAGGCGACAACACCGCATGGATCGTCTCCGTCCACCATACATCCAGCGCGCCGCCGTCGTTGAGGATCTCCTCAAGCACTGCCCGCCCCTCATCAGGAGCGACCTGTGCGAAGGCCCGTAGATATGGCCATCGCTGCCCCAACGACACGGCTCGCTCAGCGAGCCCCCTGAGCACCGCAGACCGTCGCGGCCCCTCCCATCGTTGGAGGATCTGGCTCAACCGCTCATGGATCGGGGCGGGCAGCGCAACGTCTTGCGCACGGTTGACGGTCGCGTTCAAGATCCGTTCATCCATCGGCAGGCCGTCTACGATCCGCAAAAACGCGTCGAGCACCGACGTCAGCTCCGCGACGGAGGTCTTGGGGTCGATGAGGAACCGGGCCAGAATCTCCGTATCCCGAGGCTTGATGACCCATGGCAGGATGGCAGTGGCTTCCAGATAGTCCCGCCGCTGCAGCTTTGAGGGCCGTCCGAGGATCCGGAGGGCCCGAAACCGCATCGCGCCCAGGACGGGCGCGAACGGATGAGCCGGTGTAAAAGGCTGATTGGGCAACTCGATGCGACAGATGTTGAAGAACACACAGCAAAGCAGGTCGTTGCCATCGCGAAGGATCTTGCGGGCGCTCTTGATTCGAGAAGGCATCGGCCGCTGGCGATCGGCGACGTCTGCGACCACCCGCCGCCAGCGGCGGTCCTGGATCGCGTCGGGTCCCCAGGTGCCGTCCCCGATGGTCTGCATGCTCACCCTCCGCTGCCAACGAGACCCGATATCCAGTCCATCTGGACCACGCATGGCGTCGTACGCCCTGAATCACCAGCGGAGCAGCGCCCCCCCGACGGACAGGCCAGCGCCGGTGCCGAGCAACAGGATCGTGTCGCCCCGCTTCAGGCGGCCTTCCTGCTGCGCCACGGCAAGCGCCATGGGCAGCGAAGCGGCGATACAATTGCCATACTCAGCGATGATGTTGACCACACGATCAGCCGCAAAGCCATAAAATCGCAGGGCGTTCAGGGCTGGGCCGGACGCCTGGTGGGGCACAACCAGATCGATGTCCGAGAGCTGAACGTCGGCCTGCTGGAGCAGCCGCTTGAGCACGACCGCCACCCGGCGGCGCGCCATCTTATACACCCCGGGTCCGTTCATCTGGAACCGGTTGTCTTCTGGCGTGGTGTCCGGGTTGTTCGGGTGCCGTCGGATGCCCCCACCGCGAAGCTCCGTCAGTTCAGCGCCCTCATGCCATGTGGCCATCTGGTAGCCAAGGATCGCCGAGCCCCCACCCGCAGGCGTCGGCTCGATGATCGCGGCGCCAGCTCCGTCCCCGATAAGGGCAGCGCTCTCGGGCTCAGAGAAGTCCCGGCTAACGCTCCCGACCTCAGACGACACCAACAGGATCCGACGGTACGCCCCAGCGGCGATGAGCGCAGCAGCATTGTGCAGCCCGACCAGAAAGGACAGACAGGTCGCATGTACGGAGAACGATGGCACCCCCGACAGCGCCAGCTCGCGTTGGATGAACACCGAAGAGTCTGGGATCATCTGACGGGGGGTGACCGAAGCGTTGAGGAGCAGGTCTGGCGGCGGGCCGTCGCCGAGGGCCCGCCGCGCAGCGGACGCTGCCAAACCTTCCATCGACGGCGTCGCGGCGATGTGCCGACGAACCACCCCGGTGTGATGAACGATCCAGTCCGCGGTCCGGCCGATCTGTGGCGCGAGCTGTTCGGCGGTCTCTACCTGAGGAGGGGCCGCAAGCCCGGTGCTGGTGATCTGTGCACGCATACCTCTATCCTTATCGGCCTGCAAAACGTCTGACGTGCAGGCCACGTGCAATCCGGACGCACGTTTACAGACCCGTCACCTGGCACTCAGATGGATCGGGGCCCGCGGCGGATCCGAGACAGCGCAGCCTTCGCACGATCGGCGTCGGGGTGATTCTTCATCGCGGCCACCTTCTCGAAGCATTCGATCGCTTCGTCACGGCGGGCGGTGACCCGCAACAGGACGCCGAGGTTGTACAGCGCCGCCCCGTCGTCGGTCTTCATCCGCAGCGCCTCGCGGTATTTCGCCTCTGCGGCTTCGACCTCACCGGCCATATACAGATCGATGCCCTCAGAGACCCGCTCCTCCGCGTCGTGGATAAACTCCACCTCGATCACGGCGCGGACGCCGAGGTTGACCAGGAGCGCGCGCAAAAGACCCGCGTACCACAGCGTCACCGCCTCGGTCGCGACGAACACCGTCAGCGGGATGTCGGGCATGAGCGGTTTGTCTTTGTACTTCAGCCGAACCTTGGTGTACCGCCCCGTGTCGACCAGCCCACGGACCCGGGTGCTCAGCATCCGAAACGTCTCATCGATCTGCTTGGGGTCGATCTCAACCTCGAAGTTTTCGAACAGATACCGGGGCAGCTTGTCCCGGCCCGACTTCTTGTCTTCGCTGTCGCTCATCGATCCTCCGGTACAGGTGTGGTTTATTCTTGTGCACGGATCGGGGGTCACGCTACCCCTCTACACCAATCCGTGTATCTCACGCGCTCATCCCTCGGAGGCCATATGACGCATCACCTGCTTGTGATCGGCGCACTCATCGCCGGTTGCGCGACCCGCGAGATGGACAACCCCAAACCGCCCCCTGCACCGCCCACCGCAGAGCTCTGGCCCCTCGGGGGAAAAGTGTACTACGGGACCCCCATCCCTGACCCTCAGCCCGAAGAAGACGGCGCAGAGAACAACCCCGTTGAGGATGCCACTCCCACAAAAGACGCCACTCCCACAGAAGACGCTGCACCAGCCGAAGATGCTGCACCAGCCGAAGATGCTGCACCAGCCGAAGATGCTGCACCAGCCGAAGATGCTGTACCAGCCGAAGATGCTGTACCAGCCGAAGATGCTGCACCATCGGAAGAGGCGTCGCCAGAGTGAGCGTGACCAAGCAGGTGATCCTGTATCGGCGCGATCTGAAGATGCGAAAAGGCAAGATCGCGGCCCAGTGCGCGCATGCGTCGATGAAGGTGCTTCTGAACATGGCGAGCCGCCCGTCCCCGGACACCCTGGTGATCAAAATGACGCCGCCGGTGGCGTCCTGGGTCAGCGGGCGGTTTACGAAGATCGTGCTCTCGGTCGCGGACGAGGACACGCTGATCGCGGCCCACGCCGAAGCGCTCGCCCGGGGGTTGCCCTGCGCGATGATCGTGGACTCTGGCAAGACCGAGTTCCACGGCCAGCCGACCCGCACGACGGTGGCGATCGGGCCGGCCGACAGCGACGCCATCGACGCCGTCACCGGCAGGGACGGCGTGGTCGAGACGAAGCTGGCCTGACGCTCAGGTGGTGGCGCCGCCACAGGACGAGCCTGCACCGGCCGAACAGCCGAAGCAGTGCCGCTCCGTGCGGATCGTGCGCGCCTGGAGGGCGCTCAGGTCGAAGTCCTGGATGTTCGGCCGCGACACATCCACTGGCAGCTCGAGCATCTGGTTGAAATCACAGTCATAAAGCGTCCCATCCCAGCCCACCGACAGCGTGTTCCGGCACATCATCCCGGAGACCGCAGCGGGATTATAGGCGTTGACCAGCGTCTCCATGTACCCCTGGAGGTTGTCCGAGGCGAGGAGCCACTCCAAAAACCGGGAGATGGGCATATTGTTGAGGGCGATCAGCCGGTCGAACGTGATCCCATGTGTGCGCTCCAGCGAGCGTTTCCACTGCCGCTCCATCGAGGCCTGCCCGGCGGGCAGAAAGGCGCCGGCGGGGTTGTGCATCAGGGTGAGGGTCCGCTTCGGATCGCCCTTGCCGTAGCCGGCCGCGTTGAGCTTCTGGATGGCGGCGATCGAGCGGCCGAAGGTCCCGTCACCGCGCTGGGCGTCGGTGTTCCGGGCGCGGTGGTGGGGCAGGCTGGCGACGACCTCGACCCCACGCGCGGCGAACCACTCCGGCAGGTCAGAGAACCGGGACAACATCAGGATCGTGAGGTTGCACCGGTCGATGACGTGCTTGCCCCGCGCGACGCACTGGTCGACGAGGTACCGAAAGTTGGGGTTGAGCTCCGGGGCCCCCCCGGTGATGTCGACGGTGTGTGCCGTGGTCTGATCGAGCGCCGCGAGGCACCGGTCGATCATCTCTCGGTCCATGTTCTCGTTGACCCGGTCGGGTCCGGCGTCGACGTGGCAGTGCCGGCAGGTCATGTTGCACAGCTTGCCCACGTTGATCTGGAAAATCTCGAGCTGAGCGGGCTGAAACGGTGCAAAGCCGTCGCGCTCCAGCCGCGCGCTGAAGTCTGCGTCTTCCAGCGGAAGCTCAGAGAGGATCCGGCGTTGGTGGGGAGCGGGGGACAGCGGCGAGCGGCGAGCGAGCAGCGAACGAACCGCTTTGGGCCCAGCGGCGGCGGAGTCCAGCCCCAGCCGACGGCGGACGTCTCCGATGTCCGCGCTCATCCCATCCCCTTCTGTTTGATCTGGCTGAGCATCTGCACGCCATGGACCAGCGCCGCGCCACCCCGGATCGCGCTGGCGACGTGGATGGCTTCGGTCATCTCTTCCAGGTCCGAGCCCTTCTCCAGACAGGCTGAGGTGTAGGCATCGATACAGTACGGACACTGCACGGTATGCGAGACGGCCAACGCGATGAGCGCCTTCTCACGCTCGGTCAGGGCTCCATCCTCGAAGACGGCGTTATACCAGGCGAAGAATTTCTTCGCCAGCTCGGGGCTGCCTTCTGCGATGTCTCCGAACTTTCCCAGATCATCGCGATGATAGTAGTGTTTGTCCAACGAACGGACCCTCCCAGGGGTGCGCCCTCTCTGTATACGCGAGAGCGCGACGACGGGAGGGTCTTAGCACAATCTGACCCTACACCCCGATGTACACCCCGATGAAGGGGCGGGTCAGACCCGGCCCGATCGGGACATCCTATTGATTCGAAGCGGCGGCCTGCTCGGGTTGGGGGCCAAAGGTGATCACATACATCTTCCGATCCCCTTCGCCATACAACGCGTAGTGGCCGCTATCAAACGCATCATGAGAGATGTACCGGACCTGATGGCCGTCCCCAGCGGTCAGATCGGTCACCTTCTCGGTGTTCATCGATGCAGCCACGGTTTCCACACCATCATCGGTGAATTTGACGCCCACATACACATGCGGTGTCAGGGTGAAGCCATCAAACTCCCGATCATTGGTGTCCGCGATGATGGGAGAGAAATTCATCCGTTCGATGGCCTTCTTGCCATGGATGACAAGATGCTGGCCCTCTTCGATGGTGACTTGCCCGTTGGGGCGGTGTTGCGGATAGATGATGGTCGGACCGTCATCGAGCATCTTGGCGGTTTGAACCGCGGTGTACGTGCTGAGCCGCTTCAAGGTGCCGTCCTTATTCAGCATCGCGACGCCGTCACCAAGGGGCCCCGGCCAGAGATTGGTTGTGACCACGCCCTCGCTGGGAGTGCCACCGGTGAGGGTGTCCAGCCCCTCCATCAGCAGGTTGCCCTCCGACAGCGTGATCCGGTAGGTCGTGTCTTTACACAGCCCATTGAGCGTAAACGTCCCATCTGGGTTGAGGGGTGCTTCGAAGGCCATACAGGTCAGATCGGACGCCGCGGGCTCTGCCTTGGCGAGGATCTTCATCTCCGCAGGAAGGGTCGCCCCCATCTGCATGACGAACTGACCCTCGTAAGAGCCCGCGGTGCTGCAGCCCACGGCGAAGACGCTGAACGCGATGATGGTGAAACGGCGGCTCATAACTACCTCCTGTGGATTGTGACCTCAATCTTACAGGAAGTTGTCAATCCAATGTCACCTATTTTGCACGAATCGAAGACTTGAGGATGGATCCCAACCCTTCGAGCTGACGTGCAATAAACCCGCCTGGATCGGCGTCATATGCAGTGTCAGGGGTCCCGGGGAACAGCAGGGATCGAGAGCTGACCACCAACGCCCCCATTCCCGCAGCATCCGCGCCCACCAGCGCGTCCTCAGCTCCGCCGCCCTGTGCGCCGACGCCGGGGACCAGAAACCACGCACGCGGCATCACTGCACGAATCGCGGCCGCATCTGTGGCGGCCTGCGCGCCAACCACCGCGCCCACCGCAGACCAGCGCTCATCGGCGGGTTCATCGAGCGCATCCAACGCTCGCGCCAGCGCAATGGCGTTGTCTGCGCGCTTCTGCAGCAAACCGCTGCCCGGGTTCGTGGTCCGCACCAGAACAAACACCCCACGACCCTGCGGTACATATTGTAGAAACGGAGCCAGGACATCCACCCCCATCCATGCGTTCAGCGTCACCGCGTCACAGCCCAGCGGCCCCTCTGGATCAAGGATGGCCCGTGCGTACGCCGAAGCGGTAGAGGAGATGTCCCCACGCTTGGCGTCACCGATGACCAGAAGCCCCGCCGCACGGGCCATCGCACAGGTCTCTTCCAGCGCAGCCCACCCCGGCGCCCCGAGCTGCTCATAGAAGGCAAATTGGGGTTTGACCGCCGCAGCGCGGCCTTTGGCGGCCTGAATGGCCGCATGGTTGAATTCCATGACCGCTTCTGCTGCGGCCTTCCGAAAGTCTGCGCCGGTGCGATCGGCGTAGCGGACCTGAAGCGACGCAGGCAGACGATCGAGGTGCGGATCCAGCCCCAGCCCCAGCGGCACACCCACGGCTTCCACAGCGCGCGCGAGGCGCTCTCCAAAGGTCTCCATCAACTACTCCCGAGGTTTCGTTCGCCTCGTGGTGTAGCTGGCTGGCTGGCCTGGACGCCAACCATAGTTGTCGTTCATCACCCGGGTCTGGTTGAAGATCCCATAGAAAATCCGGTCTTCAATGCGTTTGCGCAGCGACGCCGGGACGATTTTGACCGCCAGTCGGACGCCGCCGACCAACAGGCGCCCCACCCGGAGGCTCGCCGGCGGCGGCCCTGCGTCCTTCACCGCAGCACCGGCGATCGGCGCCTCAGGCCGAACAGGGTCAGCAGCGGGATCAGCAGCGCCGCTTCCTGTCCCTGGCTCCCGCAGCCACCGCCGCTCTGGCTGCCTTCGCCGGCGTCCTCATCCTCTGGAGCGCACAGGTCGCCCACGCCATCGCCGTCCGCATCGAGCTGGTCGGGGTTGGCGGTGGTGGGGCAGTTGTCGCAGGCGTCGCCGACGCCGTCATTGTCCTGATCCCGCTGATCGACCTGGAAGGTGTTCGGGCAGTTGTCGCAAGCGTCCTGCCGAAGATCGTCGTCTGCATCCAGCTGCTCGGGGTTGGCCACCTGTGGACAGCCATCACAATCATCGCCCAGGCCGTCCTGGTCCGTGTCGGTATTGTCAACGGTGGCGAAGGTCGGGCAGAAGTCGCAGGCATCCCCGAAGCCATCCCGATCGGTGTCAACCTGCTGTTCATCAGCGACGTCCGGGCAGACGTCACACTCTTCGCCGACGCCGTCCCCGTCCTGATCAATGGAGTCATCACAAAGATCGCAGGCGTCTCCGATGCCATCCCCGTCGACATCCGCCTGATCGAAATTCGCGACCTGCGGGCAGTTGTCACAGGCGTCGCCCAGCGCATCGCTGTCCGAATTCCGCTGCTCCGGATCCGGGACCGACGGGCAGATATCACAGAGATCACCGACGTCGTCTTCATCCATGTCCAGTTGTTCTGGATTGAAGATGCCCTCACAGTTGTCGCAGGACAGATCGACGATAAGCTCCGGCGTCGGATCGCCGAAGGGGAGCGAAACTTCTGATCCGGTTAATCCGTCACCGTCGACATCGAAGACCTCGACCAGATAGCGGCAGCCGAAGGTCCCATAGAACAGATACGAGTCCCGAAACGGATACTCTGGATCGCAGCGGACGTCGGTGATGCTGGTGAACCCCTCATCGGCGCTCTCGATCCCATTGCAATTCCGATCGGCAGCGCTCGCGGGCCCGAGCGTAAACAGGATGAGCAGCCCGATCATCGTCGCCTCCTCCGGAAGCCCAGCAGGCCAGCCAGCACCAGAAGGCCCCCCGCCCGGTTGCCGCCGCAGCTGGAGACCTGGGTGTCGATCTCACCGGTGTCGGACTCTGCGCCAAAGGTGCAGGCGTCACCGATGCCGTCCTCATCGGTGTCGAACTGGTTGGGGTTGAACAGCGTGGGACAGTTGTCGCAGCGGTCCCCGACGCCGTCGCTGTCCGTGTCGATCTGGTTCGGATCGAAGTCCGCCGGGCAGATGTCACAGACCGCCCCGATGCCGTCCAGATCCGGATCGATCTGCTCCGGATTCTCGTCATTGATGCAGTTGTCGCAGTCGTCGCCGAACCCATCAAAGTCCCGGTCGATCTGGTTCTCGCTGGCCAGCTCCGGGCAGACATCGCAAGCGTCCCCGACACCGTCACTGTCGTCGTCAAACTGATCGGGGTTCTCGATCTCCGAGCAGTTGTCGCACGCGTCGCCGACCCCGTCGTCGTCAAAATCCAGCTGGTCGTCAAAGAGCAGCGGACAGACATCGCAGGCGTCCCCGCGGCCGTCCCCATCCTGATCGCCCTGGTCGGTGTTGACCACGTCGGGGCAATTGTCGCAGACGTCACCGAAGCCGTCCGCGTCCTCATCGAGCTGATCGGGGTTGGGGATCGCGCCGCAGACGTCACAGCCGTTGCCCACGTCGTCGTTATCGTCGTCTCGTTGCGAGGGGTTGTTGATCCCCTCGCAGTTGTCACAGGACAACACCACCAACAGATCCGGCGTTGGATCGTCCGGTGGGATCGAAATGATCGCCCCAACCAGACCATCCCGATCGATGTCGAGCTGCGCCACCGGGTAAGCACAGCCAAACGTCGGATAGTCCAGGTAGTCGTCCTGTGAGGGGTACAGGCAGTCCTCATCGCTCAAATCGACCAAACCTTCGTTATCACGAAGGATGCCATTGCAGTTGTAGTCCTGCGCAGACACGTCCGGTGTCAGCATCAGGGCCGTCCAGAGAAGGATCATCGTCGAGACCTCACGGGTGTGCCGTCACAGGTTGAACTATACGACCCGTTCTCTCTATCCGCGACCCACTTGCCGTTACAGGCCCGCAGCTCGGAGCAGCCCCTCGACGCGGAGCAGCCCGTCCGAGTCCTTCTGGAAGTCTTCTGCGTGTTGGCGAAGATACCGGAACAAGGTGGGATCAGACTCCAGCGTCTTGACCAGCGGCGACCGGATCATCTCTCGTGAGTTGCGCTCCGACTTCTGCAGCCAGACCAGCGTCTGCCGAAGCTCCGACCACCGCGCGGTCGTCTGCATATACTGCCGCATATCCGGCCAGCGCTGGCTGATCACGATCCAGGCCCACTGCGCCTCGCTCAGATCCGACGTCGATCGGGCTTCCTGAGCGAACTCCGCCAACAGCAGCGCCCGATGAACCAACCGCTTCAAGAACATCGGCGAACCGAGCGGCTCATGGGCCGCCGCGACGCTCAGCCGGTTCAACGCGTCCCGACCGAAGCTGGCCCGAAGCAGATTCTCCGCCTCGCCCAGATACCGCCGCAGCAGGTTGGTGATCCGACGCACCCCCAGGCTGGGAATGGTGATGCACAAATCCAGCCGCTTATCGAGCATGATGTCATACCGCTCTTCGGTGGCGTTGGGTTCATGGAAGCGCGCAGACTCCAACAGCCCGTCCCGATCCAGGC
>JBCBLB010000009.1:0-36186 GCA_038520555.1 Myxococcota bacterium | reverse complement strand
GAGGGCGCCTCACAGGCTTCGGTCCGCCCCGTCGGGCTGCCATAGCCGTCGTTGTCACTGTCCGGCCAGAACGGCGTCAAGACCCCTTCGTCGATCTCGCCGTCGCAGTCGTTGTCTGCGCCGTCGCACCGCTCGTCGGCGTTCGGGAAGGTGGTGTCATCGCTGTCATCACAGTCGCCGCCCGCCGTCACCGACCCCTCTGGCGGGATGCACAGGATCTGCTCGTCTTCCTGTCGACCGATCCCGTCACCGTCGGCGTCCGGGTACCACGCCCGCGCCGCCCCGATCTGCGGATCCGCGTCATTGCAGTCCTCGCCGACGGGGACGCCGTCCTCATCCGGATCGAGCCGCCAGTCTTCATGACTGTCGCTGATAAAAGCGCATCCAGGGAGCACGAAGAGCCACAGCCATTTCATGATCGTCTCTCAGCAGAATCACCGTACCCATTGTAACGGACGCTATGATGGACCCGCTCGATAGAGGAGAGCGGAGATGAGCGACGAGACCCGGCGAAAGCTTCTGGCCTGGTCTGACCGGGGCGTCTCCGGGCCCAAACCCCACTACCACCGCCCTCGCGCACGTGACCGCGGCCCCGTCATGCGCCTCGTCGAGCAGACCGACACCCCCTACACGGAGGTTGAGGTCCTCTCGACGCCACCCGGCGCAGACAACGCCCAACTGCTCCTCGCCGATTTGCGCGCACAAGACATCGCGGCGTCGTTGACCATCCTCGACGTCTGGGATCCCTCAGACCATGCACAGTTGTTCGCTGCGTTGGCCCCGCTCGTCGCACGTCACCGCCACCACCCGGCGCTCGATGTGGTGCTGTCGTCGGGGACGCCGCAGATGCAGACGATGTGGGTCATCCTCGTCCAGGCAGGGTTGCTCCCCGCCCGAATGCTTCAGGTCATTCCGCCGGTCTTCGTCCCCGATCCCCATCCCCACCCGGTCCGGGTGGTGCAGCTCGACATCGAGGGGTTCCCCGAAGTCCACGCCCTCCGCGAGGAGGTCGCGCGGCTGCGGGCCGTCGCCCGCGCGGCGACCGGCGACATCATCGGCGAGAGCGCCCCGATGCAGACCCTCCGAAGGCTCCTGGGCCGGATCGCCGCGGCCGACGTCCCCATCCTCATCCTCGGAGAGACCGGCGCGGGAAAAGAGCGCGTCGCCCGTGCCATCCACCAGGCCTCGCCCCGGGGCAGCGGGCCGTTCGTCTCGGAGAACTGCGGCGCTTTCGCTGAAGGCGTCCTGGAGAGCGAGCTGTTCGGCCATGAAAAGGGCGCCTTCACGGGCGCCAGCAGCCGGAAGCGTGGCCTGTTCGAGCAGGCCCACGGCGGCACCCTGTTCCTCGATGAGGTCGGCGAGCTGTCCCCCAGAGTCCAGGTCCTCCTCCTGCGGGTCCTCCAGGAAGGCGTCATTCGCCGCGTTGGCGGCGAAGCGCCGGTGACGGTCGATGTGCGGATCCTCGCCGCCACCCACCGAGACATCCCCGCGATGACCGCCGCGGGCGAATTTCGAGAGGATCTGTACTATCGGCTGGCTGGCGCGATTTTACGGGTCCCGCCGCTGCGCGAGCGGGCCGGAGATGTCGACCTCCTCGTCGCTCACTTTCTCCGCGAGCTGGGTGTCCTCGATCGCCTCACCCCTACGCCTGAGGCGATGGCCGCCCTGCGGGCGTTTCACTGGCCAGGCAACGTTCGGCAGCTCCGGGCCGAGGTGGTCCGCTGGACGGTATTCTGTGATGGGCCGCCCCGGCTGATCGACCTGTCGCCTGAGATCCAGGGGCTGCCGTCCGCGCCCGCCCGCGGTGTCAACGCCCTCGGACAGGTCCAGACCCTCGGCGATGTGGTCGAAGCCGCCGAGCAGGCCGCCATCCGCGCAGCGCTCCAGGCCGCCGGCGGCAACCGCTCCCAGGCCGCTCGCCTGCTGGAGATCGATCGGAACACCCTGCGCCGGAAGATGCGCGCCTATGACATCGCGGTCACTCGCTGATCTGCACGATCTCGATGATCGGACCCTCGGGGTTGGTGTCGCTTCGGAGGTCGATGACGCCGTCGATCGCCCAGGCGCTGACCACCTCCTCCACCTCATCATCATACGCCCCGGCGATCTCGGGCTGATCGACCGTCAGCACCTGACGTATCGTCCACTGATGACGATCAGTCTGCTGAAGGATCGTGTTCCAGGCCTGGCGGGCGCGGCCATCAAATCGGACCGGACCGTGCTCCGCGATGAAGGGGGAGAGCGCCTTCTCGAAGTCCTCACCGCTCCAGGGCGCGCGGATCGGATCGGTGGGATCGCGGACCGAGCTGGCCGCGTCGTCCCAGTCCTCCCGGGACAACGCCCGCAGCAACGCGTGCATCTCAGCGCGCACCCGGGCACGGAACGCCTTCTTGTTCTCTGAGATGTCCACCGGACGTGGCGGCTCATCTTCCGGCGTCGCGTCTCCGGCGGCCATCCGCTCCCACTCGGTCACCAGGCTGCTGTCGACCCGGGCCAGCATCGCCCGAACGAACGCCTGGATGTCGAGCAGCGCGTCACTCATCCGATCCTGTGGCACGCTCTGGAGGAGCGCCTTGTAGGCCTGGGTCAGGTACCGAAGCAGCACCCCCTCCACCCGTGGCAGCCGAAGCTCGTGGATATAATCCGCAAATGACGCATAGCGTTCGACCATGTCCCGGACGATCGACTTGGGGCGGATCAGCTCCCCAGAAGCCCAGGGGTGGGCGTCGGCGTATTCATTGAACGTCTCATAGATCCACTCCGCCCGCGGCTTCGGCCAGGAGACATCCTCGATCTTCTCCATCCGCTCCTCGTAGGGGATGCCTTCAGCCTTCATCGCTGCGATCATCTTGCCCTTCAGCTCGTTGGCCTGCGCGAGCAGCACCGGTCGCGGGTTCTCCAGGACCGCCTCGACCAGGGTCACGACGTCGAGGGCGTAGGTCTCAGACTCCGCGTCCAGGAGCGACAGGGCGTGGAACAAAAACAGCGAGAGCGTATGATGCATGCTGAAGTCGGCCTGCAGGTTGCCTGAGACGAACACGTCCCCGCCGGCGCTGCGATCGCCGAACTGCTCGACGATGCCCGCCTCGACAAGCTCGTTGAGCATCTCTTCGGCCTTCTCCAGCAGCCGCGCCGTCTTCCCCTTCGTGGTGTGGGCCGCGCCGATAAGGGCGCGAAGCTCATCGAGGCCGTCGGTATCGTCCTCGGTCTCCTCTGCCTTCCGCAGCAGCGACAGCAGCAGGTTGTGGTCGATGTGAAACTGGCTCTCCAGCGTCTCTGGTGGTTTGGCGATCAGCTGGCGATACGTCTCCTCATCCCAGTGCTTGTAGCCACGCTTCGGAGGCTTCTTCTTGACGAATTTCTTCTTGTTCCGCTTGCCGGACTTGACCGCGTCCTCCATCCGCTTGTTCTCGATGATCCAGTCGGGAGCCTGCGCGACGACCAGGCCGCGATCGTCGAATCCTTTCCGTCCAGCCCGTCCGGCGATCTGCTTGAAGTCCCGGACACTGAGAATGTCCACGGACTCGCCGTCGAACTTGCACAGCCTGGTGAACAGAACGGTCCGGATGGGCACATTGATGCCGACGCCCAGGGTGTCGGTCCCGCAGATGACCTTCAGCAGCCCCTGCTGCGCAAGGCGTTCGACCAGCAGCCGATACTTGGGCAACAACCCGGCGTGGTGCAGGCCGACGCCATGTTGCACAAACCGACGGATGTCCGGTCCATACGGGCTGTCGAAGCGAAACCCCTTGAGCGCCTCTTTGATGGCCGCCTTCTCTTCCCGGGTCGAGAAGTTGATGCTCATCAGGGCGCCCGCGGTGTCGGTGGCCGCTTTCTGAGAGAAGTGGACCACATAGACCGGCGCCTTGTTGCTCCGAAGAAGGCTCTCCAGCGTCTCATGCAGCGGCGTCTGGCGATACTCGAAGTCGAGGGGAACGGGTCGGGTGCTGCTCTGAACGACCGCGACCCGTTCACCGGTCCGCCCGGCCAGATCGGTCTCGATCTCCGAGGTGTCTCCCAACGTCGCGGACATCAGCAAGAACCGGGACTGCGGCATGGTCAGCAGCGGGATCTGCCAGGCCCGCCCCCGATCGCGATCGCCGTAGTAATGGAACTCATCCATGATCACGGCCTGGTACGGGGTGTGTTCACCCTCCTGCAGGGCCATCTGGGCGAGCACCTCTGCGGTGCAGCAGATGATCGGCGCGCCCCGGTTGATCGAGCCGTCTCCGGTCATCATGCCGACCTCCTCAGCGCCGAAGGTCCGGCACAGTGAGAAGAACTTCTCGCTGACGAGCGCCTTGATGGGGGCGGTGTAGATGCTCTTCCGGGCGCGGGCGAGCGCCCAGAAATGCATCGCCAGGGCGACCATGCTCTTGCCAGAGCCGGTGGGGGTCTTGAGGATCACGCTGGCGCCGCTGAACAGCTCCAGGACAGCCTCCTCCTGTGCGGGGTACAGCGACAGCCCCAGGTCGGTGACCCACCCGATGAACACGTCCAGCGCTTCGTCGGGGTCGGTCAGCCCTTCTTCGGGGATGCGCTCGCCGAGGGGGCGAATCGGCGGTTTGTCTTCCTCAATCTCAGCCATGGTACCCATCATTGTGGTTGCGATACGAGCGCCGACGCGCCTGCGAATCACTGATAGCGCGCGGCGCGTCGTGACGGGGTAAGCTGGCCCCTCTATTCCGGACTGCTCGGACCTTCGCACAGGAGCCCGCTCGATGCCACGTTATCCCGCCGTCGCCAACCATATCCGCTCGATCCCTGGCGGTCCCTACTCGCAGTTCGCCGATCGCATCGCCGCATTGGAGGGAGAGATTTATCCCCTCAACGTCGGCGATACCTGGATGGAGCCGATGCCCGGAGCCCGAATGGAGGACCTGAAGACCGCTGACCACCCGGGCATGCACCGATACACCGCCACCCGTGGCCACCCTGCGCTCCTCGATGCCCTCGCCGAGCGACGCGGCGTCACGCCAGGCCGGCTGCTGGTGACCGCCTCGGGGACCGCGGGCCTGAAAATTCTGGCCAACACCCTGCTTGAGCAGGACGATGAGGTCATGATCCTCGCCCCGTACTGGCCCCTCATCGCTGGGATCGTCAACACCTCGGGGGGCCGCGCGGTCGAGGTGCCGTTTCTGGACCTCGGCGGCGAAGACATCCTCGCGCGCCTCGCAGCGCACCGCACCGATCGGACCATCGCCATCTACCTCAACACCCCCAACAACCCCACGTCTCAGGTCTACCCCCGGGCCGTCATCGAACAGATCGCCGCCTTCGCCAAGGATCACGGCTTGTGGGTCTGGTCCGATGAGATCTATGAGGATTACGCGTACCTCGGCGAGCACGTCTCACCTGCGCAGCTCGCCCCGGAGCGGACCTTCACCGTCTACAGCTTCTCGAAGGCGTATGGGTTGGCGGGGGTGCGGGTGGGCTATCTGCTCGGCCCCTCGGACGAGGCCATCGGCCATGTCCACAAGGCGGGCCTGTACAGCTATTACTCGACGCCGACGCCGGGGCAGCTGTCGGCCCTCCACGTGGTCCGCAACGGTCAGCCCTGGATTGAGCAGGCCCGAGAGCGCTACATCACTGCAGGGCAGAAGGCCGCGGAGACCCTGGGCCTGACGCCCCCTGGCGGGGGGCAATTTCTGTTCCTGGACGTGGCGCCGTACCTCGACGAACGGGGAATGTCCGGGTTTATGTCAGATTGCCTGGATCGAAACCTGATCTTCGCGCCGGGCTCTTCTTTCGGTCCGAAGAACTATGGCAACTACGTTCGCCTCTGCTTCACCTGCGCGCCGCCGGACCTGGTTCAGCGGGGGATGGAGAAGCTGGCAGCGTTGCTGGCCGAGAAACGCTGAGATGGGCGTGAACCCGCTGTGGATTCTGATCCCTCCGGCGGTGGGCATCGCACAGCCTATCGTCTGGCAGATGAACCTCCGGGTCGGCTCAGAGACCGGGGTGACCCCTTGATGGTCTCCTGGCTGCTTCCGGTCCGGAATGGTGCCCGTTGGCTGCGGCGGGCGGTCGACTCCGGGCTCGCTCAGTGCCACGATGACGATGAATTCATCGTCATCGATGACGGGAGCGCGGACGATCCGGCCGCGGTCCTCCCTTCGGATCGGCGCCTGCGACTGCTCCGCCAACCGCCGAAGGGCATCGTGGCGGCGCTGGAGGCGGGGCGCGCGGCGGCGACTGGCGATCTCCTGGCGCGGCTGGATGCGGACGATCGGGCCCTGCACGGTCGGCTGGACGCCCAGCGGGCGGCGCTCGCCGCCGATGGGTCGCTCGGCGCCATCGGTGGACACGCGATCATCGAGGGCCCGTTGGGGGAGGGGATGACCCGATATGTCGCATGGGTCAACGGCCTGACCGATCTCCATCCGGCATTGTTGATCGAGAGCCCGCTGTTTCATCCAGCGGTGACGATGCGGGCGGACGCGGTGGCTGCGGTCGGCGGCTATCGGGACGGAGACTTCCCCGAAGACTACGACCTCTGGCTGCGGCTGGCCGGGGCCGGGTGGCGGCTGGCCAACCTCTCCCAGACGGTGGTCGTCATCCAGGATCGGCCCGATCGGCTCACCCGGAGCGATCCGCGGTATCGCCGGGGCGCCTTCGAGCGGCTGAAGATGGCACATCTACAGGCCCGGTGGGCCGATGGCCCGCGGCGGGTGGCGGTGTGGGGCGCGGGACGATCGGCGCGCCCCTGGATCCGATGGTTACACGCTCAGGGACACGCCATCCCGGTACTGGTGGACGCTTTCCAACGCACGACCCGGCGTGGAATCCCGGTCCAGCCACCGGAAGCGATCCGGAACGCGTCCTTCGATCACCTGCTCGTGGCCGTCGGCGCACGTGGGGCCCGTGCGGAGATTCGACGGGTGCTTCAGACGCTGCGCCCTGACCTCATGGAAGGTCAGGGGTGGTTCGCGGTCTGCTGACGATCAGTCGGCGAAGAACATATAGGCGATGCCCATAAACAAGGGCTCAGCACCGTCTTCGGTCGCACAGTCGTTGGCCAGGCGGGCGTAACGCTGGGCGAGAAGGGTCTCCCCACGGGCCAGCCGAAGGCGCGCAGTGTGGCGGAGCATGGCCTGATACAGCGACCGCATCTCGGCGGTGTTCATCGCTTCGGCGAGCCGCGACCGCCAGACGTCCACATCTTTGGGCTGTGGAAGGTCAACATCCAGCGTTTCGATGCGATCAAACTGGATGAGCCACTGGGGAGCGCTGTTGAGCATCAGGTGAAGAGAATCAAGCGGCAAGAACTCATCGCTGCCAGCGTCTGGCACGGGCATGGCCACCGGCTCGGTGAGGTGCGCCATGGTCGCGGCGACCGCGAAGGACTGCTGCGAGCCGTCCAGGCTGCGCTCCAGCGCCTCCAACAGAAGGGTCGCCGGACCACCCGACGGCGCCGCGATCAGGTCAGCGCCGTAGTGCTCACCGGCGGTGATGATGCGATCGAGGATCTCATCGTCGGTCAGGGTGGTGTGGGCTTCACCGCGCACGACACCACCGGTGATGTCCGCCTGAAGCTCAAGGAAGACCGGCATCGTGTCTGGGGTGTCGTCATCGTAACGGATGAGAATGGTGTATTGACCCTGATCATCGCAGTCGCTGATCCAGGTCATCAAACCGTCGGGTTCCAACCGCTCTTCTGCAGACACCCGCGGAAGCCGTGAGCCGGGCATCGCTGTGAACCGAAGCGGAGAACGTTCGGCTGAGATGGCCTCTCGCATCGCGGAGCGATCCTTGTGAAAGGCACGCTCATCAAATGCGCTTCGATATAACCCCAACGCGGAGATCCGTTGCTGCTTGCGAACTTTCTCGAAGTCCGCGAACGAAACTTCTGACAACGAACGCTCCAGCGCCCCCAGCAGATCATCTTCATGAACCGACCGCAGCAGATCGAGCGGCGTCACCGGCTCCGGCGCATCAACGGCGACCGCAGCGGTCGTCCGCTGGGTGTCGAGGAACTTCTGGCTGAGCGCTCGTACGCCCTCAGACAGCGCCTCATCATCGACGGCCGCAGCAAGCTTTCCAGCCTGCCGCCCCAACCCGATCATCTCGATGATGCGCAGCGCCACCGGCGCACTGCTTTCATCGATGTCATCGGCGAACAGTTGGTTGACCAGCGCCCGCTGCAGCGCGCCGTTGTGGATATCCTCCAACGCTTCTGTGATGGCCGAATCGGAAATATCCGAGGTCGTCAGCAGCGATTGGATGATGCTGTCCGCTTCACGACGCGTCTTTGTCCGGGCGGTCTTGTTGGATGTGGGCGCCGCTGGAATAAAGAACGTCCGTGCATGTTCACGCAGCGCGAAGGCTTTGGGATCCCAGTCACCGAGTTTGGCCTTCAGCTCTGGATCATCAAGGCGGCCGCCGATAACTCTAATGGAACGGACATAATTTCCCGGACCACCGGTGCCTTCGACGGGACACGCACGTTTTCCGCCTTTCAAGCGACGTTTGAAACGTTTATCCGTGTTGTGATACCCACGCAGGCGGACGCGGTGCCACCACCTGTCGTCGGTGTCGTAGAGGTATCCACAGATCCGGCTGCCGCCCTTCCAAGCGAAGTGTTCGGAAAGGGCTATAGATGCTGAATTTTCAGCATCTTCATCCGAATCTGTGATTTTCTTTGAATCCGGCTCTACTTTTTCAAAGAATTCCCACGCTTTGGTGCGCGTCCATCCAAACGCGTCCTGGATCGCGTCGTGGAGCTCCTGAAACGTGGCGTCTTCTTTCAGCAAAAAGCGTCGCCAAACGCGGGGTTTCGTTTCTTCGATTTGAACTTCGAGATCGAGGTATCTTGGCATACGCACATTGTATTGTATGCCGTTCCGTTATCCAATCAGAGAAAGAACCTCATGGGCATCTTCTTGAATGGCGGGCAACTGTCCGGGCTCGACATCGAGGACTTCCATGGCCAGCTCGACGATGTCTTCGTCATCTTCGGGATGAATGGGGTGGTCGATGCCCAGGTCGAGGGTGCTCGCGATATAGTTCGACAGGAAGAGCGCAGAGATATCGCGGGCGTTGTCCATGCTCGCATCCAGTTGGTGATGCTCCCCCAGGATGTCCTGAACCTCCTTCGGCATATCCCATTCTTCGCATGCGAGGCGGGCGATAGCTTCGTGGGCATATCGAATCGCCTGCCAGCCGGCGGGCTCGCTGGCGCGCTGGGGGTCCATATTCATCAGGGGGATGATGACCCCGATGTTCTGGAGCAGGGCGCTGACGAACAGCCGCTCGGCGTTGAGCGGCGTATACCGTGCGAGGACGCCGGTGATGTAGGCTGTCGCGGTGCTGTGCTGGCGCAGCTGCTCGATGAGCGGATCGGAGTGAGAGAACAGCTCCAACTCCAACATCCCGCGCAGCGCCAGGCTCCGCAGTCCGGGCAGCCCGGTGCGGTCCAGGATGCGCCCGATGCTCTCCAGCGGTCGCCGCCCGGAGTAATATGGCGAATTGGCCAGCTCCAGGACTGCGTCGCGCAGCTCGGGTTCGTTTTTGAACATGCGCACCACCCGTCGGCTGGGCATGTCCGGCTTGATCGCCATCAGATCCCCGATCATTTCGGGAAGACTTGGAATACCGACGCCAGGGGCGTCAAACAGGCCTGCTGAACTCATCCGTGTGACCTCCGTCACTCAACGACATCGGATCCACAGGCCCCAAAGCTTAATGGCTACGCACGGATCTCCTTACAGAGATTGTCTGGTGCGTGAAGGTGGCTGGCAACAGGATAGAGACGAAGAGATGTTCCCAACACTGTTCACGTTCTCTCAGGACCATGGCCTGTCCATGGGGCTCGCCCACGCAGGAGAGGCCGGTGTGATCGGCTTCCACACCTGGGGGCTGATGGTGATGCTGGCGTTTTTGGCAGCGTTTTTGTTGGTCAGCGCGCGCGCGCCGAAGGTCGGCATCGAACCCGACAGCCTGGTCCCGCTCTATCTGATCATCAGCATCTTCGGGATGGCCGGCGCCCGGCTGCTGCACTTCGTCTTCGCCGAACCCGACGCGTTCTTCGCCAACCCGCTGGTCTTCTTCGACATGGGCCAGGGCGGCTTCGCGTTTTTGGGCGGCGTGCTGGGCGGCGTGATCAGCGGCGCGGTGTATGCAGGGGTTCGCAAGATCCCGGTCCTCAAGTTGGCCGACGTCGCCGCGCCCGCGATCATGCTCGCCCTGGGCATCGGCCGGATGGGCTGCTTCTTCGCAGGATGCTGCCATGGGCAGGTCTGCGCGCTTCCCACCGACGTGCCGATGACCGTCCGCAGCGTCCTGCTGTCGCTGCCTGGCGGAAGCATCGTGACCGTCGATGGCTTTCCGTTCCTCGCGCTGGTCTTTGAGCGGGGCGTCGGCGTCGGTGCGATCTTCGATGTGCCGCTCTTTCCCACTCAGATGTGGGAGATCGCCACGGGGGTGACCTTGTTTGCCCTGCTGAGCTGGATGTGGGCACGCGCCCGCTACTTCGATGGCCAGATCCTGGCGGCGATGATGGTCCTGTACGCCGCAGCACGGATCACCATCGAAGGGTTCCGCGGCGACGTGGTCCGCGGCGTCGACCAGTTCGGCTCCGGGTTGAGCACGTCACAGCTCGTCGGCGTCGCCCTGGTCGTCACGGCTGCGATCATCGTCGCATGGCGCGCCCCGAAGGGCGTCGCCCCAGAACAGGAGGTCGTCTTCGACGACGATGACGACTATGATCTGGCTCAAGGGTGAGCGAACCCCTCAGCGCGCCGTCGCCTGACATTCGAAGCCGGTGTCGACGTCTGCCTGGGCTTGAAGATCATTCAGCTCCAGCTCACACTGATCCTGCTCCTCAACAGAGGCGTTCTCATACGTCGCCTGCAGGCTGTCACAGTCGGTGCTCGGATCGCAGTCGCAGACATAGTCGACGAACGCGTCGCAGCGGTTGGTGTCCGCGTCGCAGGCGAGCAGCCCGGATGCCATGGTCAGAAACAGCGTCAGAAACAGGTTCAGAATGGATGTCATGCGCGTCATATTCAGTCCTCCTCCGGTACGGTACGACGGTTTAACCAACCCCTCTACTCCAGGGGAACGTCCTCAGGCAGCAGCGGCGGAGCGATCGGAATGAGCGGATGGTGGATGGTCTCGGTGATGGAAGCGTGGGCCTGTGCGGGGCCAGGCGGGGTAGAGAAGATGCAGTTCGCCGCCCAGACGGCGACAGCGATGTTGGCGCTCAACGGGCTGTTCTGTGTGATCGGCCTGGTCGCTACGCTCACCCGGAAGCGTTCGTGGCGGCCGCTGGTGCCGCTGGTGGTGGTGAGCGCTGCCCACCCGGGGGTGTGGATGGCGCCGAATCCGGTCGATTGCGGTCAGGGACTGCAGATCGCGGCGATCATCTTTTCGATTCAGGGCATCGCCCTGCTGGGCTGGGTGCTCGCCCGACCTGGGATCGAAGCCCGGATCGAAGAGGCAACTTCGGAAGAGGGTTCGCCGGACGCCCCGCAGACTGATTAGGGTATGAACCCGATTCGAACTTCGGAGGAAAGTCATGCTCGATATTGAAGCGGTACGGAAAGTTTACGCCTCACAGGCGGCGCGGCACGCGATCGGACGGCGTCGGCTGGGACGGGCGCTCACCCTGGGTGAAAAGATCCTTTTCACCCATCTCGCCGATCCGGAGAACCAGCCTTTCGAGCGCCGCAAGAGCTTCCTTGATCTGCACCCGGATCGGGTCGCGATGCAGGATGCCACTGCGCAGATGGCGCTGCTCCAGTTTATGGTCGCTGGCCGGGAAGAGGTCGCGCTGCCCAGCACGGTCCACTGTGACCACCTCATCCGCGCCTATGAAGGCGCCAACAGCGACCTGAAGACCGCCAACGTCGAGAACAATGAGGTCTACTCGTTCTTGCAGAGCGTCTCGGCCCGCTACGGCCTGGGCTTCTGGAAGCCCGGCGCGGGCATCATCCACCAGGTCGTGCTGGAGAACTACGCCTTCCCTGGTGGTCTGATGATCGGCACCGACTCCCACACCCCCAACGCCGGCGGGCTGGGCATGATCGCCGTCGGCGTCGGCGGAGCAGACGCGGTCGACGCGATGGTCGGTCTCCCCTGGGAAGTCCTCAACCCTGGATACATCGGCGTCAAGCTGACCGGTAAGCTCAACGGCTGGGCCAGCCCCAAGGACGTCATCCTGCGCGTTTGTGAGATCCTCACCGTAAAGGGCGGCACCAACCACATCGTAGAGTACTTTGGCCCCGGCTGTGAGAGCATCTCCGCCACTGGCAAGGGGACGATCTGCAACATGGGCGCTGAGCATGGTGCGACCACCTCGCTGTTCCCCTTCGACGCGGCCATGGCCCGCTACCTGCGCGCCACCGGCCGCGCAGAGATCGCGGCGCTGGCTGAACAACACGCCGCAGAGCTGCGCGCCGATTCAGAAGTCGAAGCCAACCCGGCGCAGTACTATGACCGGGTCGTTGAGATCGATCTGGACACCCTGGAGCCCCGGGTCGTCGGGCCGCACACCCCCGACCGCGGCCGTCCGATCTCTGCCCTCGGTGAAGAAGCCGACAAAGAGGGATGGCCCCGTAAGATCACCTATGCGCTGATCGGCTCGTGCACCAACTCCTCGTATGAGGACATCTCCCGGGCCGCGCATGTCGCGCGTCAGGCCTCTGCGAAGGGCGTCAAGGCCGCGGTCGGTTTCATGGTCACCCCCGGCTCCGATCAGATCCTGTCGACCATCGAGCGAGATGGCCTGGCCGATGACCTGCGCGCTATCGGCGCCACCGTCCTCGCCAACGCCTGCGGCCCCTGCATCGGCCAGTGGCGGCGGGATGACATCCAGAAGGGCGACGTCAACTCGATCATCAACTCGTTCAACCGCAACTTCCGCGGGCGCAACGACGCCAACCCCTCGACGCTGTCCTTCATCGGCTCGCCGGAGCTGGTCACGGCCATCGCCCTGACCGGTGACCTGGGCTTTGACCCCGCTCGTGATTCGGTCACCAGCCCCGACGGTGAGGCGTTCAGGCTTGAGGCGCCCTCCGGCGAAGAGCTTCCTGCGAAGGGCTTCGCAGAGGGCTTCGATGGCTTCATCCCGCCGATCCCGGAAGAGAAGCGCGCCGACGTTGAGGTGGTCATCGCCGACGACTCTGAGCGCATCGAGCGGCTCACCCCGTTCGCGGCCTGGGACGGCCAGGACATCACCGGCATGAAGATCCTCGTCAAGGCAGTCGGCAAGTGCACCACCGACCACATCTCCGCGGCGGGGCCGTGGCTGAAGTATCGCGGACACCTGACCAACATCAGCGGCAACCTCATGGCCGGTGCCAACAACGAATTCACCGGTGAGTTCGGCAACGGCATCAACTTCCTGACCGGCCTCAAAGACACCCACCCCAACATCGCCCGCGCCTACAACGACGCCGAACAGGACTGGGTCATCTTCGGTGATGAGAACTATGGGGAGGGCTCCAGCCGCGAGCACGCCGCCATGGAACCCCGCCACATGGGCTGCCGGGCCGTTATCGTCCGCAGCTTCGCCCGGATCCACGAGACCAACCTCAAGAAGCAGGGCGTCCTGCCCCTGTTCTTCGCCGACCCGGCGGACTATGAGAAGGTCAAGGGCGACGACACGGTCGACATCATCAACATCGGCGCCATCGCCGATGGCGGCTCGCCGACCGTCATCCTGCACCACTCCGACGGCACCGAAGATCGGATCGAGACGACCAACACCCTCTCGATCGAGCAGTTCGCCTGGTTCCAGGCGGGCTCGGCGCTGAACAAGATCCGCACGGACATCGAAGCCCAGGGCTGACGCCCCCGGGTGACTTCCCCATCGCCCCCCGCTGCCGCAACCGGCAGCGGGGGGCGATGGGGGGCTTGATTGAGACGCGCGATATCGAGACGTATGATCAGCGGTATTGGGCGCAGGTGACGGAGAGCCGGAAGTTGCTCTCTGCGTTGTTCTTGCCGTCGACGCCGATGAGGTATCGCTGCTCGCGGGAGACGGTGGTGACCGCGATGGTGCCGCCGCCGCGAGAGGTGTCCATCTCACACTCGATGATGGGGTGGCGGTCGGTGGGCATGTGGCCGGTCTCTTCCCAGGCGACTGCGACGACGTCGAGATCTGCGCAGTTGCTGTCGAGCTGGATGGTGGCCTTGAAGTTGGGCGGCACCTTCAGCGCATAGACCGCCTCGCGCGCGTTGTCGTAGTAGTGGACTTCCGGCGTACAGTAGACGCTTCGATAGAACGAGTCCCCCCACTGTCGGGTGCCGACGCCAGTATACCCCTCGACCACGTCGCCGCAGGTCAGGGTGCTGATGACCCCGTTATTGTTGGGCCGCGGTGTGGGGATGGGGGCGCTGCAGTCGACGGGCTCAGCGGCGAAGCTGGGATCGACGACCTCCAGCGCGGGGATGACCCGGGCCGCCGTCGAGCCCAGCCAATCACAGCCGGTCAGCCCAGCCATCAGCGCCATCCATACCATCGGTCGGTTTCTCATCGCTCTTCCTCCCTCATGGAGAGTGTATACCGTCGAGCAGAGGGGGGCTTTACCGATCCCAGGAGTGGACGCCGCCGCGGAGGTAATAGCTCTCATCCAGGCCACGGTATCGCAAAAACCGCGCGGCGAGCCGGCTGTCGGTTCCGTCCGCGCAGACCGTGATGAACCGGGTCAACGCAGGCAGCTCCGCCAGATCCAGGCTGATGCGCCCCATCGGCATATTGATCGCATCCGCGATATGATTTCGTTGAAAGGCTTCTTTCGAACGGACGTCGATGATCAGGACGTCCCGATCCTGTCTCATCAGATCTTCGGCCTGCCGGCGGTCCACGGAGATGTCCTCGGTGGCGAAGTCGGCGGGAACGTCGAGGGCAGGCAGGTTGTCACGCTGGCTGCTGCGGCTGGCGCGGGTCAGCTCTTCCGCACGCTGGCGGTCGGCTTCCTGCTGGCGTTCCTGGACGGCCCGGGCGACCTTGCCCAGGACCTTGAACGGGAGATTGACGATACGGCGAATCACAGTTCGGCCTTAACCCGCTTCGCCTCTCGTCCATACACCCAACCCTCCTGAGCGAGGCGGCGCGCCGCGAGGATGGGCAGCGTGGTGGTCCGCCACCGCCAGTTGCCTTCGATCGTGCCCGGCGTGTTCATCCGCGCCCGCCCGTCGAGGTTGAGGACGTCCTGCATCGGCGCGATCGCCCACTTCGCCGTCGATGACCACGCCAGCCGGATCAGGTCCCAGCCCGGCTCGCTGCCGTCGCTGCCGGCATAGACCCGATATTGATGCCGCGCCTCCTCGGAAGCGGTCGCATACCATCCGACCGCGGTGTCGGTGTCGTGGGTGCCGCTATACGCCACCCACAGGTCGCCGTCGAAGTTGTAGGGCAGGAAGTCATGCTCCGGCCCCGACCCGAAGGCGAACTGGAGCACCTTCATCCCAGGCACCCCCAAGCTGCGGCGGAGCGCGTCCACGTCCGGCGTGATCACGCCCAGGTCCTCTGCGATGATCGGCAGGCCGTCCAGGGCGCCAGCGACCGCAGCGAACAGCGCGTTGCCCGGCGTCGGGCCCCAGGCGCCGGCGCGGGCGTCTGCTGCGTCTGCGGGGATCTCCCAGGCCGCCGCGAAGCCCCGAAAGTGATCGACCCGGAGGATATCAGTCCGGCGGATCGAACTTTGAAAGCGACGAATCCACCAGGCGAAGTCCTCAGCGCGGTGCGCGGGCCAGTTGTAATGAGGGTTGCCCCAGGTCTGCCCCAATTCGGTGAAGGTGTCCGGCGGCGCCCCAGCGATGGGATCGGGGCGCCACACATCTCTCTGCCAGCGGAACAACGCGCGATGGCTCCAGGTGTCACAGCCAGCGCGGTGTACGAAAATCGGCAGATCACCGATAATCTGAATCCCCCGCTCATGAGCGGCGGCGCGGATGGCCGACCACTGCCGATCGAAGAGCAGCTGGATCGCCTGCTGAACCCGTATCGGGTTGGCCAGACGCTCGCGAGCGGACGCCATGGCGTCCGCGTCCCGCTCCTGGAGCGGCTCTGGGAAGTCCCACCATCCCTGGACGCTCAGATCGGTGCGGAGCGCCTCGAAGAGCGCCCAGTCGTCCAACCAGGGGTGCTGCGCCGAAAAGGCATCGACAGCGTCCGGATCCTCTTCAGCGAGTCGCCAGGCCGCTCGGGAGACCAGCGGAGTGTGCCAGCTCTGCAGCGCGTCCACGTTGACCTGATCGGTGTTCGGCGGGCGCCCGACGATCTCCGAGGCGGTCAGCAGCCCCTCCAACATCAGCCGATCGATGCTGATCAGATGGGAGGCGCCAGCGAATGAGCTGGGAGAATCATAGGGCGAGAAGCTACCGCCGGTGGGATTGAGGGGTAGGGTCTGCCATAGGTCGCAGCCGGCCTCCACCAACCAATCCAAAAAACGAATCGCTGCGTCGCCGAGATCGCCGCAGGGGCCAAACCCAGGGAGGCTGGTGGGGTGTAAGAGGACTCCTGAACGTCTCATGCCGCGGTTGTCCCTTCTGTGTCGGTTTCGGTTCAAACTTGAGCAGGGGCGCCTGGTCGGATAATAGCGATGCTTGTCTACCTATCCTTCTCGAATTCTCATGAGGTCTAGATCCAATGGCTGGAAAAAACAGCAAGAAGTCCGCACGGTATCGTGCAAAGCTCAAGGCGAAGCATCGCAAGATGCGTAACCGGGTTTCGGGCAAGATGAAGGTCCGCAAGCCCGGCGGCCGGATGAAGCGCATCAAGCGTCGCACTCCGAGCCCGTGAGGCGTTGAACGCTTCGCTGAGACAGCCGCCTGTGGGCGGCTGTTTTTATTTGGGCCTCTTCGATGTGGGCCTCGCGCCGCTCCGCCGCCCTCAAGTTCCGGGCGTGGAATACCGATCCCCCATAGGACTGTTATTTTTCTGAATGGGGGGGACGCACCGTAGCGGTGATGCGGCGCAGGTCCCGTTTTGGTTCACGAGACCGATGAGGGGAAGGATGAGCGGGAGACTCTCGCAGGGGGAGCGTACGTCTTCAGATGAAAGTCTTGACACGGCAAGGGTTGAGGGTACGATCCCGAGCGTTGTGAAACCCGTCGTCTCCCTCCTCGCAGCGGTTTCTGTTCTGGCAACCGCGCTCGCCCTCCTCCAGCCCTCCCTCCCTCAACCCATCGCGGTCTCCGCGAATACATCGGGTCTCCGGCAGGACGTGCTTCGATCGGTGCGTCAGCAGGTCACCGGCACCCTTGTTACCGCCCCCGCTCACCAGCAGGTCACCGAACCTGCCGCGGTGATCGAATCCCCGCTCCCTCCGCCGGTGGTCGATGGGGAGCCGCCCTCGCTGCCAGCGTGGACGCCACCGTCGTGGTTCCCTGAAGGCGCCGGTGATGCGCTTTGGGTCCTCGATGGCATCGACTCGCCCGCAGAAGTCAAGGATCGTATCCGTGGCCTCAAGAGCCGCACGGCGTTCGTCTACGACCTCGACGCCGGGCGGGTATTGCTCGCCTATGGTGCCGATGAGCGCCGCCCGGTTGCATCGCTGACGAAGATGATCAGCGCCCTCGCCCTGGTCTCGGAGCCCGACGCCCTGGAGCGTGAGGTCTGTCTCGGACTGACCGCGCTGCCCGACTGGCCGGGCGCTGGCAGCCATCTGCGCTATGGCCGCTGTACCACCGGATGGGATCTCCTCGGCGCCGCCCTGGTGCGGAGCGACAACGGCGCCGCCATGGCGATGCCCTCCGCGGCCAGGCTCCCCGAAGCGCCGTTCATTGCCCGGATGAACGTGATCAGTCGCGAGCTGGGGATGAATCAGTCCTCCTTCGTGGATCCTTCGGGGATCTTCGATGACAACCTGTCCACTGCGCGGGATATGACCCGTGCGGTCATCGCGGTGGCCCATCATCCCGAGCTCGCGCCGGTCGCCAGCGCGCCGTACTGGCGGGTCGAGTATCACAGCGGGCGAACCAAAAAAATGCGCAGCACCAACCGGCTGCTGGGGATGCGCGGGGTCGAGTTCCTCGCCGCGAAGACCGGCTACACCGACACCGCTCGACACTGCTTCGCCGCTGTGGTGCGGACCGCGTCGGGGCGGCGGCTCGCCTTCACCACCCTCGGCGCCCGGCGAGGACGCTACCGCTGGTCTGATGCCAAGACCCTGTTGAAGTGGGCAGAGAATCGCTGAAGCCAGTATGATGCGGTATGACCGTCCCCTGGCTCGTGCTGCTCGCCTGCTCTTCCGGCCTCGCTCCCGGTGATCCCAGCTCCCCTGTGGTGGACTCCGCCACCGACGACGCTGCGCCTCCTGAAGACGACTGCTCCCCCGTTGAAGAGGTGTGTGACGGCGTTGATAACGACTGTGACGCTCTGATCGACGAACCAGACGCCACCGACGCCGTCGACTGGTATCGCGACGCTGACCGGGACGGGTTCGGGGACTCCGATGCGTCGGTCACCGGCTGCGATCGCCCGCCCGGATATGTCCGCGAAGACGGTGACTGTGACGATGAATCCGAACTCGCCTACCCCGGCGCAGAAGAGATCTGTGCAGACTCTGTAGACAACGACTGCGATGGGGACGTCAGCGAATGCGCGCTGTTCGGTGAGGTGGAATTCGATGCGCTCCTCACCGGCCTCGCCGACCTTGACCGCGTCGGGACCGCCTTCGCAGGAATGGACCTCAACGGGGATGGTCGTGAGAGCCTGTTGATCGGGGTGAGTGAGCATGACGCGAACGGACGGCGAGACAGCGGCGCGATCTTCGCCGCTGAGCTGCCGCTCTCCGAACGGCAGGACCTGGGAGATCCGATTCTGCGCGGTGAGTCCGCATCGATCCGATTTGGTTACGCCATTGGTGCAGGTGACTTCGGACACGATGGCGTGGATGATCTGCTCGTCGGTGTGCCTGGAGATGGGGAGGTGCGGCTGTTCACCGCTCCGCTCGACGCGCCTGCTGCACTGATCTCCGCTGAAGCCCTCGATCACCAGGTCGGTGAGGCTGTCTTTGTCTCTGGAGATTGGATGGCCATCGGCGCCCCTGGTTTTGGGGGCGGGGATACGCCCGACCGCGGGGCGGTCTATCTGATCCAGGGTGCCGGCCCCCTCGCCGACGCCCCGGTCCGGTTCGTCGGCCCAGAACGCACCGCACGGATCGGAGCAGCGCTCGCCGGAAGCGACGTCGACGGTGATGGGACCGATGACGTGGTGATCGGCGCGCCTCAAGGCGGCCAGGTCTGGGTGGCTGACCCGACCGATGCAGGTGACGTTGTGCTCTCCGTCGCGGATGCGTTCTCCGGCGGCGATCGGTTGGGCGCCGCGATCTCTGCTGGAGATGTTGATCAGGACGGGTATGGCGATGTGCTGATGGGGGCGCCGGACGCTGCGGGGACCCTCGGCGAGGCGTACTTGATCGCCGGTCCGATCGCGGTGGTCGATCTCTCCGCTGCGGTCGCGGTGTTCCAGGGGCTCCAGGCCGGCGATGTCCTGGGCGAGGCGGTGAGCTGTGATCGGGACTTTGATGGAGACGGGGCGAAGGATGTCGTCATCGGGGCGCCCGGCGATCGCGCCCGCGCGGCCGAGGCCGGGCGGGTCATGCTGTACTATGGGCCGGTCTCCGGGGCGCAGACAACCGACACCTTCGATGTCCGGATGACCGGGACACAGAGCCGACAGCGGTTGGGGAGCGCGCTCGCGTTCGTCGAGATGGCGGGCAACGGGCTACACGCCGTCGTCGCCGGTGCGCCTGGCGATCGCCTCGGCGGGGACGCCGCTGGCGCGGTGATGGTGCTACAGGGAGCCGGGCTGTGAGTCGCGCCGTATGAAGATTTTGATGGTCGCCCGGCGGTTCCCACCGGATATCCTCTCCGGCGCAGAGACGATCTTCGCCAACCTGTATCGACAGGCGCGCCATCGCCACGAAGTGCGGCTGGTCGTCGGCTGGCGGCGCGCCCGCGAGCAGGTCCCCGCCGAAGCCATCGCCGTCTCGTTGAAAGGACGCCGCAAGCTGGCCGGGTGGACCGCCATGGCGCGGGTCATCACCCAGGAAGTCCGCCAGTGGCGCCCCGACGTCGTCCTCAGCAATGATCTGGAGCTGCCGCTGCTGCGTGCGCCGACGGCCGCGATCCTCCATGATCTGTCCCTGGACGCCCGGACCATGGCTGAGCGGGTGCGTCAGGCCGCTGCCCTGCGCCGGGCCCGGGCCATGAACGCTGTGCTCACCGTCAGCAGCCGGACCGCCCGCGATCTCGCCGCGGCCGGTATCCCCGAGGCCCGCATCCGGGTGGTCCCCAACGGCGTCGACATCGAAGCGTTTACGCCTCCCCCCCGAACCGACCGTGAGATCATCCAGATCGCCTACCCGTCTCGGATCCTCCCGGGGAAGGGGCAGCACCTCGCGATCGATGCCGTCGCCCGGCTGCCGCGGATGATCAAACGACGGGTCAACCTCACCATCGTGGGCGCCGTCATCGATCCGGTCTACCTCGATCAGCTTCGGGTGCAGGCCTACAACCAGCCCGTGCGGTTCTCCCTCGATGTCCCGGACATGGCACCGTATTACCAGGACGCAGACATCGTCCTCTACCCCAGCCTGATGCGAGAAGTGTTCGCGTTCACCGCGATCGAGGCGATGGCCTGCGGACGACCGGTCGTCTGGTTCGACCAGCCCTCTGTGCGGGAGGCGGTGGCCGGGCTCGGCGTGCCCGTCCCGCGCGAAGACGTCGCCGCCATGCGCGCCGCCATCATCCGGCTGATCGAAAATCCAGAAGAACGCGAGCAGATCGGCCGCGACGGGCGTCGGTACGCGGAAGGGAACCTCTCCTGGCAGAAGGCCTGGCGCCAGTATGAGAACATCCTCCAATCCATCGCCCGCTAAGGTCGGGCCCTCGCGGAGGTACCCATGACCGAGCCGGCGACGCCGAAGCGCACGCTCACCAGCCAGGAACTGAGCTGGATCCTCTATGACGTCGCGAACTCTGCGTTCGCCCTCACCGTCGTCACCACCGTGATGCCCATCTTCTTCAGCTCCGTCGCCGAAGCCGATGGGCTCACCCCCCAGCGGGCCACCGCCCTGTGGGGCTATACCAACTCCGTCGCCTCCGTCGTGCTCGCTGTCTCTGCGCCGGTGCTGGGAACCCTCGCCGACTATCCGGGCAACAAGCGCCGGATGTTCATCGGGTTCTTCGCCGTCGGGCTGCTGATGTGTGTGCTGTTCTCGACCATCGGCCTGGGCCAGTGGCGCTATGCGATGGCCCTCAGCGTCCTCGCCTTCATCGGCTACGCCGGCGCCAACCTGTTCTACGATGCCTTCCTCCCCGACGTGGTCCAGGGCGACGATCCCTCCCGGCTCGACACCATCTCCACCTATGGGTACGCCTGGGGATACATCGGCAGCATCCTGCCCTTCGGCGTCGCCCTCGTCTTCATCCTCAACCCCGACCTCGTCGGCGGGACGCTCAACGCCACCCGGCTGTCGTTCATCATCACCGCCGTCTGGTGGGCCGGCTTCACCATCCCGATGCTCCGAAACGTGCGGCAGACCCACACCATCGCGCCGGCCCCCAACCCGCTCCGCAGCACCGGTCGTCGGCTGATGGGCACGCTACGCCATGTGCGAGACAACCGCAACGTCCTGATCTTTCTGCTGGCCTACTTCTTCTATATCGATGGCGTCGGGACCATTTATAAGATGGCCGCCATCTATGGCGCCGAGATCGGCCTCGAACAGTCCAGCCTGATCACCGCCATCCTCGTCGTGCAGATCGTCGCCTTCCCCTTCGCGCTGCTGTTCGGGTGGCTGTCCGCGAAGGTCGGGCCGAAGACCATGCTGCTCGTCGGCATCTGCATCTACTTTGTGATCGTCTCCATCGGATTTTTTATCCCCGTCCTCCCCGCCGGGCAGCAGGTGCCCGCCTTCTGGGGGATGGCCATGCTCGTCGGATCCGCGCAGGGCGGCATCCAGGCCCTCAGCCGCTCGTTCTTCGGCAGCCTCATCCCCCCCGAGCGCGCCGGCGAGTTTTACGGGATCTACAACATCTTTGGGAAGTTCGCCGCCATCCTCGGGCCGCTGCTGTTGGCCATTATGGCCGATCTGACCGGCGCGTCTCGGTATGGGGTGCTCTCGATCGCTGTGCTGTTCTTCATCGGCGGCGTCCTTCTCCTCTTTGTGCGTCGAGATGAGCCTGCCGTCGGGGTTCACACTTCTTAACAAAAGGCATGGGTTTCTTTGGGCGGTTCCAACGGGCGCCTAACGTCTGGGGCGTTTGAAACAGTGACTGGCCAACACGGCCAGCGTCTCCACCACCCCTCCGGAGGTCCCATGACCAACTTCATGACTCGCATCGTTCTCGGCGCCGGTCTCCTCTCGCTCGGCGCGCTCGGCGCCACCAGCCTGTCCGCCGTCGCGGAGGATGTCTCCAGCAACGCGCCCACCGCTGAATCCTGTGAAGACGACAGGGCGCGCCCCGACGGGCGCCGCGGTCACCGGGGCAAGGGCCACCGGATGATGAAGGCCGTCGAGAGCCTGGATCTGAGCGCCGACCAGCAGGCTGAGATCGACGCCATCAAGGACGACATCCGCGCCGAGCGGCAGGCCGCCCGCGACGCCCGCCCCGAAGGTGCGCGCGGAAATCGGGGCATGCACAACGAGCTGTTCTCGGCCGACCCGATCGACGCAGACGCCCTCCACGCACAGCTCGACGAGCGGATGGCCCGGCAGAACGCGCGCGCCCACAAGCAGCTGGACTGGACCATCGATATCCTCGACGTCCTCACCCCGGAGCAGCGCGCAGAGCTGGGCGAGATGGCCGACGCCAACCGCAGCGAGCGGGCGAACCGCGCCCACCGGCGCTGATTCGGGAACCGAACCCCCGGCGGGGTAACAATAGAGTCCATGCTGCTGACTCTGCTGTTGCTCTCCGCCGCGTCCCGGGCCGATGACCCGTGGCTCCGCCCCCAACACCTCCGCGCCATCGGGCAACCCCCGGCGGCGTGGGCCGATCTCGACGCCGACCGCCAGCGGGTGCGGCTGTGGTGGGACGCCACCGACGATGATCCCGGACTGACCGTTCAGGCCCTCATCAACGATCGGTGGCGCGTCCTCACCGACGACGCCAGGCCCGGCTGGATCAGCGAGCCGTTGCCGGTTGGGACGGCCTTCCGGCTCCGACAAGACGGGCCGCAGGCCCGGTGGACGGCGCCCATCGCCGCCGATCCGTGGACCTCTCCGACCGACTTCGCCCGGATGGCGGGGCCAGACGATGCGTTGTTGGGGATGGGCGTCGGACAGCTCGCCTCGGACGGGCAGCGGGCCTGGGCCAGCACCCTCTACGGCGGCGCCGCGATCACCGCGCCCAATCGCGCTGCCGTGACCCCGCTGACCCGGTGGGACGGCCTGCCCGACGATCGGGTGATCTCTGTCGATGCACATGCCGATGGGCGGGCGCTCATCGGCACCGCCAACGGGGCCGTGCTCTTCGACGGCGACGCGCCCGTTCGGGTCTGGGACGATGTCCTCCCCGACCCCTACGTTCAGTCTGTCCTGATCGGTGAGAACGCGCTGTGGCTGGGGACCTATCGCGGCCTCTCCCGCGTCACCGAGGACACCATCACCCCCATCCTGACGCCGTGGTCGGTGTTTTCGCTCTCAGAGACCCGCAGCGGCGAGGTCTGGGTCGGCTACGAAGGGCTCCGGCTGCTCTCTTCAGAGGGCGTCCCGTTGATTCCGCCTGCCGAAGCTCAGGCCGCCCTCGACGAGGATGAGGCCGACATCGTCGAAGAAGAAGCCGCGCCGGTCGTCGATCCGCTGGTCGAGGATCTGCTCTCGATCAAGGCGTATGACACTGAGATCACCGAAGAGATCCTCTGGATCGGTACCGGGTCCCGTGGGCTGCTCCAGCTCAAGGATGGCCAACTCACCGCGATCGACGGCTACCCCTCTGAGACGATCTATGGGGTCTCCAACGGTCCGCTGGGGCTATGGGCGGCAGCGGATGGCGACGGTCTGGCCGGTCCGGGCGGTGTTCGGCTGGGGCGGGCCGATGGGCTGCCCTCGAACACGGTCTGGACCATCGCTGCCCAGGAGCGGGGCATGTGGATCGGCACCGACCTGGGGCTGACCTGGGCCCAGCTCAGCCCCCTGGGAGACGTCAAGGCGATCCTTCCGCGGCCCCTCTCCGACTGGCCCGCCGATCTGGAAGCGCAGACCATGATCCTCACGGACCGCGGCGCCTTCTTTGCCGGACCGCGTGGGGTCTGGTCTGCGGGCGATCCCCACCCCTTCGCCAACAACCTGACCGTCTCCACCATCCCGCCCGTCGCGGCCCTGCTGGAGATGGACGATGAGATCTGGGCGGTGGGCCGCTCGGTGGTGCGGATGGATCGAGATGGCCGACTGCATCGAGACCGCCTGCCCGAGCGCGCGACCGCCGCGGTGGTCTCGGCGGGGACCGCCTGGATCGCCTCGGACAACGGGCTGTGGCGATACGATCGGACCAATCAGCGCTTCGTCTCAGCCTCCGACCTGGAGGGGATCACACGGCTGCGCGCCGATGAGCGCTCGATCTGGGCGGTCGCCCGCGGCGGGATCGTGCATCGGGTCGTGCTCGGCGCCGCGCGGCCCTTCTCACAGATCAAGGACGCCCTTGATCTTGCGCCAGCGGGAGATTCGGTGTGTGTGGGGACGACCGATGGTCTGGAGCGGCTGTGGATCCAAACGGGAGCGGTCGACGATGTCTTGGAGAGCCTGGACGCGAACGTTGAGATCCCCGCGGTCGCCGCCGATGCCCAGGGACGCTGTTGGTTCGCCGCTGAAGATGGTACGGTCGGGCGGGTGGGGCTGGATGGTGCGGTAGAGGTGCGCAACCTTCCATCACCCGACGCCCCGCGGGCACGGGCGCTCGTCCTGGATGGAGACGACGCGGTCTGGGTGATGACCGCCGCGGGAACCTACAGGGTGCGCTTTTGACCCGGGTTATCGAATCCAGACTTCGACGTTGTCGACGCCCATCGACTCATCGTCGGGATCCTGGTTCAGCTCGGAGCCGATGACCAGCTCGACCGTTGCGCTGGAGTGGGACACGAACTCATCGATGACGTAGTAGTGGTCGTCCCAACCGGCGCCGCAGTAGTCCCGATCGCCGTCCCGTACGCGGGGGGTGACATCCCAGATCTCGGTGCCGTTGACCTCCACATAGGCTTCTTCGTCGTCCCAGGAGTCGACGGCGACATAGTCAAGGAGGACGCGAGCGTCGTCATGGTCGATGTCATGGGTGTCGACGTCGATCGAGATCTCGCCGCCGGCGATGACGTCGTAGCCGCCGAGGATGTTGGTGTCCCAGCTCCGTCCGCAGTAGGTGGTGTCGCTCAGGCTCCAGCCGCTGTCCGGGGTGGACTCGAAGTCATCGTCGAGCAGCAGGGTCCACCCGCCGCCGTTGGTGTCCATATCGCAGGACGTCTCTGTGGATTCGCCATCGAAGTCGATCCAGTAGTCGTTGGTGCCGGCGTCTTCGTCGTCGTCGAGGATGGCCTGGCAGCTCTCCGCAGGACAGCCCTCGTCGGTGCCCATCACGCCGTCATTGACCGTATCGTCACAGTTGTTGTCCCGGTCATCGCACAGCTCCGTAGCGCCGGGGTAGGTGTCGTCGAACGCATCGTCGCAGTCGGTGTCGTCTGTGACGTAGCCCGAGGGCAGGACGCAGGATCGGAGGGCCTGTTCGGCGTCACCGAAGCCGTCTTCGTCGTCATCAGCGAAGAACACGTCCTGAGACCCTTCATCGATGTTGTCGTCGTCATCATCGATGAGATCGTCGCAGTCGTTGTCGATCTCATCGCAGACCTCGACGGCGTCGGGGTTGACCGCTGCCGCCTCGTCGTCGCAGTCACCATCGACCAAAGCGGCGTCGTCGGGTTGGACACAGGCGAGGACCGCCGCATCACCGAAGCCGTCTGCGTCGCCGTCGGTATAGAAGGTCTCTGCGGTGCTGGTGTCCAGCGAGCTGTCCGCGTCGTCGATCTCATCGTCGCAGTCGTTGTCGATCTCATCGCAGACTTCGAGGGCGATGGGGCTGATGTCGATGTTCAGGTCGTCGCAGTCGCCGGCAGTGGCGGCGTATCCCTCGACGGGGCCGCAGGACTCGATGGTCTCCTCGCTGATGCCGAAGCCGTCCCGGTCAAAGTCCCGAAACAGGGTGTCCAGGCCCTCTTCGTCGACCTGCTCATCGCAGTCGTTGTCGATCGCGTCGCACCGCTCCTCAGCGCCGGGGAAGACGAAGTCCCTGCGGTCATCGCAGTCGGTGTTGTCGCTGACGTAGCCCGTGGGGGCTTCGCAGCTGACGATCGGCGCGCTGTCGGCGTCGCCGAAGCCGTCGCTGTCGGCGTCGGGGAACCACGATCCGATCCCGCCCTCATCGATCTGTTCGTCGCAGTCGTTGTCCAGGCCATCGCACAGCTCCAGGGCGCCGGGGTAGGCGGCGTCCTGTTCATCGTCACAGTCGAGGTTGTTGGTGACGAATGATGAGGGGGCAGCGCAGCCGGTGACGGAATCTCCTGCGTCGCCGAAGCCGTCACCGTCGGTGTCGGCGAAGAACCGGGTCTCGACATCCTCATCGATCTCGCCGTCGCAGTCGTTGTCGATCTTGTCGCAGATCTCGGGGGCCCCGGCGAAGACCAGCGGGTCGAGGGGATCGCAGTCGGTGGCGTCATCGTCGCCGTCGCCGTCGGCGTCCACGATCCAGATGATCGTGCCGCCGTCGGGCACGTCCGCGATACAGCCGACCATCCCAAGCACGACGCTGAGCAGAGCGCTGGTGCGAACCATCGGGGGAACCTCCTTCCACCGAAGAGGGTAGCATCTGTTCGCGTGGTCCCCCCTTACAGTGCTCTATGCCGGCGTGACCCGCCCCGGCGGGATGTGTCGGTCTCGGACGTCGTCGTCCTCGGCCAGAAATCCGAGCAGACGCCGAGCGCTTCGCAGCTTATGGCGAACGTCGTCGATGGTGCGGATCGTGCGCGCCTGCTTCCAGATCCCCGACGGAGAGAGATATTGGCTGGCATACGAAAGCTTCAACGCCAGCTGTAGCTCTCGGTGTGAGAGGTTGGGAAGATCGACGATCGCTTCCCGGGCGTTGTCCGCAGGGCGGAAGTCCCCTTCGATGAACCACCCGTTCTGGAGGGCCTGGTCATACAGCTCGGTGGAGGGGGAGGGGAGGGCGACCGAGAAGTGGACGAATCGGGTCCCCAGCCGCCGCGCGGCCCGCCAGGAGTTGTAGACGCTGCGCCACGTCTCGTTGGGGCTGCCACCGATGAGGACGCTGACTTCGGGGTCGACGCCGTTGGCCCGACAGGTCTCGACGGCCTTGACCACGTCGCGAACCTTGATCTCTTTGACCATGTCATCGAGAAGCCCATCATCGAAGCTTTCGGAGCCCATATAGACCATCTTGCAGCCGGCACGGGCCATGGCCTGAATCTGCTCAGGATCATGGAGCATGTTGGCCCGGGCGAGGCAGATCCAGTGCAGCCCCAGATCGGCGATGCCATCACAGATGGCGGTCGTCCGCTTCTTGCCCCAGGTGAAGATGTTGTCGGCGATCTCGACGCCGCGGTAGCCCAACGCAGCGATGTCCTGGAATTCGGCGATGATCTGTTCAACCGTCCGCTTTCGCAGCGGGGGGCGCTCGACGAAGACCGGCTGCAGCCGCTTAAACTCCAGGTCGATGGCCTGGTCGACGGCGTTGGTGCAGCAGAAGGTGCATCGGAAGCCGCATCCGCGGCTCACCGCCATGGTGGTGATCGGGGCGACGTCCAGACGGTTGGCCCGATAGGTCCCCTGGAGCAGCCGCCGATCGGGGATGGGCAGCGTGGTGACGTCCAGCAGTTGTCGGAAGCCACCGCGGACCAGGGCGCCGTCGACCCAGTAGCCCAGCCCGTCTGTTCCCTCGATCGATTGTTCTCCCCGCCAGACCGCGTCGAGGTCCCTCAGGGTATGCTCGGGCTCACCGAGCAGAAGCGAGACATCGGCGTTCATGGCGAATTCGTCGGGCCGCCAGGTCGGGGCGGTGCCCATAAAAACGAACCGGGTGCCCGGCGCCTGTTGAGCGATGTGCCGGGCAGCCGTCAGGTCTTCTACCGCCGACAGGTAGGTCGACCAGTGCAGCACGACGTCGTAGCGGTGGCTGCGGATATGCTCGAAGAATGCAGCCTCGTCGATATCTTCTGCGGGGCAGTCCATGAACCGGACGGTCCATCCCAGCGCGACCTGCGCATAGGTCGCGGCCTGGAGGAAATGGATCGCGGGCTTATAGTCGAAGCCGTAGTTGCAGCCGTAGACCCGGTCGATCGGAAGGTTTCGGGCGTTAAAGCTGCTGGGTGGGATCAGGAAGAGAGCATTCATAATCACCAGGATATCGGACGCGGAGGTCGCGGTCAGGGTGTAGTAGAGTGCAGCGTAACGGCTTACCGATCCGTTTTCTCTGACAATCCTTGATACAACTGTACGATAGCGTCGACGTGATCAGCAGGACGCAGGGTGTCACCGACGCGCGCCCGGCCCGCCTGACCCAGCCGCTGTGCCTGCGCTGGATCGTCGAGCAGCTCCCCGACCGCCCGCGCAAGCGCGCGCGGATCGTCGGGAGGCACCAGCCTTCCGTCCACGCCATCGGTGATCTGCTCCGGGATCCCACCGATGCGGCTGGCGACGACGGCTCGGGCAGCGGCCTGGGCTTCGAGGACGGCGTACGGGAAGTTCTCGTACCATCGCGAAGGCACCGCGATCACCCGGGCAGAGCGGATCTGCTCGGCGAGCTGCTCTGGCGGCAGGTGCCCGAGGAACCGCACCCAGGGCAGATCGCGGGCCTGCTGCTTGAGCGACCGGGCCATCGGCCCGTCTCCACAGATCCGAAGCGGCCGGTCGGGCAACATCTTCGCCGCACGCAGGATGACCTGGACGCCTTTCTCATCGGCGAGGCGGCCGGCATACAGCCAGCCCTGGCCAGGGCCCTGCCCGGCGCGGTGCTCAGAGAGGTCCAGCGGGTTGTGCAGCGCGTGGACGCGCGCTGCGGGAACCCCGAATTCGACAAGTTTGTTGGCCAGGAATTGAGAGGGACAGAGGAACCGATCCACCCGCCACCAGACCCGCCGAAGCCGATGCATGGTCTTCTCCAGGGCGACGGCGGCGCTCGGCAGCAGCTCTCCCCACTTGCAGCGGCGACGGACGGCGTGCCGATAATCGCCGTCTTTACAGCGTTCACAGGGCTCGCCCTGGCTGAACAGGTGCCCCGCCGGGCAGATCAGCTCATAGTCGTGCACGGTCCAGACCACGGGGATCCCTGCAGCGTTGAGGGGATCGAGGACCGACGGCGTCAGGTGCCGATGCACATGCTGGAGATGAGCGACATCCGGACGGACATCGTCGATGAGGGCCGCGCAGCTTCGCGCCGCGGGGCGCGACCACATCATCCGCCGGCCAGCGAGCAGCCCCTGCAGCGGGGTGTTGACCTCGCGCATGTCGACCCAGGGCGGGAAGCGCGCCTCCCACGGGGACGGATCGTTGTCAGGGTGTCGCATCGCGAGCGGGATGACGTCATGACCCCGTTGTTCCAACAGTCGGGTGAGGGAGCGGGTGTAGGTGCTGTCCCCACCACGCGGGTGATGAAACGTATGAATCATCAGGACGCGCATCTGCGCTCCTCAGGGGCATGGGCGAGTCCCCAGCTTACTCCAACCGGCAACCACCAGGTCTGAGAGAACGTCTCGGTACTCAGCAACAAGCCCGCGCTGCTCACCCCCCAGCAGGCGAGGGCGGCATAGCTCACATCGTCGATGTCACCGCCGCGCGCGTTCCATCGTCTGCGCAGCCCGAGGAAGGTCGACATCGAAAACCATCCGTACCCGATGAGCCCGATGGCGCCCATTTCTCCGCTGACCTTCTGGAAGACGCCGTGGGCATCGATGCCGTTGACCCGGTAGTCGGGAAAGGTGACCAGCTCGACGGCGGGGCTCATCCCAGGCCCCTGTCCGATCAGGGGGCGATCGCGAAACATCGTCCAGGCGCGTCGGTTGAGGGAGTGTCGCGATCGCGCAGCGTCGAGCATGGTGCGGCTGCCCACGAGGAGCGGCGCATAGTACGCCAACGCCAGCCCGATTGCCGCGGTCGGCGCCGCGATCTTCCACCGCCAGGCGAGGGGACGCCGGCGAGGCCAGAACAACCCCACCGCGAGCGCGGTCATCAGCCATGCGGTCTTGCTCGCGCTCAGCCCAATGGCGACAACGACCACCAGCCCTGCGGCGATCGCTGGGGTTCGAGGCGCCATCGCCAGCAGCGGGAGTCCTCCGGCGAGGCTCACGGCCAGGGTCTTGTGGTTGGGCGTCAGCCCTTCGATCGCATGGAACCACAGCGCGTCCCCGGCGAGCACACGACCGGCAGAGGTGAACAGCGACGTCGCCGCGGTGGAGGTGAGCCAGGCCACGATCGCCCAGCCCAGCCCGCGGCGCTTGATGCACCAGGCGACCACCCAGGCGGCCCCGAACCCATAGGCCATGAACATAAACAGCGGCTTCCGGACCAGGGTGTGAAGCGATGCGTGCGGATCGAGGGCGTATTGGGCGCTGAGCGCCCCGGCGAGGAGCATCAACCCATAGCCAGCCGCGCCGGGCAGCGGCAGCCGTCTGCCGGTCGCCCATCCCCACAGGGCCCAGGGGATCAGGGCGAGGGCGAGGATATCGGTCACCGGCGCGTTGGCGTGCCATCCGCCGAGATCGATGGCCAGCTCCAGATCGATGTAGCTCTGGCAGAGCAATGCGAGCACAAGCAGCGCGGAAGGGAGCGCACGTGCGATCATGCGGCAGGCCGTGTGGGGGCTTTGGTGACGCTCCAGCCGATGCCGAGGAGCGTGAAGCACACCACCGCCGCGGCCCACAGCGACAGATCCCACAGCGAGCGGGGGGCGCCGACGAACACTTCAACGACGACAGCGGTGAGGACACATCCGAAGACCACCAGCGTGGTATTCACCCATTGTGATGGTTGGAAAGACACATATCTCTGGAGGGTGAGGATATAGACGGTAGGCACGATGAGCATGTTGAGCGTCGTGGCCAGCGCGAGCCCCTGGAGACCGAGGGGGCCGATGAGCAGCAGGTTGAGCAGCGCGTTGCAGACCATCGAGGTGACGCCGAGCCAGAAGACGAGCTGGAGGTTCCGCTCGATGATGTGCGCGCGGACGGCGAGGATCCCGAGCAGGTTGGGGAGGATCCCCGGCAGATAGAAGGCGAGGACGCCAGCGGTCTGGACGGTGTGTTCGGGCAAAAACTCATTGTGCTCGAACAGGATGGAGATGAGCACGAACCGCCCGATGAACATCCCGGCGAGGACGGGAGCGGCCATCGCCATGGTCCACTGCAGGGACTGCTCGACGGCGCGTCGGGCTTCATCGGCGTGTCCAGCGGCTCTGAGGTTGGCCCATGAGGCAAAAGCGACCATGGCGAGGGTGTTCTGGAGTAATGTCTGGGGGATCACCCGGGCGTTGTCGGCGTACCACAGCGTCGAGACGTTCCCGGCACCTTCCAGCGTGGAGGCGAAGAACAGGTCGATGGGGATGTTCATGGCGACCAGCATCTCGCCGCCGAGGACCGGAGCGAGGTCACGGCCCACACGCCGCACCTCGGGGTCGATCTGGACGGTCGGCTTCGGTCGGACGCCAGCGCGCATCAGCAGCCCCAACCACCACATGACCTGCACCACTTCACCAGAGACGATGCCGATAGGAAGGGCATGTGGGCCGATCGCCGGCATCAGCCCGCTGATGACGCTGAGGGCGACGATGGTCCGGAGGATGGGCGAGACGGTGACGCCAACGAACTGGCCGTGGACTTCGCAGCTGACCCGGAGCACAGAGCCGGCCATCAGCAGCACCGACAGCGGCAACAGCTCCCACAAAAACATCGCCGCGAGGGTGGCGGTCTGGTCATCGAACCGGGTGCCCCAGGCGAGGTAGGTGGGAGCGAACAGGCAGACCACCCCGCCGACAAGGACGACCGCGAGCCCGCTCCAGACCATCAACCCGCCGATGAAACGGGGCAGCCGCTCTGGCGCTTCGACACGAACCCGGGCGAGGGCCGGCAACGCTGCGGTTCCCAATGAGGTTCCCGCCAGGACCAGGGTGAGGGTGGGGATCACATAGGCGAAGCCCCAGGCGTCCATCACCCACCCCACGCCATACCACCAGGCGAGGGCCATCTGGACCAAAAACGCAGCGCCCCGGCTGGCGAGGGCCAACGGCAGCAACAACAACGAGGTCCGCCCCACCCCGCCGCCGCGCGGGGTGATGGGGTCAGGGGTCGGTGGGCGCCGCTGCATCAACAGTCTTTAATCGCTCGCAGCCAGGTCGACCTGAACTCACCGGGCTTCGTCCTGGACGAGGACATCCGCAGCTTCTGGCATCGGCACCAGCGAGACCAGCTGGTTGGGGCCGGTGTCGCGGATGAACACAGGCGGCGGATCGAAGGCATCAGGCTCCTGTCCGAGCGGCCACCGCTTGATGTCGCTGGGTACCCGCCACCGCAGCGGCTGGTTATACGTCACCATCACCCGCTCGTCGCCGTTCGTCAGCCGCTGGGAAGCCATCAGCCGAACGAACGCGGTTCGATTCTTTGCGACCAACCGCCACTCCAACCCGGTCGCCATGGTCCGGGTGATCATCTCATCACCCGAGATGTTTCCGAGCGCGGTCAGCCTGGGGGTCAGGTTCAGCCGACCGGTGGCGAACCAATCGACGGTGACTTCATTATCGGGCATCTGCACCAGCGCCGAGCGCGCCCGAAGGCTCACCGGCCCGATCCGATCGAGGGCCAGCATCATCGATAGGCCAGGGCGGATCGGGTCAAAGGTGTCCTCTTCTTCTGCAGTGTCGATCTGAATCACCGTCAACCCGGAGCTGAGTCGGATACGGGGCGGGCTGAACAGGCGGACGGACTCGTTGAGGTTCGCGGCTTCGACCCGGGCGTTGTTCATCCCCCCGTTGAGGCTGACCCGGACACCCTGGTCGTGGGCCTGCACCTCGACCGAGGGCGCGGTGACGGAGCGAACCAGCTGGTGGAGCCTGGCCAGCTCAGGCGTCTGCTGGATGATCGCGTTGAGGCTCTCGGTCAGGCCGAGCCCGCCGCCCAGCCACGCGAGGTCGATGGCTTGCTGCTCCTGCTGTGGGAGCAGCAGCGGCCGATCGATGTCATTGGCGGCGAGTCGCCAGTAGACGTCCATCGCGGAGGCGCTGCTTCGAAACAGGGGAGAGGCCTGCCGGCCACCCATCAGGTCACGGGTGCGGCTCTGCCAGTCGCCAACAAACGAGGTGTGGACCGGATGCAGGTTGAGCGCGACCGGCTCATCGACGAGCGGGTTGTCCGCCGCGATGGCGACAGAGAACATGGCAGCACTGAGCATCACCCGAGGCGCCTCCGGTCTCTATGATGCGCTAGCCTCATCTGCGGTCGCACGGAACGATTCCTCACTAGAGGCTCGAAGATATGCCCAGACAGTCCGAATGGTTACACCGTTGATCGGGGTTTGTCAGCGATCGTGACAGCACCGCGGCGAACGCGTTACCGAGAGCATCTGCGAGAGGAGACATCCGGTTGGCGAGATCGACATTGCCCCCGCCGAGCTGGCCCGCCCCTGCGCCGGCGACACCGCAACAACGCCGCCGCGCGGTCCTGTTCTTCGTGCTCACCCTGGTGAGCGTCTACCTCGTCTTCGGCTATCAGTGGATGGGCGGCGATCCGTTGACCGAGGCAGAGACGGCGTGGGGAAGCCTGAAGTTCGCGGCGACGTTGATGGCCATCCTGCTCGCCCATGAGATGGGCCACTACCTGGTCGCGCGCTACCACGGCTTCGCGCTGTCTCTACCGTACTTCCTTCCGTTTCCGTTTGCCTTTGGTACGCTCGGGGCGGTGATCCGGTTGAAGAGCATGCCAAAGCATCGAACCGCGCTGCTGGAGATGGGGGCGGCGGGGCCGCTGGCTGGATTTGTCCTCTCCATCGCGGCGATCGCGGTGGGGCTGCCATACACCGTCGATCCAGGAGCCATCGAGATGATGGTCCCATCAACGCCGCCCCCGGTCGAGGAGCCCTCCGCGTTCTGGGGCATCCTCCTGTGGCCGCTGAATCAGCTGTTGATGGGCTTGGACAGCCTCCTCTCCAGCGCCGGCGCGATCCCTGAGCAGATCCCGGACACGCTGTCGGTGGCGATCCTGGCCAACCCTCCCTTGATGGACGTCCTGGGCATTCTCATCAACGGTGAAGCCCCGGGGCGATACGCCAACCTCGATCCGATCGCGTTCGCGGGATGGGTGGGGTGTCTGCTGACGGCCATCAACCTCATCCCGATAGGCCAGCTGGATGGCGGACATATTCTCAACGCGATCCAGCCGCGGGCCGCCTCTGTGGTCGCTCGGGTCGGCCTCGGCGCGCTGCTGGTCGCTGGGGCCCTGCTGTGGCCGGGGTGGGCGGTGTGGGCGTTTCTGCTCTGGCTGATGAACGCATGGCTGAGCTTGCCGGTTCCGGAGGCGCCGACGCTGACGACACGGGCCAAAGCCATCGCCGGGCTGACGCTCGCGGCGTTTTTCTTGACGGTGATGCCCCGCCCCATCCAGGTCGAGCAGGTCCCGCTCGACGAGATCCGATGGGTGGACGAAGAGGGCCGACCCACGGATCCGCCGGCGGACCTGTTCAGAGAAGAGGGATAAGCTGTCGGCGTCCTGCTGGAGATCGTCGATGCTACCTGTTCTGTTCGCCCTGTTGTCCTCGGCTGCGATGTCCGCAGATCCGGGGGGAGAGCTGTCGGTGGAGTCTGCACCGTTGGAGGGCCGTGATGCGGCGGCGCGATTGCACGGCCAGCTCACCGATGCCCTGGGCGAGTCTTCGGTCTATGCCCCGCGGATGACCCGTCGCTTTTACCCTGGCGAGGGCTGGCGCTACATCGTGGTTATCGAAGGCCTGAGCGATCTTAAGCAAGCTGAACAGCTCGCCGGAATGGCGGATGGGTTGTCGGTGATCGCCCCGATTACGCCGGTCGATGGACCTGTGGCCACGCCTCGATTGGGGATATCTGGGGAAGAAACAACAGGCGCGCAGCCTGAATCACACGATACAACCTTGCCTTCTGCAGACGCAGTGCTGCGGGCAGCCATCAGGGCGCACGGCGGCCGGACCGGGGGGACGGTCAAGTTGGCGGCTGCGCAGTCGGTGCGGTTCTCCTATCAACGACGGGTACCAGAGCAGGACGGCGAGCTGCGGGCGTCGAATACCTTCTTGCGTCAAGGAGACGCGATCCGGCTGCAGGTGGAGATCGCAGAGGGAACTGGTGAGGACAGCGTGACGACCCTGACGCCGCAGCGAGCGGGCTGGGTCAGCACGGCGGAGCGAACGGTGGAGCGAGATGGGGCCCGAACCCTGGAGATCCTCGAACGGTTCGCGCCAGAATCGATCCTGGCGATCCCATTGGGGTTGCCGGACGATGTCGAGACGGCTGCGGCATGGCGGGGACTGACGACGAGCGGCCGGAGAGATGTGGGAGAGAGGGCGGTCTGGCTGTTGACCGGCGCGGTGAAGACGGGAGAGGTTGGGCTGCGAGAAGCAGCTTTTGATGTTGATGAATCGCGGCTGATGTGGGTGAGCTGGTCGGCGGAGCACGGCGAGGTGACGTTCTATTACGACGACTACCGGGAGCTGGACCGGGAGCTGGTGGTGCCTTTTTCGACGCGAATCGAGCAGGAAGGTGTCCTGATAGAGGAGATCAGCGTGGCGCAGCTGGAATTGAATCCGGTCTTAGACAAAGAATTGTTTGAACCACCGGACAACAACTAGGAGAATAGGGAGACGCGGTTAGTTGCTTGACACGTGCCGTCAGGTTCTATAGATGGATGCGCGCTCTGGGACTCGCCAATGAGTTTCAGGCGGGGTAAAGTCTGCTGGCTGCTGGCGTAGCTCAGTTGGTCGAGCAGCGGTTTTGTAAACCGAAGGTCGCGGGTTCAAGTCCCGCCGCCAGCTTTCCCAGGACCAACCGTTCTTTTCACATCGTAAATCCCTGTCATCTCCATGACAGGGCAGACCATGCGCTTACGGGGGAATGCCCGAGTGGCCAAAGGGAACGGGCTGTAAACCCGTCGGCATCGCCTTCAGTGGTTCGAATCCACTTTCCCCCACTCCAGCGCTTCGGTCTGATCTGCGGGAATAGCTC
>JBCBLB010000063.1:0-22098 GCA_038520555.1 Myxococcota bacterium | reverse complement strand
CCCGACGCGGTGCATCGCCTCTGCGGCCAGGGAATCCGAATCTTCATGGACGGCCTGAACATACGACCTCTCCGGGGTCTGGGTGCCAGATACGATCCCGCTGACCGCCGGCATCCGTTGGTCGTATGTTCAGGCCGTCCATGAAGATTCGGATTCCCTGGCCGCAGAGGCGATGCACCGCGTCGGGCCGCTGGTCTCCTGGAAGCTCGGCGGCGACGAAGGCGATCGGCTGAGCAACATCTCCGCCTTCACCATCGCGCAGTGGTGGCTCCGGCACCCCTACCGAACGGGAGAGGTCACCAACCAGGCGGTGCCCTACTTCATCCTCGGGCTGTCTGTGTCCGGCGAGTTCCTCGAGTTCAACTGAGCAACGGCCGGTTACCTTCTGTCCAGGGGGAGCAGGAGGATCGATGAGCGAGGCATCGAAGATCATCTCGGCATACGTCGCCCGGGTCGATGAGCTTCAGAAGCAGTCCGATGATCGGCTCAGTGTTTACCAGCTCAAGGCCATCGCCCGTGAGCTGGGGGTCAGCGAGGCAGACCTGGCCCGCGCAGAGCGCACCGCTCACGATCACCTCCAGCGCGGGTTGGGCTATGTCGAGCATCACCTCTACGATGACGCGATCGAAGAATTCCGCGTCGCCGTCGTCCTTCGTCCGCTGGATCCCGCCGTCATTTTCGCCCTCGCGCAGGCCTACGCCGCCCGGTGGGACGCCAACGGCGACGACGATGACCGCGAAGAAGCCGACGAGCTTGCCCGACAGAGCCTCCAGCTTGATCCCGGCCTGAAGGAAGCCTTCGCCCTTCGCCAGCGGGTCCAGCCCCGCGCAGACCGGACGCAGACTTCGACCGCTTCTTCTTCTTCGAAGCGCACAGCCCCACCGCTTGCCGCCGTGGGGCTTCTCGTCCTCGGGATCACCGGCGTGTCTGGCGTCGGGGCGATGGCCTACTGGATGATGACCCCTCAACAGTCCATCCGCGCGCCGATCCCTGTGGCCGCTCAAGACGAACCTGTCGCGCAGCAGGCCGCTGCGCCAGTGCCCGCGGCCCCCCGAGAGGGGGAGATCGCTGTCCGCTCGACCCCGTTCGACACGATCCCTGGGCTGACGTTGGATATTCAACGAAGTGAGTTCTCCAATTTTAACGATTCCTGGTCGTATAAGGCCAACGGACTGCTTCCCAACGGCTCTGATCAGCTGGTCAAAGCGGCGAAAGGACAGGTGACGCTGAAGATGGCGGACGGCACCGTGATCGCCACTGAGGCGTTCGACATCCATGAGGACTATGCCGCGCCGCTGCAGCCAGGGGATGAGGGGGCGTATGACCTGCTCATCTACACTGAGGGGATCACGCCTGGCGATCTGGCCCCTGCCATCGCGGAGTTTACGATCCTTTCTGCAGAGACCGCTGCGGCTGCCGCCCGCTATCCGGATCCCACCCCCATCGCGTTCTCCTGGGAAGAGGGCGCACAGCCCCCCGGGCTGACGTTAGAGGTGGCGCAGCGATCGCGGGTCTACAGCGACCACCTCAGCGATCAGACCCATTTCCGTGGGTCGTACGTCGTCACCCTCCCCCCAGGTAGCGCCTCTGCGGAGATGGTCAAGTTCCGAGTCGATTTCCTGGATGCGAAGGGGGCCGTTATCGGTACGGATGAGTCCTACCTGGTCACCGGTCAGGAGCCGCCCATCGCCCCCGGGAAGAGCCGGGTGGTTCAGTTCCTGGCGTTCACCGACACCCGGCCTGTTCGTGAGCGACTGGTCGTCATCGAAGCTCGATAAATCCAGGATGGACCTCCTCACTGCGCTCCTGAGCTTTGATCCGATCCGCTGCTCCAGCGCCGCCCGGCGGTTCATGCGGCCCCCCTGGCGATGGCAGGTTGAGCCCCCCCATCCGCTCCAGATTATCCTCCTCTCTCGTGGGCCGGCTTCGTTTTTGACCATTGAAGGTGGCGAACCCATTGCCGTAAACGCTGGGGAGATCCTTCTTATCGGAGAACCGGTCGGGTTTTCCCTTCGATCTGATCTCGATGTCGAATCCTCTCGGCCCGGTGCAGCCTCCTGGGACGATGGGGGGGAGCTTTCGTTGGATACGAATCTGATGATTGAAGGAGTGTTGACACCGTCGATGGAGGGGCGTTGGTGGGTGCCGTCGGTTCTGCGCCTTCCGGGGGCTCAGGTTCGGGGCCGGCTCCGAACGCTGACGGAGGGCTTGATGGATGAAGCCCTCCATCCTGGAGCGGGGAGCCAGGTGCTCGCCGAGCGGGTCTTCGACGGGATACTCGTTGCCCTGCTTCGGACCTGGGCGGCCGAGGCCGGGGCTGAGGCTGGCTGGCTGGGGGGACTCAATGACTCGGCGCTCAGTGCGGTGATGGCGTTGGTCCTGACACATCCGGGTCAGGACTGGAGCGTCACAGCCCTCGCCGAGCGGTCCGGGCTGTCCCGGGCGTCTTTCGCACAACGGTTCCGTGCGGTGACCGGGCAGACTCCGATGGCGTTTGTCGCCCAGATCCGGCTGGATCTGGCAGCGCGTCGACTCCGGGAGACCGAACGGACCCTCGCGGAGATCGCGGCGGAGACCGGGTACGCGACGCCGTTTGCGCTCTCTCGGGCGTTCAAGCGGATGTTTGGGCGCTCCCCGGATCAGTGGCGGAAGGAGGCGGGATGACCGGCGCGCTGTTCCCCGCTCGACGCCGAAGGTTCTCCTTGCCGGATGCAGAGGTGTGGATGGAGGAGGACTTTCTCTCTCCGGACGCGGCCAGGGCGCTGTTCGAATCCTTGAAAGAGGACATCCCCTGGGAGGAGGAGACCATCTGGATGTTCGGGCGGCGGGTGACGGTGCCGCGACTGGTGGCGCTGCTGGGCGAACCTGGATTGGCGTATAAATACTCGGGTGTGGTTCATGAGACGTCGCCCTGGCCGGAAGCCCTTCGATCGATCCTGGTTCGGCTGACCGAGCAGACCGGCGGGCGGTTCAACTGTGCGCTGGCCAATCGGTACCGGAGCGGCCGAGATCGGATGGGGTGGCACGCAGATGATGAGCGCTCGTTGGGGGAACGTCCGATCATCGCCTCGCTGAGTCTGGGCCAGCCCCGCCGGTTTCAGATGAAACACAGATCGCGGAAGGATGCGCCTCGGCTGAACGTGGAATTACCCTCAGGGAGTCTGTTGGTGATGGCCGGGGAGACCCAGAATCACTGGCTGCACCAGGTGCCCAAGACGACCCGTCAGGTCGGCGAGCGCATCAACCTGACGTTCCGAAACCTTGTGGTGGCCGGGAACCCTCACCATTGAACGGGGTCTATTTTTCGGGAGCGCATTACAGGCGGGGACCATGATCTGGATCGGCTATACCACCCGATACCGCGAAGGCGGGGACAAGATGGCTCGGGCTGCCCGGACCATGGCCTCTGAAAAGCGCGCCCAGGGCGCGACCGTCCGCTGTGAGCCGGTTGAATCCAAGCGCGCTTTTCGCGATGCGATGAGTTGTCTGGAGGCCCCCCTCGATGAGCTGCACCTCATCACCCACAGCGGGATGTACGGTCCGATGTTCGGGACCACGGACTGGCCCGAGCAGTTCAGCCCCCACGAGTGGCGGACGATGGCGCTGCCCTTCGCCCAAGACGGTCAGGCGTGGTTCCACGCTTGTCGGTCTGCGCGATGGTTTGCCCCGTTTTTTGCCCGCGCGTTCCACGTTCCGACCTATGGCTATCACTGGTATACGACGTTCTCTCTGCGGCCCGACCGGTTCGTCTGGGAGGGGCCGATGAGCGATCGAGATGCGCCGTTGTATGTGGTCGGCGCTCCGGGACGAAAATCTCATGGGCTGGTTGGCAGCGTGATGAAGTATGGCCTGGGCCGTGCAGAGACGCCCAGACGCTTCGCGCCCACCCCGGACGACCAGCAGCTCGGCAGCTACGATCCCGTCGCTGAGATGTATGCTGAGGTCTTCGACGACATCCGGGTGCGTCGGGACGAGTGGCGATGGCTTGTGGACCGTGTTCCCCGCGGTGCGCGCGTGCTCGACCTTGGATGTGGAAACGGCGCGCTTGTGGCCCAGCTGTCGGGCCAGATCTCAAGCGGGGTCGGGGTGGATGTCTCCGCTGGACAGCTGGCGCAGGCCCGACGCCGTTGCTCATCGTTGACGAACGTGTCCTTTCAACAGATCGATGGGCCGCAGCTGCCGTTCGAGCGCGATCGATTCGACATCGCGATCAGCCTGCTGAGCTGGCGGTATCTGGACTGGGATCCCCTGCTTTCAGAGCTGTCTCGGGTGCTGACCGGGGATGGGCGGCTGCTCATCGTCGACATGGCCGCCAGCCCGGCGAAGACCCGTGAGGTTTTCCGGCTGGTGGTCGATCGGGCCCGCGGGCTGGCCAGCCGCTGGCGCCACGATGGCGCCCGCGCGGCGCTCGGGCGGATGGTCTCCGATGCGCGCTGGCAGGAGATGCTCCGCTACAACCCCATCCGCGCGGAGCACGAGTATCGCTGGTATCTGGAGAGCCGCTTCCCAGGCGCCCGGGTCGAGCTTCTGAACATCGGCTGGAACGCCCGGATGCTCGCCTTCGACACGGGACCGTTCTCCCAGGCACGCCTCTCGGAGATGCAGTACCCATGAGGCTTGGCGTGATCGATTGGGGCATCGGTGGGATGGGCCTCGTCGCTGCCCTGGGCCCAGATCGGGATGTCACCTACCTCTCCGACGCTGGCGTCACGCCCTATGGGCTCATGGAGGCGGACGCCCTCTCCGCACGGCTGTCGGACCTGTGCGGCTTTCTGGTGTCAGAGGGGGTCGAGCGCGTCGCGCTGGCCTGCAACGCAGCCAGCAGCGTGCTGGCGCAGGTGCGCGCGCCGGTTCCGGTCGACGGTGTGCTCGTCGCTGGAATCACTGCATCTCTTCGAGAAAGCGGGACCATCGGCGTCATCGGTGGTCGGCAGACGATCCGGTCCGACGTCTATGGCCGGGCTCTTCGCACAGCGGGGCGGCGGGTGGTTCAGCGGGTCGCTCAGCCGCTGTCGGCGCTGGTCGAGCGGGGCGTTGTCTCTGGCCCAACCGTCGAGGACGCGGTCGTGGAGATCTTCGACGCCTTGGGGAGCGTGGATGTCCTGTTGATGGGGTGCACCCACTACCCGGCGCTGTCGTCGATCTTCTCGCGGCTTCGGCCGGGGTGGGTGTTGGTCGATCCGGTCGCAGAGCTGGCGGGTGCACTCCGCCCTGTGGTCGGGCCTGGTCGGCTGAGGACATTCACCAGCGGCGATCCGGGGGCCACCCGGTTCTCAGCGTTCAACGCATGGGGGGTGGATTCGGGCGAGGTGGTCCGCTTTCGTCTTCCGCCTGCTTCGCGGTCGTCCGGACGACCTGGCTCCACTGTGCGACGAAGTGGGCGTTGATCATGGCGGCGAGGGGGAAGGTGAACAGCATCCCGAAGTAACAGGCGAAGACGCCCATGCTGCCGATGGCTCCAGCGCAGAAGCCCCCGAGGATGGTGAGCAGAAGGGGGCCGGGGGCGGAGCGGGCGGCCCGGATCGAGGGACCGGGGTTGAAGATGATGTTCCGCTCGCCCTGGTAGAGCCGGCGGAAGGCTTCGGGGACGATCACGTTGAGCAGCAGGCCGGAGACCATCGAGAACAGGATGCCGATAGAGAACAGGACGAAGCCGACCGTCTCCAGCTCTGTGTCGATCAGCACGATCCCACCGAACATCAACACATACGTCGGGATCAGAACGGGCAGCAGGTTGAAGAACCATGCGAGGAACACCCAGAAGCCGTCCTTGATGTCATCCACCAGGCCGTCGGTTTCCAGGGGGGGCAGCTGGGTCTCGCCGCGGTTGACCGCTTCGAAGATCCGCCTGGCGTAGCCGAAGCCGTGGAAGACGCCAACAAACGGGACGAGCGAGAAGAGGCCGAGCATCAGGCAGACCTGCCACCACTGCGGTGACTGGAAGGGGTAGCCGATGGCTTCGCCGATGTCGACCTGTAGCCGCTCCGTTCGGCCGATCTTGTCGGCGTGTTCGATCCTCTCATCGTAGAGGGCCGTCTGTGGTGGTGCGTAGGGGGAGGTCGGGGGGGGAGACTGGGACATCAACCGCTCCAGGAGAGATATCCCAGCGTAACGTCTTTATTCAGGCGATGACCCGTGGCATCCGCGGCCCGGGGCGCTCGTCTTCTTCGGTCTGGGGGACGATGCGGTTGTTGTCGTCGACGAAGACGACGTTGGGCTTGTGGGTGCGCGCTTCCTCATCGGACATGTCGCCGAAGGTGGCCAGGATGACCAGGTCACCGGGCTGGTTGAGGTGTGCGGCGGCGCCGTTTGCGCAGATCACCCCCGAGCCCCGCGGCCCTTCGAGGGTGTAGGTGACCAGCCGGCTGCCACGGGTCACGTTCCAGATGTGCACCTCTTCATAGGGCAGCATTCCGGCCGCTTCCAACAGATCGGCGTCGATGGTCACGCTGCCTTCGTAGTGAAGATCGGCGTGGGTGAGGGTTGCGCGATGGATCTTTCCCAGAAACATGCGTCGGTTCATGTGGTGTTGCTCCTTTACCCCCGTGACATCCAGTGACGGTACATCCGAGGTACTCCGCAGTTAACCCGATCAGCCCGGCTCGTCCTTGGGGCGGACGAGTCGCAGCAGCGGTCGCACGGGGCTCGCCTTCGCCTTCGTGGCCTGCTCCGGCGAGATGGCACTCGTGATGGCGTCTTTCAGGCGCTCGGTCATCTGCTCGAACTGATGGACAGCGGACGCAATCCCCCCGGGACCGAACATCTCCGTCGCTTCCCGCCGCATCTCTTCGGCGTGCACGATGTTCATCATCACCAACGAGAGCAGCTCCCGCTCAAGATGGGCGGTGTCGACGTCTCTGGCGGCAAGCATCTCCAGCAGGCCGTCGACGTCCCGCTCCAGCCAGGGCAGATCCAGCCCCCGGCTTCGGATGGTCCAGGTCGATCTCTGCCCACGTCGGAACATGATCTCTTCTTCGCCGCCGTCCATCCGCCGAATACAGAGGTAAATCTGGTGATCGAAGGAATACGTCTCGATGAATCGGAGAAGGCGGGTCAGAGACATGCGAAGTCCGCTCAAGGGGATGGGGAGGAACCTGTCTGTTATCGGCACACTTCACCCAGAGGAACAGGTTTGGTTTGCAAATCGCCGTTAGTGCTCTGGTATGCGAGCGCTGTGGTGGTTGGGATGGGTGCTGACAGGGTGCTGGGCGTCTCCTTCGGGGACGACGCCTGGGCTGGATGTTTCTGCGGGTCAGGCGGTGTATTTCCAGGCCTGCTCGCAGTGTCACCAGACCAATGGCCAGGGGCTCTCTGGCGCGTTCCCGCCGCTCGCCGGCAGCCGCTGGCCAGTCGGCGCCCCGGACGTGCCGATTCGCATCGTCCTCCACGGCCTGCGGGGTGAGATTCGGGTCCAGGGGCAGAGATACAACAACGTGATGGTCGCCCACAAAGACACGCTCACCGACCAGCAGATCGCCGACGTGGTCACATACATCCGAAACGCCTGGGGCAACCGGGCGAGCGTGGTGACCCCGTCAGCGGTGGCGGCCGTCCGGGCTGCACATGCCGATCGGACGACCCCCTGGACCGCTGAAGAACTCAAGCCCCGCTGAACTGGACGCCTTCGAAGACCAGCGTCGGGGAATAGGTGCTGGAGTAGGCATAGGGATCTGCGCCGACTTCGACGAGGTTCTGGAACAGCTCGACGAGGTTGCCGGTGACGTTCATCTCGCTGACAGACGCGCCGATTTCGCCATTGCGGACGAGCTGACCATGCATCCCCCGGCTGAAGTCGCCGGTGTTCCGGTCGCTGTTTCCCCCCAGCCAGCCGGCCACGAGGACTGCATCATCAGCGTCTGCGATGAGCGCGTCCAGATCCCGCTCGCCGTAGGCCCACCGGAGGTTCGAGCGAGAGCCGGTCGTGGGGGCCATCCCGGACTTGCTGCCGTAGTAGGTGTCGACATACACGTTTTCGATGACGCCCTGCGCGATGATGGGCAGCGGCTGGGCGGCGATCCCTTCGTTGTCGAAGGATCGGCTGTTGAGCCCCCGGACCCGAAGCGGATCATCGATGAGGGTGAGCTTGTCGCTGAACATCTTCTGACCCGTCTGTCCAGCCCAGAAGCTGCGCTTCTGCTGGATCGAGGCGGCGGACGCAGGACTGAGGAGATCGGCGACCAGCCGCCCGGCGGCCTCGGGGCGGACGATCATCAGCGTCCTCTTCGTCGGGCCCTGAACGCTGCCCAGGCGAATCTCAGCGCGCTTGAGGACGCCTTGCACGATCTCATCGGCGGAGGGCATCTCGGAGAGGTGGTGCGCGCCGCCCCAGTACCAGGCCGCCGGGCGGGCGTCCCCCTCGCCGCGGAGGGTGATGTCTGCGCCCATCCATGCGCTGCTTCGGGCTTCTGCGCCGGAGAAGCCGTTGGAGCTGACCATGGCGCCGAGGGTCTGATAGTCGGTGATCCCTGCGGTCCAGGAGATAAGCTTCGGCGCCTGAGACAGCCCCGCGCCGATGGTGGTCAGCCGCTCCAGCCGGGCCTCGCGGTCCAGCCCCCCGACGGTGGGGTCGTGGATGTCGAGGTCGTGCTGGTCGGTACGCTTCGGGTACAGGCTGGGGTCGGGCAGCTTGCGGTGCGGATCGGGCTGAAGCATCCGGGTGAGGGCGACCGCCTCCTGGACGAACGCGGCGAGCTGATCGGAGCGCAGATCGGTGGTTCGGTGGCTGGAGTAGCGCCCGTCGACGTAGACCGAGATCGAGAGCCCGCGCGAGGTGTCCTCCTGGACTTTCTCAAGCTCTCCGTCGCGGTAGCTGTATTCGACCTTCCGAGAGCGGTTGGCGCTGGCGAAGGCGCCCTGTGCGCCGGCGGCCATGGCCGCTTCGACCGCGCCGGCGGCGCGGTCGAGCAGAACGCTTTGATCATCCATTGACGCCTCCGACCGTCATTTTGGAGACGAGCACGGTGGGCAGACCCTGGCTGACGGGCACGCCCTGGCCATCCTTGCCACAGGTCCAGCCGCCGGTATCCAGCGAGAAGTCTGCAGCGGCCATGGTGACGTCCCGCAGGGCCTGCGGGCCGTTGCCGATGATGTTGACGTCTTTGATGGGAGCGGTGACTTTGCCCCCTTCGATAAGCCAGCCGTTCTTGATGTAAAAGGTGAAGTCCCCGGCGCCGATCTGGACCTGGCCGTTGGTGAAGGTCTCTGCGATGATGCCCTTATCGACGGCGGCGATGATCTCTTCGCGGGTGTGGGGGCCGTTCTCCATGTAGGTGCACCGCATCCGGGGCATCGGGACGTGCCGGAAGCTTTGACGTCGACCGGAGCCGGTCGGCTGGACGCCGTAGTGCTTCGCGCTGATCTGGTCGTGCATGTAGCTGACCAGTCGGCCGTTTTCGATGAGGGTGGTGTGACCGGCGGCCTGGCCTTCATCGTCGAAGGACAGGCTGCCGCGTTCGTTGGGTTCATCGCCGCTGTCGACGACAGTGACGAAGTCAGGGGCGACCTGCTTCCCGATCATGTCGCTGTAAATCGAGACGCCTTTTCGATTGAAGTCGGCTTCCAGGCCATGGCCCACCGCCTCATGGAGGAGGATGCCGCTGGCGCCGGCGGCGAGAACGACAGGCATCTCACCGGCGGGGGGGCGGCGCGCGTCGAACAGGCGGATGGTGCGCTCGACGGCCTTGTTGGCCAGCTCTTGCAGTCGCTCGTGGGTGTAGTAGTCGAGCCCCCGTCGGCCGGCGAGGTTGGCGGAGTTGGTGACGACGTTTCCGTTCTTCTCAGCGGTGACCGTGCACCACAGCCGGCTCATCGGGCGGACGTCGGTGAACAGCATCCCATCGAGGGTGGCGACAAGGATCCGCTCTTCTTCATCGGTCCATCGGACCGAGACCTTCGTGACCGCAGGGTCCTGGCCGCGCGCCATCTGCTCGAGTGTCTCGATCATGGGGAGTTTTTTATCGATGCCGACCTGGGACCAGGGGACAGACAGGGCGTACAGCGCGCGGCCGCGGACTTCGGGGAACGAGAACTGTTCGGGTCCGGTGATGGGCTGCCCGGCGGCGATGCTGGCGGCGGTCCGGGCAGCTTCGAGCATGGCGTCGAGGGTCAGCTCTTCGGTGAAGGCGTAGCCGGTCTGATCGCCGGTGACGACGCGGAGACCAACGCCCTGGTCGATGTTGGTCGAGGCCCGGCTGATGAGGCCGTCTTCCATGCTGACCGAGATGGCCCGCTTGTGCTGGAAGTACGCATCGGCGAAGTCGGCGCCATGGGCGCTCAACTCCTGAAAGACCGCCCGCAGCACCTGGGCGTCGACGCCAAACCAATCGTGGAAGGGGTTGTCAGGGAGGGGGGCGTTGGCAGCGACAGCCTGGGGGAGCTGGTGCTTACATCCGCTGAGAAAGCCGGGCATGGTCAGCGAGCTCATCCCCGCCGCTCCCGCCTGAAGGAATCGGCGTCGGTTCATCGAATTCTCCTTACAAAGACGTCACGCGACTGTAACAGATCGTTTGCATTTCCATCGTCAAGTCGGTGTGTTTGTTGGTTTCTTCAACTTTCTTCAGACGAGGCCGTCGATTTTTACGGGATCCGGATACGGCCCGGTTGCAATGGACACCACCACCTCCGAGCCACCCACGGTTCCTTCCGGGGGGAACATCTACCGTCGGCTCCTTGAGCTCGCCTGGCCGGTCATCGGGCTCAACGTCCTCAATGTCCTCGCTCTGGCGGTCGATACCGCGATGATCGGTCGGATGGACGGCGCCGACCAGGCGCTGACCGGGCTGGGGTTTTCGACACAGCTGTTGTTTTTGCTGATGGTCTTGATGATGGGCCTGACTGTGGGCTCTGTGGCGATGATCGCCCGCGCCCATGGGGCTGAGCAACCAGAACGGGTGAACCATATTCTGGCGCAGTCATCCGCGTTGACCGTCATTTTGAGCATCATCGTCGCTGTGCTTGGCCACCTGCTGGCGGAGCCCCTGTTGCGGGTTCTGGGCGCCGGCCCAGAGAGCGCAGAAGCGGGGATGTTGTATCTGCGGGTGATGTTGACCGGGGTGGTGTTCAACTACCTGAACATCCTGTATGCAGCCGCGCTTCGGGGGGTGGGCGAGACACGGCTTCCGTTTTTGATCTCGTTGGGGATGAACCTTCTCAACGCTTTGTTCAACTATGGACTGATCCTGGGGAATCTGGGATTGCCGGCGCTCGGGCTCCGTGGTGCCGCGATCGGGACCGTGACCGCGCAGGCGATCGCGGTCTTTACCATGGTGATTCTGCTGCGCCGGGATGTGATCTCCGGGGTGCATCTGTCGCTTCGTCCACCGCCGATCGACGTGGGGCTGGCCCGCTCGTTGGGACGCATCGGCGCGCCGGCAGCGCTCGACATGGTGGTCCTCAACGCCGGGTTCCTCTCGATCATCGGGATGCTGGGGCGCATTGACGATATCGCGGTCGCCGCCCACGGGGTCGGGTTGCGGATCCAGGCGCTGGCGTTTGTTCCGGGGATGAGCATCGGCCAGGCGACCGGGGCGATGGTTGGCAACGCGCTGGGGGCTCACCACCCCGATGAAGTGCGGCGAATCACCCGGGCGGCGATGGTCTTGTGTGCGGTGAGCATGACAACGCTCGGGATGATCTTCATCATCGAAGCCGAGTCGCTGCTTGGCCTGTTTGACATCGACCACAACACACCGCTGGCCGATTATTCGGTGATGTGGATCCGGTTGTTGGGGCTGTGCATGCCTGCGGTGAGTATTTACATCGCCTTGAACGGGGCTTTTCAGGGGGCAGGGGCCACGCGGCTGAGCCTGCGGATCAACATCCTGGCGACGGTCCTGATTCAGATCCCGCTGTCCTGGGTTCTGGGTTTTCCGCTTGGGATGTCTGCATTTGGGGTGTGGCTGGCGTTCCCCATCGCCCTGGGGCTGAAGTCGCTGATGGGGATCGTCGTCTACCGTTCATCGGGCTGGATGAAGGCCGGTGACCGGGTGTAAGACTTCATCCAGCGCATCGATGATGCTGTTGTATCCGATGGGTTTGAGCAACACCTTACGTGCGCCGGTCAGGTCGACGTCGTCACTGAGGACGCCGGTGAGGATGATGACGGGCATCGACGGCGCGTCCTGTCGGAGCTGCCAGAGCAGCACCCAGCCCGGCGTACCGGGCAGGAGCAGATCGAGGACGATGGCATCGATCTGAATCATGGGGTTGTCGATTTCACGCCGTGCTTCTGCGGTGTTGGTGGCTTGTAGGACCCGGAAGCCCGCGAGGGTGAGGCCCCGTGCCACGGGGCGCCGGACCATCGGTTCATCATCCACGATGAGGACCGTTTGGTTGCGAAGAGGGGACATGGGGAGATCTTGCTTGGGGGAGGTGGGGGGTTACGGTCGAGCCATGGGATGGTTTGATGTTCACGCACACCTGACAGACTCGCGGCTCGCTGCCCGAGAGGATGAGGTGATTGGTCACGCCGAGGCGGCGGGTGTGACCACCATCATCAGCAACGGCTTGAACCCACAAGATAACGTACGGGTTCTGGAATTGGCACAAAGACAGCCGATTGTCACCCCCGCGCTTGGGTTGTACCCGGTCGACGCCGTGCTCCAGGAGATGATCGCGCTGGGAGTCGACTATCCACGGGACGATGAGCCCGTGGTCAGCGCCGATGATGCGATCGATTGGCTTCGATCGCACGTCGATGAAGCGTTCGCGATCGGTGAGATCGGGCTGGACCATTACTGGGTGCCTTGTGAGCTCTGGGACCGTCAGGAGCAGGTGTTTCGGCAGCTGGTTCAGCTTGCGATGGACAACGACAAGCCGATCATCATCCACACGCGCAAAGCGGAAAAGCGAACGTTTGACGTCCTCAAAGAGATGGGCGCAGAGCGCGTCAATTGGCACTGTTATTCCAGCAAGGTCAAGCTTGGCCGTCGCATCGCCGAGCACGGGCACTACCTTTCGATTCCTGCGAACGCGCGGAAAGCGGATAATTTTCGTCGGTTGTTGGAGACGCTCCCCCGGGAGCGGGTGTTGTTGGAGACCGACTGTCCGTACCTCTCGCCGATCCGGGGAGAACTCAACGAACCGGCGAACGTTGCGGGAACGGCGCAGTTCGCGGCAGAGTTGTGGGGGACGTCTCTGTCTTCGGTGGAAGAACAGTTGACCGAAAACTTCACCCGGCTGTTCGGCGTGGCTCCCTGAAGCACGATACCCTCCTCTTCGTCTCAGTTGAGGAGTGGCTTTTCGATGACGCCTGAAGAATATGTTCGCCTCCCGCGGGTCTCCGCTGCGGTCTGCTCACCAGATGGAAACTGGCTGGCAGTGTGCGTCGCGCGCCTCGACAACGTGGAGGGCCAGCTCATCTCAGACCTCTGGCGGGTGCCCCTCGACGGCGGCGCCCCCTCGCGATTGTTGGACGGAGATGACGACGACACCGCGCCGGCCTTTGACGCAGAGGGCGCGCTGCTGTTTTTGTCCAATCGCCCACTGTCAGATGTTGAAGAGGACGAAGACGACAAGCGGAAGCAGGTCTGGCGGCTGGGGTTGGACGGTGCCCTGTCTCCTGTCACAGATGAGCCTCTGGGCGTCGAAGCCTTTGCCATTGGTGGCCGGCGGATCCTCCTCAAGGTCAAGCAGGTGCCCGGTGTCGATGATGGCGCCCAACGTTCCCGGGCGAAAGATCGCAAGAAGAACGGTCCGACGGCCCTGCATTATACCCGGCTCCCGGTCCGGCATTGGAACCACTGGCGGGGGGAAGCGGTCGAGCGGCTCGTCCTGATCGATGGTACAGAGCGGCGGGAGCTGACCCCTGAGGTCACCGGGGAGCTTCGGCAGTGTCCTGTCGAGATCTCGGCGGATGGCCGCGTCGCGGTGACCATCGCCGTCTTCCCCAGCAGATCGGATCGGCTGTTTGATGCCCGCATCTGGGTGTTTGACCTGGACGCTGGAGAGCGACGGGTCGTCGGCGTGGCGCCGCGGGTGGGGTGGTCTTCTCCCAGGATCTCCGCCGATGGTTCAACGCTGGTCTGTGTTCAGAACCGTCGCATGGACGGCGCCCATGGGCCTGCCCCGCTCTGGCGGTTTGACCTCCACGAAGGAGATGTGGATGGTCAGGCCCTCACCGATGGGGAGGCGATCTGGCTGACGCCCGGCGCGTGGTTGGACGCAGACACCTTGCTCTGCCTGGCCCGTCATCAGGCCCGCCAGTCGGTCTTCTCGGTGAAGGTGAGGACGGGCGATGTCGTGCAAGAGACCGCCGCGGGGAGCTGGGACCGGTTGCAGGTCTGCAGAGACGTGGTCGCTGCGGTCCACAGCGATCTGCTCCATCCGCCGCAGCCCGCGACCATCATCGGCGGCGTGATCGAGCGCCGCCCGCTGGTCGAGGAGCCAGCCTTCGACGTTGAGGTCGAGGAGCATCGGGTCCCCTCAGACGACGGCGTGGACGTTCAGGGCTGGGTGCTTCGCCCCCGCTCGGTGGATGCGTCGCCGCTGCCGGGACTGTTCGTTGTCCATGGTGGCCCCATCGGTCACTGGGCAGATGTCTGGCACTGGCGATGGAACGCGGCGTTGATGGCGGAGCAGGGCTATATCGTTGCCTTGCCCAACCCTCGCGGCTCCATCGGCTTCGGACAAGAATTCGTCGAGGGCGTCTGGGGGAACCAGTGGGGCGGGCAGTGCTTCCGCGACCTGATGGCCTGGGCGGACTTCTTCGACGCCCGACCGGACGTGGACGCCGAAAATGTCGCCGCCATGGGCGCGAGCTTCGGCGGCTTCATGATGAACTGGTTTGGTGTGAGCACCGACCGGTTCTCGGCCTTGATCTGTCACGCCGGGATCTTCTCGCCGCGGACCTTCCAGGGGATCACCGACTACCCGGACTGGTGGGCGCACCAGATGGGCATCGACCCCTATGATGACGCCGAGGCATACCAGACCTACTCGCCGATGGCCCATCTCCCAGCCTGGAAGACGCCGACGTTGATCATTCATGGGGAGAAGGATTACCGCTGCACCGTCGATCAGGCCCTCGGACTGTTCTCTGCGCTGCAATCGCGAGATGTGCCCTCAGAGCTGCTGATTTTCCCGGATGAGGGGCACTGGATCATGCGACCCCGAAACGTCGTCGCCTGGTATGCGACCGTGTTCGACTACCTCACGCGACGGCGCGAGATCGCTTCGGGTTGAACACGTGATGTAGGGCCTGGCTGTGGTGTTCAATCTGGAAGGCGGCGAAGTGAGGGTCGACGTGGCCCTGGCAGGCCATGTCGAGGGTGTTGTAGAGGCGCCGCGCTTCGACCATCGCCTCGACGAGGTTGATCGGCGGCGGGTCAGACAGCGGGATGTCGATGGCCAGGCAGATGGCGCGGACCAACAACCGCGCGACCTGTCGGCGCTGGCGGAGCGGATCGGTCTCCTGAAGGGCGCGACCCAGCCCGCCCCGAAGCGCACGGCCCCGTAACCGCTCCTGTTCGAGGGACTGCTCGTGATGGTCGGTCGGGATCCCATACTCGGTGAAGGTGTCTTCACGGTAATGGTGGCGGAGGATGTCTTCTGCACCTGTGCCTTCGAGGTACCCGCACACCTCATGGGACAGGATCAGCGCCCGCTCGAGCGCCCGTGACGAAATCTGCGTCGTAGCCAACGTCTCGGTAAGGGTGTTCGCAAGCTCAATCGTATAGGTGGCTGCTTCTTCGCAGGTGGAGACCATCATCTTCCTTCCTCCTCGATGGTCCACAGATCGGAACGCAGGGGCTGTGCGGGGCATTACATGTAAGCCGGGAGTCGTTGACCGTTTCTTCCCTTTCTTGTGACCCTGTACATCCAAGGTGATGTTTCCCCTGATTCACGGTCAGGACATCATCGGTACGGTTTCTGCCTGCGAACGATTGGTTTCGCGTTAGTGCGCCATCGAAGTCGATTTCATGGAGTGAAAGAAGATGAGCACGCGGTTGAAACCCTGCCCCGATAAGCCCAATTGCGTCTGCAGCCAGCATCATGATGCCAGCGACAAAGTGCACCACATCTCCCCGCTGAAGGTCTCCGGCGAAGACCCGATGGCCAGGATCAAGGCGGTGGTCACGGCGATGCCGCGGACTGAGGTCAAGGAAGAAGGCGACGGGTATATGCGCGTGGTGTTCACCACAGCGATCCTGCGGTTCCGCGACGACGTTGAGTTTGAGCTGGATGCGGACGCGGGGGTGGTTCATGTCCGCTCCGCGTCTCGGGTGGGGTATTCGGACCTCGGGCTCAACCGAAAGCGCGTCGAAGCGATCCGGGCGGCTTTGAGCTGAGCCCGGGGTGGGCTGACCTGAATTTTGCGTTGCAAAATCCGACCGGGGGAGCCCGTCCAGATATGGGATCGTCCCACGCTCTTGGAGGTCCCTGTGTCTATCCCACGTAGAGTCTTTATCGCCGGTGGCGCCCACACCCCGTACATCGGGAAGCATCATCCTGATTTCATCTGGAAGCGCCACCCCGACTTCGGCCAGCGTGAAAATCCCACCTATGATGCCCTGCTTCGCGAAGCGGTGGAGAACACGATCAAGGACACGGGCGTCGATCCAGAGCAGATTGACCGACTGTACGTGGGCAACTTCACGGGCGAGCTGTTCATCAACCAGGGGCACATGGGGGCGGCGCTCGCGGGCGCGCACCCTGCGCTCGCCTATAAGCCCTCAGCACGGCTGGAGGGCGCCTGTGCCAGCGGCGGCCTCGCGATGATGGCCGGCATCGACGCCATCGCGGCGGGGGCGGACATCGTCCTCATCTCTGGCGTTGAAGTGCAGACCACCGTCTCTGCGCGCCAGGGGGCAGACTATCTCGCTCGGGCCTCGGACTATGCCCGCCAGCGCAGCATCGACGACTTCACCTTCCCGGCCATGTTCGCTCGGCGCATCAAGCACCTCCTCGCGGAGACGGACGCCAGAGAAGAAGACCTGGGGCACGTCTCGGTCAAGGCGTATGACAACGCCAACAAGAACCCGTTCGCCCATATGAAGGCCCGAAAGATGACCCTTGAGGTCGCCGCGAGCGCCAATGACAAGAACCCCAACTTCCTCTCCAACCCAGAGCTGAGCCCCTACCTGAAGGTCAGCGACTGTTCACAGGTCTCTGATGGGGCGACCGTGCTGCTGCTGGTGAGCGAGGACGGGCTGAAGAAGCTTGGCCGGACCATCACCGACACCGTCGAGATCGTTGGCCGGGGACAGTCGGTGGACAACCTGTTCATCGATCGGGATCCGCTGGAGCTTGCGACGGCAAAGGACGCGGTCGGGAAGGCTTATCTGGATGCCGGGCTGGGCATCGCCGACATCGACGTCGCGGAAGTGCACGACTGCTTCACCGTCGCTGAGGTCCTGATGTATGAGGCCATCGGCCTCGCAGACAAGGGACAGGGCTACACCCTCGCCCGGGAGGGCGTCACTCGCATCGACGGGAAGCTGCCGGTCAACACCGGCGGCGGCCTGATCGGTTTCGGCCACCCCGTCGGCGCCACCGGCGTCAAGCAGCCCCTTGAGATCTTCCGCCAGATGAAGGGCCGGGCCGGCGACTATCAGGTCGCCGGGGATCTCAACCACGGCCTCACCGTCAACATGGGCGGCGACGACAAGACCGTCGTCAGCATGGTCCTCAAGAACCACAGCTGAGCCCATCCTGTCGAACAACGCGGCGCGTCCAACGGACGCGCCGTCTTCATCGGGCTGCGCTCAGTTCGCGGTGAAGCTGAACGGGTATCTCACGGTGAGGGGATCACCGCTTGATGGGGGGAACCGCAGCCGCTTGATCTGGGTGAGGATGCATTTTTCGACGCCGTCATGGTTGAGCGTCGTGGTTTTCACGGTCGCGTCCTGGACCCGGCCTGCATGGTTGATGATCATCTCAACGGTGAACGCGCCGCTGAGTTCGGGGTCACGGTTCAGCTGATTCTGATAGCAGTTTCGGAACTTGATGGTGTTCTGCCGCATCACTTTCGCCACGTCGTCGCGGCTCAGCGTCTCCGGGAGGGGCGGCTCACGGAGCTTCTGATCGATGATCTCTTTGATGGTGTTGAACGGCTGGGCGCCAGAGATGAACTGTCCGTTGATGAACATCGAGGGGGTGCCCTTGACGCCCGCGGCTTCCCCATCGGCCTTGTCGCGATCGATCGCGGACTGGTAGCGGCCTTCGTCGAGGCATTTTTTCCAGCCTCTGTAGTCGGGGACGCCGGCGCCGCCGCTATGCGAGATCAGCCCTTCGATGCTGAGGGAGCCCTGGTGGTCGAAAAGCGTATCATGCATCTGGGCGTATCGGCCCTGCTCATGGGCGCATCGAGCGGCCATGTGCGCCCCGTTCGCCTGCTGGTGGAAGGGCAGGGGATAGTCTCGCCAGTAAATCACCAGCTGATCGCTTCGATACTCGGCGCGAAGCTTGTCGAGGGTCTGTTCATGTCGGGCGCAGAACGGGCACTGATAATCGGTGAACACGATCATTTTGACGTGCGCGTTCGGGTCCCCGCTCGGCGGCAGGTCGCCCACCCAGACATCGACACCATCGATACGTGTCGGTTGTGGCGGTGTGGGAGGTGTTGGGGTGGGGGGGGCGTTGACCGGCTCGGGGGGTTGGGGCGGAAACAGGGGCCCTGGCGGCTCTGGCACATACAGGTCGTCCGGGATCTGCACCACGGCCGGCTCTGGGATGGGCTTCATGAGAAAGAACATGACCGCGCCGCTGCCGAACACGACGAGCACTGTGAGGGCCAGGCCAGCAGCGAAAATCGCGATCTGGGGGGTGAGGCGGCCCGGATTCGGGGTGCGCTCAGCCGTTGCGGGAAGACTGGGGGTCTTCGAGCGCATGGGGCGGGCCATGTTCCGGCGGGTCTGATGAAGCAGCCGCTGCGCAGCGCTGGCGTCTTTGGGCCGATCGTTGGGATCGGAGGCGAGCATCGTCTCCAGAAACTGCTCCAGTGCGGGATGAACCCTGATGTGCGGCTTCCAGTCCAGTCCGTTGAGCGACATCATCCGCTGTGGGTCCTGCTGGGCGAGCATGTTGACCATCAGGGCGCCGATGCCATACAGGTCGCTTCTGGGGTCGGCGTCGCCCATCAGCTGCTCGGGGGCCATAAAGCCGAAGGTTCCTGCGACGGTGCTTCCGCCGAGGTCGGGATCCTTGAGCGCGTCTCGAACGGAGCCGAAGTCGATGAGGACGAGGGCGTTGTTGGAGCGTCGCCGCATGACGTTGGCGGGCTTGATGTCGCGGTGAATGACGGGCGGGGACAACGACTGAAGGTAATCGACGACCTGGAGCAGCTCTTCGGCGATGTCGAGGACCTCATCGGGTCGGTATCGGCGCGTCTTCATCTCTTCGGCGAGCGTCTGCCCATCGATGCGTTCCTGGACGATGTACATCGCCCGGTGCTTGCCGGTGCCTTCGATGAAGCTGTCTTCGCATCGGGGGATGGCGCGATGGTTGAGCTGTCGAAGGACAGCGGCTTCGCGTTCGAGCAGCTGTCGGGCTTTCTCATCGCTGACCCGCCGCAGGGCGACCTCTTTGATGGCGAGCAGCTTGCCGGTGTTGACGTTCACCGCAGCGTAGGTGGTTCCGATGCCGCCGCGTCCGAGGATCTGTTCCAGCCGAAACCGCCCCTTGAGCAGGGGCGGCTGTCCGCAGACGGAGCAGATGTTCTCTGATGAGGAGTGCTCCCCACAAGCCGCACAGATCAAATCCATTGGATCGCTCCTGTTTGCATCGGGCGTCGAGAGTAGCGTAATGGGATGGTCGTTCGGGTCACACATAAAAAGACCCCCCGCATGATGCGGAGGGGGAACGGTCCATCTCTTCCGATGTGCGTCAGGCGGCGGAGATAGACTTGACCATGAGGACCGGATCGCCGGTCATCGCGAAGCCGAAGCCGCCGCCTTCCATGACGTCACCGTCGACCTTGACCTGCTTGCCCTTGAGGTGTGCGGGGATGTCGCCGTCGAGGGCGTAGCGCTTGCCGTCTTCGGTCTCAAGGACCCAGGAGCCGGCCCCGAGGTCTTCATGAATGAGCTTGCCTTTCATGTTCAGAGTTCTCCGTTGAGCTTGCGGTCCTGGTAGTTGTTCAGGCCGACGCCGGCGAGGGCGCAGAGCATGGCGAGCAGTCCGTTGACGGCGAGCCATGCGCTGCCGGTGAAGCCGGACATCCAGAGGACGTCGAGGCTACCGGTGAAGGCGCCGTGCAGCAGGTGGACCCCGACGCCGACGGAGAAGCCGGAGATGAGGGGGCCGAGCCAGCGGACAGGCGCGAGGAAGAACGTGAGGACCAGGGGAATGAGCGCCGACAGCCACAGCGGGTTGGCAGCCCACGCATCTGAGAACGTCAGCCCGGGCCAGTTGAGGAACGGCGCGGCGATGATCTCAAGGGTGGGGGTCGGCAGGATGGGCAGCAGGGGCAAGAAGAACGCGCCACCGCTGACGAGTCCGGCGGTCGCAGCCATCTTGATGTGGTCCTTGCGCAGCCGTCCCAGCGCCGCGAGGCCGAGGGCGGACAGGGCGGCGAGGGCGAACATCAGGCCGTGTTCGTTGAGGGCGAGCTGGCGGACCGCGGCGGCGATGTCGAGGCGGCCGTGGCCATACTTCTCATCGTGGCCCGGGGAGCCGAGGTCGTTGCTGCTCTCAATGAGGATGTCCTTGACCTGGTCCGCGCTGCCGGCGCCCGCCGACAGCAGGACAGCGGCCGCGCCAGCGACGTGGGGCGTCGCCATCGAGGTGCCCTGGAATTCCTTGAAGGCGTGTCCGTCGGGGGCCTTTTTGTCGATGGTGTCCTGAAGGACACCCCCGCCAGGCTTGCGCTTGTCGCCGCCAGGGGCGCTGATGACGACTTCTTTGCCGTACGACGAGTAGAAGGCGAGGGTGTCATCGGGGCCGGTCGCGCTGACGGCGATGACGCCCGGGACGTTGGCCGGGCAGCCGACGCCGCGGCGGCCGGAGTTGCCCGCGGCGGCGACGACGATGACGCCCGCGTCGACGGCCTTCTTGACCGCGTTGGCGATGACGGAGGAGTTGCCCCCGCCGAGCGAGAGGTTGATGACCTCAGCGCCCTGGTCAACAGCTTCGTCGATGCCCGAGGCGACCCACTCGCTGCGGCCAAAACCCCGTCCGGAGAGGACCTTGATGGGCAGGATGTCCGCGGCGTAGGCGATCCCCGCGACGCCGAGGGCGTTGTTGGTGCTCTGGGCGACGGTGCCAGCGACGTGGGTGCCGTGGCCGTTGTCGTCGTCTGCGGTCTTGGTGCCGGGGACGAAGGTGGCGCCCTTGAGGATGGTGGTCTCATTCAGGTCGGCGACCCTGGTGACGCCAGTATCGATGACCGCGACGGTGACACCGCGGCCGGCGCCAGCGCGCCAGCCGGTCTTCGCCCCGACGATCTCGAAGTTCCACTGCTTGTCGTACATCGGATCGTCGGGCCAGCCGAAGGCCTGGACTTCGAGAGACCCTTCGACGGCCTCAACCAGAGAGAGGTCATCGAGACGGTCGACTTCCGCAGCGATATCGTTGACGTCGACGACAGCAAGAGCTTCGTCGGCGGACAGGTCGCTGACCCACTCCAGCGGCAGACCGGTCGCCTGCCGGGCCTCTGCCAGAGAGGTGCCGTCGATGAGGTCGACGACCAGCCGACCAGGCTCAGCGTCGGGGGCCTGGCCCGTATACGCGACATCGTCGCCAGCGCAGGCGCTCAGCGCGACGAGCGCGAGGCCGCCCAGGCCGAGCGCGCTTGGGTTGAGTGCTCTATGGGGGTGCGGCATCTCCATCCTCCTGAAGCTTTGGTGGGACCGTCCGCAGGGACCGAAGGTCGGTCTCGGGGGTAGACTTGATTTAACCTTACACACGTTCGATCCATATCCCTAACGACTGAAGCCGGATCGCGATTCCCGTCTCCTCTGCGTCACAGACCGGGACCCACTGCAGAAAATGACTGCAGAAAATAACTGCATGATGTTGATGAGCGCAGACTTACAGCGACCACTTTGCTGCGGTGGGATCGTTGGGTGTGCTCACCTGGAGCGGTTCGTATTGTCCGGTCATCAGTCGTCCCCGGACCCGAAGCAGGCTTGCGAGCATCTGGGGTCCGTCGATGGCGATGGT
>JBCBLB010000846.1:0-3675 GCA_038520555.1 Myxococcota bacterium | reverse complement strand
GGTACGATCCAGGAAGTGGAGAGCATCCCGGCGGGTGAGATTCGTCGCATCAACGCCGCGGTGAGCTTCAACCAGGAGGCGGTGGCCGAGCTGGCGACCCGAAGCGGGAAGAGCGAAGACGAGATCCGGGCGTCGCTGCAGAAGCTGGTCGAGACCTCGCTGGGGACTGACAAGACCCGCGGTGATGTGGTCGCGGTCGAGTTTCTGCCCTTCCCGGAGATGGAAGACCTTGAGGAGGGCGGTGGGCTCTCGACGATGACCTATATCGTCGAGGGCTATTTGCCCTCGGCCATCGCGCTTCTGGCGGTGCTGCTGTTCTTCTTTATGGTCGCTCGGCCCATCGTGACCACCATCACGAAGATCTCGGTCCCTCGTCCGAAGGACGAGAAGGAAGAGGACAGCGAGGACCCAGCGAATATTCCGGCGGACACGACCGATCCGGATCTGTTGATGGAGCGGATGCGTCACCTGGTGGACAACTTCGAGGCGGTCGACGCCCGAGACCTCAACCGGCTGACGCAGATGCATGAAGATCCCGCAGCCTCGGTCTTGCGCCGCTGGCTGAAGGCCAGCTGAGGAGGGGGGATGCCGGAGCTTTCGGGCCCGGAGCGGGCGGCCATCATGATCATGTACCTCGATCGCCCGATCGCACAGCGTCTGCTCCGCAAAATGGGCGACGATGAGATCCGCGCGATCGGCATGGCGATGTCTCGGATCGAGCAGATCCCGAAGGATGTCATCGAAGAGGTGGTGCGCACGTTCGTCCATGAGCTGTCGAGCGCCGTCGCGGTCCCCAACACCGGTCCGGACTTCGTGAGCAATGTCCTCCCCGGTCTCCTCGACGATGAGCGGAAGAGCAACATCATCCCGATGCTCCGCCGCCGGGTGGACCAGAGCTTCCAGCGGTTCATCGCCGAGCGCCCTGCGGGCGCGGTCGCGGCGCTGCTCCGTGACGAGCGGCCCCAGGCCCAGGCGGTGGCGTTGTCGCTGATGGGCAATGAGAACGCGGCGCGGATCCTCAAGCATATGTCGGAAGACGAGCAGCTGGAGGTGACCCTCCGGATGGCGCGGCTGAAGCACATCCCCGGCGAGCTGGCCGACGATGTGACCGCTGCGCTTCGAGAGGCGCTCGGCAAGCTCGACGATCAGTTGGAGGTGGGGGGGGTGGACTCGACGGCGCGGACGTTGGCGAAGATGCGCCGGGCTGAAAACGACGCCATCCTGTTCGCGGTCGAGGACGAAGACTTTGATCTCGCCGATCAGCTTCGTCGTCGGATGGTGGTCTTCGACGACCTCGGCGCGCTCAACGGCCGCTCGATCCAGGTGCTGCTCAAGCAGGTCGAGCGTGAGGATCTGCTGGCGGCGCTGAAGGGCGCGGATCCGGAGATGCGAGAGCTGTTCTTGGGCAACGTCTCGAAGCGTGCGGCAGAGGACATGCGGGAAGAGCTGGAGATCATGGACGCCTTGCCGAAGTCCCGGGTCCGCCAGGCCCAGGAAGCCATCGTCGCGGCCGCCATGAAGCTTGCCGAGGACAACTCGATTTACCTGCCCATTGGCGTAGAAGACGATGATGAGGGCTGAAGATGAGCTTCCAACCGATCCTGAACGATCGCACGTTTGCGGCGCAGCTGGTCGACGCGGGCGCGCCGGTTGATCCGGTTCGTCCGGTCATTCCGGTTTCGACAGCAGCGGCGCCATCCGCGGAGCAGCTCTCCTCGCAGCAGCTGGCGCAGGCGGTCGCCCAGGCAGAGGCGCAGGTCCGCGCGGAGGTCGCCGGTCAGGTCCAGGCGACCCAGGCGGCCACGGCCCAGGCCCAGGCGATGGCGCAGGCGCTCGATGCGGCCCGTGCCCAGCTGGCAGAGCAGAGCCGGGCCGCTGTCGGGGAGCTGGTTCAGCGGACCCTTTGCCGGCTGGTCGGTGAGATTCCGATGTTGCGAGAGGCCGCCCTGGTCGAAGCGCTCAACGAAGCCGCTGGTCGCCTGGTCGGTGAGCAGGAGGTGGTCTTGCGGGTGGCGCCCGATCAGACCGCGCTGGCCCAGACGCTCATCGCCGATCGCAACGGCTGGGCGGTGCGTGAAGACGAGCGGGTCCGCGGCGGTGTGATGGTTGAGATCGCGCAGGGGAGCCTGGATGCGACGCTGGACGCAGCGCTCAACGGTGTCCGCGCCGCGATCGTTGCATGGCAGGAGGAAGCGCGATGAGTCCGATGGCTGGAATGCAGCTGGATCTGCTTGGCAATCGATTGTCTCAAACGCCGCTGACGCAGCAGATGGGACGGGTCACTCAGGTCATCGGGAACGTGGTTGAAGCAGAGCTTCCGGTCGCTCCGGTCGGGGCAGCGGCCAGCATCGGTGATGTCCCGGCCGAGGTCATCGGCTTCAAGGAGCGTCGGGTCTTGTTGATGCCTCTGGATCGGCTGTCTGGAATCCGTCACGGCGATCGGGTCACCCTTCACCCCGTGGCGCTGTCAGTGCCTGTGGGGCCCGGGCTGATCGGCCGGGTCATCGATCCGTTGGGTCGGGTGATGGACGGTCACCCATTGACCGACTGCCCCGAGCGACGGCCCTTGGAAAACGATGCGCCGACGCCGCTTCAGCGGCAGCGTATCCAACATCCGATGGAAACCGGCATCCGGGCGATCGACGGACTGCTCAGCCTCGGTCAGGGGCAGCGCGTTGCCATCATGGCCGGCTCGGGTGTGGGGAAAAGCACCCTGCTTGGAATGTTTGCCCGGTTCACCCGAGCGGATGTCAACGTCGTCGCCCTGGTCGGTGAGCGAGGCCGGGAAGTCCGCGAGTTCATCGAGCGGGACCTTGGTGAAGAAGGGATGGCTCGCTCAGTGGTCGTGGTGTCGACCTCGGACAGCTCTCCAGTCCTCCAGATTAAGTGCGTCGAAGCTGCGTTGACCATCTCAGAGTACTTTCGGGATCAGGGCAAGCGGGTCTTGTTTATGGCGGACAGCCTGACCCGGGCAGCGATGGCCCGGCGCCAGATCGGCCTGGCCGCCGGGGAGCCGCCGACCACCAAGGGCTATACACCTTCGGTGTTCACGATGATGCCCACGTTGTTGGAGCGCGCCGGGCCAGGGGAGCGGGGGAGCATCACCGCGGTGTGCACGGTCCTGGTGGAGGGGGACGACCTGTCGGATCCGGTCGCGGACACGGTCCGCGGTATTGTCGACGGTCATATTGTCCTCTCTCGGGAGCTGGCCAGCCACGGCCATTATCCGCCGATCGATGTCCTGGCGAGCCTGAGCCGGACGATGCCCTGGACGGTGAGCCCGGATCAGATGAAGGCCGCCTCAACGATGCGCGATCTTCTGGCCACCTGGCGGGAGAACGAAGAGATCATCCGGCTGGGCGCATATCGTCGTGGCAGCGATGCCAAGGTGGATGTCGCGATGGCGTTGAAGTCGAAGCTCGATGGGTTCCTTCGCCAGGACATGAGCGAGCGGGCGGTCTTCGACGAGACGATCGCGAAGATGCAGGCGTTCGCTGGGGAAGCGACCGTGAAGCCCGGGCGGGGGACAAACCGTCCCCGGTCAGGCTCAAGGCCATCCGCTTGAGATCCGATGTAGACAGCAGATCAACGGAAGGAGGGTACTTCATGCGCGGCACACTGATCGCGCTCCAGTCGATCCGCGACCACCAGAAGCGGGAAGCGTGGCTGGAGTAT
>JBCBLB010000135.1:0-16452 GCA_038520555.1 Myxococcota bacterium | reverse complement strand
GTCGGGCTCGTTCCCAGAAGATCAGTGGAGTCCTCCCTATAGCGGCATGGGCAGACATCGGCGAGTGAGGGGGATAAGGGGGGTGGCCCCCTCGTGACCGGAGACCGCGTTGACGCACGGCGCCGACGATCCGCGGCTGTTGCCCTTCGATTACTCGCTACCCGACCACCTTATCGCGCGGTACCCGCCGAAGGATCGCGACGGTGGGCGGTTGCTCGACCTGCGCGACGAGCCCGCCGATCGCCTCGTCACCGATCTCCCCGATCTCCTCTCTGCCGGCGATCTCCTCGTCGTCAACAATGCCCGGGTCCTCTCTGCGCGGCTCGCTGCCCGCCGAAAATCCGGTGGTGCGGTGGAAGTCCTGCTTCTGCGCCATCTCCCCGACGCGGACGGCACCCTGCCTGCGATGCTCAAGCCCTCCCGCCGTCTGAAACCCGGCGAGATCCTCGACATCGACGCCCTCTCTGATGCGTCGATTCAGCTGGTCGAGAAGCGCGACGATGGCTCGTGGCAGATCATTGTCCAGCCCGATCCGATGCGCGTCATGGACGCCGTCGGCGCCCTGCCGCTTCCCCCCTACTTCGGCCGGGACGCAGAGGAGATGGATGATGAGCGGTATCAGACGGTCTTCGCCTCACAACCTGGAGCGGTCGCTGCGCCCACCGCAGGGCTCCATCTGACCGACGCTTTGTTGGATCGTCTGCGGGCACGCGGGATCGAGATCGCGGCGATCACCCTGTTTGTCGGGGCGGGGACGTTTCGGAACCTCCGCCCCGGTGATTTGGACCGGGGTGAGCTTCATGCAGAACGGTACGCCATCGATGAGACCGTGGCGCAGGCCGTCGACCGGACCCGGGATCGTGGTGGTCGGGTGATTGCGGTGGGGACGACGACCACCCGGTGTCTGGAGAGCGCCGCGATCGGGGATGGTCGGGTTGTCGCTGGACCGGGTGAGACGCGGCTGTTCATTCGTCCCGGCTATGCGTTTCAAGTCGTCGATATGTTGTGGACCAACTTCCACCTGCCGAAGAGCTCGCTGCTGATGCTGATCTGCGCCTTCGGCGGCTACGAGCGGATGATGGGCGCGTATCGGCATGCGGTAGCGGCGGCGTATCGCTTCTACAGCTATGGGGACGCGATGCTGATCTCACCGGAGCGCTCATGAGCCCGTTGACCATGACTGTCGAAGCGACCGCTGGGCGGGCGCGGGCAGGGACGTTGATGACACCGCATGGCCCGGCGAAGACGCCTTGCTTCATGCCGGTGGGGACCTATGCGACGGTGAAGGGGATGACGCCTCGGGACCTCAAAGAGCTTGGCGCGAGCATCATTCTCTCCAACGCGATGCACCTGTGGGTCCGCCCCGGGCACCGTCAGATCGAGGCGCTCGGCGGACTTCATCGGTTCATGGGATACGACGGGCCGATCCTCACTGACTCCGGCGGCTTCCAGATCTTCAGCCTCAAAGACTTCGTCAAAGTGACGGAAGAGGGCGCTCGGTTTCGCGCGCCGCTTGATGGTCAGTATCGGTTTATGTCTCCCGAGGTCTGTGTAGAGATTCAGGAAGCGCTCGGTGTGGACCTCGCGATGGCGTTCGATGAGTGCATCGAGTGGCCTGCAGACCGTGATCGGGTCGGCAACAGTACGGAACGGACCACCCGATGGTTGAAGCGGTGTATGGCGGCCCGAACAAAGCCAGAGACGACGGCGCTGCTTGGCATCGTGCAGGGGGGATTCTACCCGGATCTGCGGGCTGCACACGCCCAGGAGATCGTGGAGCTCGACCTGGACGCGTATGCGGTGGGTGGGGTGAGTGTGGGTGAGCCTCGGGAGAAGATGTTGGAAATGGTTGAGGTGACGACGCCGCATCTTCCGGTCGATAAGGCGCGATACCTGATGGGTGTGGGGTATCCGCTGGATCTGGTGGACGCGGTGATGCGGGGCGTGGATCTGTTTGACTGTGTGCTCCCGACGCGAAGCGGGCGTACAGGGAAGGTTTTTACGACACGCGGGGTGCTGAACATCAAGCATGCCCGATACCGTGATGACCCGTCGCCGTTGGATGAGGGCTGCACGTGTTACACGTGTCAATCCTTCTCGCGTGCGTACTTGCGGCACCTGTTCGTCTCCAAGGAGATCCTGGCGTCGCGGTTGCTGACCTTTCACAACCTGCACCTCTACCAGACGTTAATGGCGCGTGTTCGACAGGCCATTGTCGAAGGAGAGGCGGCAGTGGCGGCCCTGCGAGAAGACGTCACGGTCTGGGCAGCGCCCGTCCCATAGGAGATCACAGTCATGGACACCCTCGAGACGCATACCCTGGTCGCTGCGGATGCAGCGCCGGCGGCCGGTCCGGTCGCGCGCCAGCCAGGCATCCTGGACACCCTCCCGATGCTGCTGGCCATCGTGGCGATCTTCTACTTTCTTCTGATCCGCCCCCAGCAAAAAGAACAGAGAGAACACCAACAACTGCTTGCCAGCTTGCAGAAGGGTGACAAGGTGGTGACCCAGAGCGGCGTGCACGGGGAAGTGTACGAAGTGCAGGCAGACGTGGTGGTGCTCACCATCGCTGAGAAAGTCCGCATCACCGTCGACAAGTCAGCCATCCGTCGCAAGCCGGGCGCAGACGACAAGAAGTAGTCTCTTTAGAGGAGCCCCTGAACATGTCCGGATCCTGGTGGACCCGAATCATCATTATTATCCTGACGCTGCTGTGGGGGGTGTGGATGCTCATCCCCTCCTACATGGCGCCGTCCGCTGCGGAGCGAAACGAGCAGGCCGCCCAACAGGCAGAGACCCCGCAGGTCGCGCAGGGTGAAGAGGGCGAAGACGCCGAAGAAGAAGGCCCCTGGTACAACGCGCTCCTCCCGGACGCACAGCTGAGTTTGGGCCTCGACCTTCAGGGCGGCATCGACCTGACCCTCCAGGTCGAAGTCGACGAAGCCGTCATCAGCAGCGTCCAGCGGGACATCAAGCCCATGGTCGAGACGGCCCAGAACGATGGGCTGTTCCTCGGCGACGTTCGCCGCGCCCGCGGCGAGCCGACGCTCCTCATCGAGGCGACCGGTGACCCCTCGCTCGGCGAGATCACGGCGTTCATGGGCAAGAAGTACACCGACTACGCCTATGACAGCGACCGCCTCTTCGACGACAAGAGCTACCACGCCTTCCGGATGACCGACGAGCAGGTCGAGTACATCAAGGAGCGCGCCATCGAGCAGGCCCTGGAGACGCTCCGGAGCCGCATCGATGAGACCGGCGTGAAAGAGCCCTCCATCGTCTTGAAGGGCGGCAGCCGCATCAACATTCAGCTGCCGGGCATCGAAGACCCCAAGACGGCCATCCAGGCCATCGGACAGGCCGCGGTCCTCGAATTCCTGCTGGTGGATGAGGACGCGATGAAGAAGGATCAGGATCTTCTTCAGGACATCCTGAGCGCGGAAGAGACGTTGGCCCCTGAGGTCTTCGTAGATGACGAGTACCTCTCTGAATACCTTCAGAAGAAGGGCGCCATCCCGGACAAGACGATCCTGATGTGGGAGTACGTCAAGGATCCGGAGACTGGAAAGGACGTTCGTAACCCGGATGCGTTCTATGTCCTCAAAGAGGACATCATCCTGACCGGTGACGACATCAACGATGCGTCGGTGTCGATGGACCAGTACAACCAGCCGTACACCGCCCTGGAGTTCAAGCCGCGCGGCGGCAAGATCTTCGCGGACATCACCGGCCAGAACGTCGGCCGTCGGTTCGCCATCGTGCTCGATGACAAGGTTCAGTCTGCGCCGGTGATTCGGGAACGGATCGGTGGTGGCCGGGCGAGCATCGAGAGCGGCGTGGGCGACTATCAGATGGCCCTTCAGGAGGCGAGCGTTCTGTCGCTGGTCCTTCGGACCGGCGCGCTGCCGGCGCCGGTGACCATCGGTGAGATTCGTCAGGTCGGCGCCAGCCTTGGCGAGGACGCGATCGAGCAGGGGCAGGAGGCGACGCTGATAGGCTTCGGTCTGGTTCTGCTGTTTATGGTGATCTACTACCGCACCGCCGGGTTGGTCTCGGTGGTGGCGCTGATGAGCAACGTTCTTCTGGTGTTCGCGCTCCTCGCCGGTGCCGGTGCGACGCTGACGCTTCCGGGCATCGCTGGGATCGCGCTGACGATCGGGATGGCGGTGGACTGCAACATCATCATCTACGAGCGGATTCGAGAAGAACTTCGGCTCGGCAAGAACGCGCGGAGCGCGGTCGGGACCGGGTTCGACAAGGCCCTGCTGGCGGTGTTGGATGCGAACATCACGACGTTCATCGCTGGCGTGGTCCTGTACACCTACGGCACAGGCCCCATCAAGGGCTTCGCGGTCACCCTGATGATCGGGATCGTGACCACCCTGTTCACCGGCATCTTCCTGTCACGGACGCTGATGGACTTCCTGACGCGGAAGACCGCGACCCGCCTGTCGATCTGAGAGAAGGACGCAGAAATGCAGATATTGAAACCTGGAACCAAGTTTGACTTCGTCGGCTGGCGTCGTGTGGCGGCCATGGGGTCGTCGTTCTTCGTGGTGCTCAGCATCCTTCTGTTCGCTTTCGTGGGTCCGAACTGGGGCATCGACTTCACCGGCGGCAACGAGATCCAGATCCAGTTCGTCGCGCCCGGTGCGGCGTCGCCGAAGGATGCGGTTCCGCTCGAAGAGCAGGTAGAGATCGGTGAGGTTCGCGACGCCCTGGACAGCCTGGGCATCGCCGCCGACGCGGTCCAGCAGCTCGGCGGCGTCGATGAGAACCGCTTCTCGGTTCGGATTCAGGATCCTCGCTTCGGCACCGCCGGTGTGCAGTCAGAGGTGGAGGACACCCTGAAGGCGAAGTATGGAGACGGTTGGATCCTCGACTCCAAATTCGTCGCAGAGGTCAGCAACAAGCTGACCATCCAATACGCTGGCGATACGGTCCCCCTCGACGACATCAAGAACACCCTGTCGGCGCTGGATGGCGCGGCGGTGCGCCAGGCGCCCGACGACAACACCTTCTATGTCGACCTTCCGGCGCTGTCTTCGAAGATCACGGACAGCATCCGTGATGCGATGGGGGGCCGGGAGTTCCGGGTGCTGTCGACGGATTCGGTGGGTCCGAAGGTGGGCAGCGAGCTTCGCCGTCAGGGCTTCATCGCCATCGCGAGCACGCTGGGGCTTATCCTGGTCTATGTGGCGTTCCGCTTCGATCTTTCGTTCGCGCCGGGCGCGGTGCTGGCGCTGTTCCACGATGTCACGCTGGTCGCGGGTGTGTTCGTCATCACACAGCATGAGTTCAACCTGCCGATGATCGGGGCGATGCTGACGATCATCGGGTACTCGCTCAACGACACGATCGTCATCTACGATCGGATCCGCGAGAACATGACACGGTACCGGCGAAAAGATATGGCGCAGCTTATCAATGACTCGATCAACGAGACGATGAGCCGAACCCTGGCGACGAGCACGACCACGGCGCTGGGGATGATGGCGTTCTTGATCTTCGGCGGACCGGTGATCGAGACGTTCGCGTTGGCGATCCTGCTGGGTGTGTTCGTGGGGACCTATTCGACGATCTTCGTGGCGAGTCCGACGATTCTGGTGATGCAGGACCTTCGGCCGTATCTGGAGAAGCTCTTTGCGCCGCTGACGAGCGACGACCCGGACGAAGAAGACGGCGAAGACGGTGAGGTCGGCGAGATGACGCAGACTGAGCGACGACGCCGGGCACGACAGTCTCCTCGGGGTGATTCGATCTGAGGGTGCCGTGGAATCTTGACACGTCACGGGTGTTTTTTGGTGGGCCGCGCTTGTCATGGCGCGGCCCACGATGTTCTATACTGACTTCAACAAAGCTGGGTTCTTTCTGGGATGACCAAATCCGAGCTGATCGATGCGCTGGCAGAACGCAGGGGGATTCCCCGCCAGATCGCGGAGGAAGTGGTGCACACCTTCTTTGAGCAGATGAAAGAGACGCTCTGCGAAGGTGGCCGCATCGAATTTCGCGGTTTCGGGAGCTTCAAAGTTCGAGATTATCCGGCCTACATCGGCCGCAACCCACGCACGCTGGAGCGGATTCAGGTGCCGCCGAAGCGGCTGCCGGTCTTCAAGGTCAGCAAGCTCATGAAAATCCAGCTGAACCAAACTCTGGAGGGGTAATGCGTTCCTGGATCATCGGTGTCTCGCTGGGCCTGCTGGCGACGACCACCACGGCGAACGCGGCCGGAAAGCTGTATATCAACGGCATTGAGGTTCCGCCGCAGGCCATCCTGGGCAAAGAATTCGTCGAAGTGAACATGAAGGTCGACGAAAACGGCGACATTCGTATCGACGCGCCCCGCTATAAGATCGCGGTCAGCAATCCGGAAGGTCAGGTCGAGCAGGACCCGATCGAAGACGGGGTGTATTGGCTGGTGACCCAGGACAACAACTCTTCGGGCCATAAGATCGAAGTGCTGGTCAACGACCAGCGGACCAAGCTCATCTCATCCGGCGACGAACAGGTCATCCTCGACCTGGCTCCGTATCTCAAGCGGGGCAGAAACAATGTCGTCATCAACGCGCTGCCCGGCAGCGCCCCCGGCGGCGGGGACCTCATGATCTACATGGGCAAGGGCTCGAACGACTCGGGAACGGTCGTGATGAAGAAGCCTGATGTCGTATACGCCCGCCGCGCCTCCGACTCTCCCTCCGGCGGCAGCCGGTCCTTCACCATCACCATCCCGTAGTCTCTCCCGTCCACGGGGCGGTGGTTTTTCTTCCACTCCTTCCTCCCCGGACACCGATGAACGACGAGCTCACCCCAGGCGAGGTGCGGCAGCGCCGTACGTATATTCTCGATACCAACGTCCTGCTCTACGATCCGAACGCCCTGTCGGTCTTCAAGGACAACGATCTGGTCATCCCCATCACCGTGATCGAAGAGATCGATCGGTTCAAGAAGGATCTCAACGAGACCGGCCGGAACGCCCGCTGGGTGAGCCGCAAGATCGATGAACTCCGCCGGGACGGGAACTCCCTGGCCCGGGGGGTCTCATTGGAAGAAGGCGGGGTGCTCCGGGTGGCGATGCCCTCGGAGCAGACCCAGCTCCCCGCGGGCTTCGGCGGCCACACCAACGACAACCACATCCTCCGAACGGTCAAAGAGCTGGCCGACAAGAAAGATCGGCAGAACGTCGTGTTTGTGACCCGAGACACGAACATGCGCATCAAGGCTGACGCGCTGGGTATCTGCGCAGAAGACTACGAGCACTGCCATATCGAAGTGGACGAAGCCTACTCGGGGGTCCTTGAGCAGGTCGAGCCCGGCGACCGGATCAGCGAGCTGTACGCTTCGGGCGCCATGGAGCTGAGCGACCTCCAGCGAGAAGTGCTCCGCCCGCACCAGTTCGTGGTCCTCAAGAACCCCGATCAGCCCAGCCACTCCGCGCTCGCCCGCTTCGATCCGTGGGAAGATCGGCTGCGTCTGGTCGGCCGCCGGAAGGAAGCGGTCTGGAACATCCACGCCCGAAACAAAGAGCAGCTGTTCGCCCTTGATCTCCTGCTCGACGATCGGATTCAGGTCGTCACCCTGATGGGCGTCGCGGGGACCGGGAAGACCCTGATGGCCATCGCTGCGGGTCTGAAGCGCGTGGTCGAAGACGCCCGCTATCGCCGCCTGGTGGTCTCACGTCCGATCTTCCCGCTGGGTCGGGATCTGGGCTTTCTGCCTGGAGACGTCTCGGAGAAGCTCAACCCCTGGATGAAGCCGATCTTCGACAACCTGGAGTTTTTGTTTGGCGGTGAGGATGATGACAACGCCCATCGCCGCGGAGGACAGAGCAACTACCAGTATCTCATCGATCGGGGCATGATCCAGGTCGAACCGCTGACGTATATTCGCGGCCGCTCGATGCCGCGTCAGTTTATGCTGGTCGATGAGGCGCAGAACCTCACCCCCCACGAGGTGAAGACGGTCATCAGCCGCGCGGGCCACAACACGAAGATCGTTCTCACCGGGGATCCCTACCAGATCGACAACCCCTATGTCGACGCGACGTCGAACGGGCTGAGCCATGTGGTGGAGCGGTTCAAAGATTCGCCGATCGCCGGGCATGTCACCCTGTGTAAGGGCGAGCGTTCCGAGCTGGCTGAGCTGGCGACCCGGTTGCTGTGATGCGTGAAGATCAGCTCGAAGGGCGGAACGTCGTGATCGAAGCCCTCCGCCGGCAGCGGCGGCGGGTGCATCGGGTGTTCCTCGATGAGCGGGCGAAGCGGAATCCCAAGATCGCCCAGCTCATGGAGCTGATCGCACAGCACAACGTTCCGCTGAGGCGGGTCTCCCGCCAGCACCTCGATAAGATGAGCGCCACCGGCGTCCACAATGGCGTCATCGCCCTGGCCGCGCCGTTGCCGGCGTACACCGTTCAGTCCCGGCTCGATGCGGTGTTCAATGATGGCGAGTATCCCTTCTTCGTCCTCGGTGATGAGCTGAACTATGAGCACAACCTGGGGGCGATTCTGCGAAGCGCCATGGGCGCCGGTGCGCACGCCGTCGTCGTGCCGGTCAAGCGGGGCAAGGGCGTCACCCCCGTCGTCCAGCGGGTCGCCATGGGTGGCGCGGAAGAGGTGCCGGTGATCCGGGAGGGGATCTCCTCGTCGCTGGTCACGCTGAAGCGGGCGGGAGTACCGATCATCGGCGCCGACATGGACGGCGCCCCCTATTGGACGGTTCCGATGGTTGGCCCGCTGGCGATCGTGCTCGGCGGTGAGAACAAAGGGCTGACCCATACGGTGCGAAAGAAGTGTGATGTGATTGTCGGTGTCCCCTTGATGTCGAACCTGGAGTCGCTGAACGTCAGCGTCACGGCAGGCATCTTGATGTTCGAGAAGCGCCGACAGGAGGTTGCGCAGGCCAAGGACGGTTAGGGGTACTTCAACGCGTTTGGATCGATGGCGCCCCATGTGATCACCCAGTTTGGGCCTTTTTTTCGATCCCTGTGGAGGAAGCGTTGAACATCCTGGCCGCCGTTGCGCTGATCGCGATCCTGGTCTTCATCCATGAGTTCGGCCACTATATCGTCGCCAAGATGTGCGGTGTCCACGTCAAGATCTTCTCTCTTGGCTATGGGCAGCGGGTGGTCGGGTTCGTCCACAACGGCACCGACTATCGGATCTCGTTGCTTCCCTTCGGCGGCTATGTCTTGATGGCCGGCGCCGATCCGTTCGGCTACGGGGACGAGGACGACGACCTGCTCGATGATCCGTCGCGGGCGTTCATGCGGCGTCCGGTCTGGCAGCGGTTCTTGATCATCGCCGCCGGGCCGGCGATGAACCTCGTCCTTCCGATCGTCGTATTCACCACCCTGTTTATGGCGGGTGAGCCTCAGCCGGCCCCGGTGGTGGGCTCGCTGAGTCAGGGCAGCCCGGCGCAGGAAGCCGGGATGCAGGCTGGGGATACGCTGGTTGAGATCGATGGACAGGCCGTGAGCACCTGGCGAGGGATGGGGGCTGCGCTGTCGGCCCTCGGGCTTGGGACCCACACCATCGTCATTGAGCGTGAAGAAGCGCGCATCCCGCTTTCGGTCACCCTGGAGCCGGACGATGCGGGCTCCATCGGGATCTCATTCCTCCGGCCGGCGAGCATCGTCGGCGTTGACGATCCCGCCTCCCCCGCTGGTGCTGCCGGCGTGCAGACCGGCGATCTCGTGCTTGAAGTCAACGGCGCCGACGTCGCTGATTTCCTCGCGTTGGAAGAGGCCCTCTCCGCGGTTGGGGATACCGCGACGCTCACGGTTCAGTCCGCCAATGCGCGGAAGCGAACGGTCGAGCTGGTTCGATCGGACTGGCGACCGCACACCAATGGGGTGATCGACAGCCCTGCGCAGGATTGGGGTCTTCTTCCGGCGACCATTTTCGTGGCCAACGTCGGGGAGACGGCTCAGGATGCTGGGATCGAGGTGTTTTCGGGGTGTCGGCCTGGTCCGGCGCCGCCGCCCACACCGGCCTTGGAGAACGGCATCCTGGACGGGGATCGCTACTTCCGGCTGGATGGGGTGCCGATTGCAGATTGGACCGATGTGACCAGCACGGTCGCTGCGACGATGCAAGGGGAAGGGGCCGACGCCACCGCCCGCCCCATGACGGTTGAATTGATCCGCGATGGAGGGCTGGTCACGCTGGAGATCACGCCCAAGGTCATTCGGGACACCAACCTGACCGGTGAGTACTACTATCGACCGATCCTGGGCACGGTCCGGGGTGGGGACTGGGTTGAGGGGCCGAGCATTCGGCAGTACTACCCCTTCGGCGTCGCTGTCCGCCGGGCGACCGAGGAGACCATCCAGGTCTCTGGGCTCATCGTGACGCGCCTCGGCCAGCTGATCACCGGTGAAGCCGCGGTCGACAAGAGCCTGGGCGGTCCGGTGGAGATCGTCCGCCAGGCGAGCACCGCAGCGGAGAAGGGGGTGTTCAGCTGGGCGCGGCTGATGGCGCTGCTGTCGATTTCGCTGGGGATCGTCAACCTGGTGCCTGTGCCTGTGCTTGACGGTGGCCAGATTTTGTTCTTCTTGATGGAAGCGATCCGCGGCCGCCCGGTGTCTCACACCCTCCGTGAGCGGGCCCAGCAGCTCGGCGTCTTGTTTTTGGTGGCGCTGATGATGATGGTTCTGGTCTTCGACATCCACCGTTTGTTCGAAGGCTGATCCGGTGGGGGTTCTTGGAATTGACACCGCCGGTCCGGTGGTTGGCGCCGCATGGGTGAGCCCCAACGGCGTGCAGACCTGGTCGCAACGGGTGACCCGAAAGGCGGACCGCGTGCTGCTGCCTGCCATCGCGGAACTGCTCAAGGCAGCGGATGCGGAAGCGGCCGGTGGGATCGACCTCATTGCGGTGAGTGTGGGGCCCGGGGCGTTCACCGGCTTGCGGGTCGGGGTCTCCGCGGCCCTTGGGGTGGCCTTCGCTCGGGCACTGCCTGTGGTCGCCGTCTCCTCCCTCGCAGCCCGTGCGATGATGGCTCGGGACGGACGCACGTTCGCGGTTCTGGATGCGCGAAAGGGGAAGGTCTATGCCGGGGTATACAATGCCATCCCCGACGTGCCAGACCTCATCGGTGAAGAAGCGGACGCCGTGCTTCGAGACATTCTCCCCGATGCGCCGTTCGTTGCCGTCGGGGAAGGCGCGATTACATTTCGGGAAGAGATACGGGCGGCGGGCGGTCTGGTGAGCCCAGACGCGGATCGCTGCCCGGCTGACGAAGTCGCCCGTCTGGGTGCGCGGTTGCGGGGGCAGGCGATGGATGCAGGGGCGATCGCCCTTCGGTACCTTCGCGCGCCCGACGCCAGAGTGCCGCAGGACATTGGCAGAACCGTCGGCAAGCCCCAACCCCCCTCGAGCAACCTCGGAGGTGAGCGTGAGTGAGGGACTCCGAATCGCAGTGATCGGTGCGACAGGCGCCGTGGGCAAAGATCTGCTCGATGCTCTGCCCGAGAGCCGTCTTCCCATCATTGAATACCGACTGATCGCCAGTCGAACCAACAAGGATCTGGAAGTTGAAGTCGACGGCAAGCCCGTTCGGGTTCATCTGATGCCCGACGATTTGTCAACGAGCGCCCTGTTGGAGGGGGTGCACCTGATTTTCTTCGCGGCGCCCCCGGACGTCGCCCGAAAGCACGCGGTTGAGGTGGCAGACACGGGCATCGCAACCATCGAGATCGGCGGCGCCCTCGCCGGACAGGTGCCGCTGGTCGTGCCCTCTGTGAGCACGCGCCCGCTGGAAGCGTTTGTCGAGACCCGGATGGTCAGCTCTCCGGCTGGCCCCGCGGTGGGCCTTGCGACGGTGCTCGCGCCGTTGGTTCGGATGGGCGCGGTGGGCTGCCAGGGGACGGTGATGATGTCGGCAGGGCTCGCTGGAAAAGCCGGATCGGAAGAGCTGAGCCAACAGGTCATCTCGTTGTTCAGCGGCGGTGAGCCTCCACGGGTGGTCTTTCCCTCGGGGATGGCCTTCGACCTGAACGCCCAGTTGGGGGCTCTGACGGACGGCTGGACCGGCGTGGAGCGGCGGCTGGCCGTAGAGACCGGGCGGCTGGTTCATCTTCGTCCGGAGCGCATCGCCTTGACCGCGGTGATGGTGCCGCTGTTCGTGGGAATCGGGTTGTCGCTGTTCGTCCAGATGGAGCCTGCGCCGCCCCTCAAGGAAGTCGAGCACTTTCTGAGCGAAGCCGACACCCTCCGGCTCGGTGATCCGGTGCCGGGGCCGCGGCGTCTGGCGGGTCGGCCACATGTGTTCGTCGGGCGTTTGCGCATGGATCCTTTGGGAAGGGGAGTGCACCTGTGGGCGGCGCTCGACAACCTGCGGGCTGGTGCGACGGCGAACGCCATTCGAATCGCAGAGCTGCTCTGGGAAGACGGTCAGCTGTGATGTTGTCAAACTGACAGGTCATTGAGGGTGTGGAAGTGGGCTCTTGACAGGATGTCAGCCTTGTCGTCTGTCGGGGGCGGAACCATGGTGGATCGCTTCTTGCTAAACCCAATCGCATGATGACTCCAATCAGCCTCCTCTCCGTTTTGTTTTCCGCGGACGCGCACGCCACACCCGATCGGGTCGCGACCGTCATTGACTCTGGCAGCACCGGGATCTCCGAGATTGCCTTGAGCGTCGATGAAGAATGGGTCGGTCTGATCGAGGCGAGCGGGGCGGTGAGCTTCCTCAACCTCGCCACCTGGGAGATCCAGGACGACAACGCCAGCGTCTGTGGCACCGCCGACCCCACCGCTGTGGCCTTCTATGAGGACAGCTCCAGCCAGCTCTTCGCCTTCGTCGGCTGCTCCGACAGCACCATCGGTATCATGTCGTACGCGACGGCGACCGGAAGCTGGGGCATCGACACGGAGACGACCGATGACGACGCGACGGGCACAGATACCGGCGACGACGGGGACACCAGCGGCGAGGGCACCACGGAGCGGTTCGTCGATATCGCAGAGGGTGAGATCCACGCGATCCATCTGCTTAATGAGACCATCTATGCGCTCGCGGCAGACTCCGATGGCAACAGCAACGCGCTCCACTCGATCGATCCGGACAGCCTCGCGGTGGATTCAGATGGGTCCTTCCCCATCCTCAACATCACCAGCGCGTTCACAGACGCTGCGGTGAACGAGAACACCAACCAGATCAACGTCTTGCACTCCGCTGACAACGTGTCTCAGCTCTCCGTCACCAGCGGCGCGGTGACGGCGCCCGCGGTGAGGCTGGGTGGGGAATGCGAAGACATCGCGGTTTATAACGCCTTCGTGTTGATGGCCTGCGGTGATGGGGGGCTGTACACCCTGACCAACGCCCTCAACGTTCAGGTGGCTCTCAACGACCTTGAGAACATGGACAACGTGACCGCCACGGGGAGTTTCGAATCGAACACCGGTCTGGTGGTCTCTGACGCGGATAATGACACGTTTCTGCTGTATGACTTGAACGGGAACTCCGTCGTGGCGGGGTTGACCGACTCGTTTGCCTACGATGACGCAGACGGCGACCCCAATGAAATGACCTCGATCGATGGCTATGTGATGGCCAGCACCCTGGGCGGGCAGGTCATGGTCCTCACCGATCGTCCCTGGGTTGAGATCACCACGGATTCTGGGGATTTCGCCAGCGTCGCTGTCGGCGACACGTTGAGTCTGGACTTTACGTCGGATACCGCCGGCTCCTGGAACCTGCGCATCGGCGGTGAGAACGGTGAAATTGCGGCTTCGGGGGAGATCGAAGCCGGCCAGACCGCGACGGCGAGCGTCGAACTCCAAGACGACGACTTGAGCGAAGGGCTCAACCAGTTCTGGATCGATGTCACCGACGATCAGGGACGGGAAGGGCACGACGCCTATGAGTCACTGGTCGACAACCCGCCCGGGCAGGTGCAGCTGACTGCGAACGATGTCGGGTTTGGTGACGGGAAGATCATCGTGGATATCCCGGCGGTGGATGACGACGACCTCGCAGGCTACGACGTCTATGTCTCGGTCAATGCGTTCACCCGCTCAGAGTTCAGCTCTGGCGGCCCGGAATTCTGCACCGATGAGGATGGCTCGACGGAAGACACCGCCGTCGATGTGGGCGCCATTGTCTGCGATGAGTTGAACGAGATCACCACACCGATACAGGTGGACGCGTCGCCGGGCGTCGATCAGACGGTCACGATCGATGGTGTAACCAACGGAACAACATATTATGTGGCTGTGAGAGCGGTCGACGAAGGGAACCTGGAGGGGGCGATGAGCGCAGTGCATTCCGTGACACCGGATGAGGTCTTCAGCGCAGCCGAGCTGGCCGGTGAGACCGGCGGATTCTGTGGGACCTCGCTGGCCGGGTCGCTGATGCTGAGTGGTCTCGCCGGGTTGATGGTCGCCGGGCGTCGCCGTCGCCGCGCCGCTGCGGTCGGGCTCCTCGCCCTCGGTGGGCTCGCGGTTCCGCTCGACGCGAGCGCGCAGGCCATCGGCGAACCGATTGACCTGGTTGAACAGGAGACTGAGCGCAAGTGGATCGAGCGCTCCGGTTCTATCGACTTTGGCACCGTCAGCTTCGACAACGACGAGCTCCAGACCGTCTACGGTGAATCGGGCAACCTGTCGATCTTCCTGACCCAGGGGGTGTCGCTCCGGCACGTCCTCGGCCTGGACTTTGGGACCGGGTTCGTGCGCAGCCGCGGTGTCCTGACCACGGCCGATGGGACCGCCTCTGCAGAAGAGGTTCGGCTGACCATCCTGCCGTTCTCGGTGTCGGGCACCGCTCGGCTGGACCTGGACACCATCGACGCCCTCGAGTGGTGGCCGGTCGTCGTCTACGGCAGCGTCGGCTTGGATTACTGGGTGTGGCGAGAGAGCTATGACGAGGACTTCCGCCTGGTCTCCGGTGACTCGCTCGGGGGGGGCAAGTACGGCTGGCACTGGGCGGCCGGCGGGCAGATCCTGCTCGATAACTTCGAACCGGATCAGGCCAGCGTCCTCCGCTCACGGACTGGGATCCGGGACTCGTACCTGACCATCGAATTCCGTGAGAACAACATCGGCGGGTCTGCGCTGGAAAACCTGGGCTTCGGCGTCCGGGAGAGCAACGAACAGGGCCTCGACTTCAGCGGCAGCACGGTCATCTTTGGCCTGCGCTTCGACTTCCTCTGAGCCGGTTGGACGCTTCTGCTCAGCGATGGAAGCTGACGCTCGCCTGGGATGGGGCGGGCTTCCTTGGTTGGCAGCGCCAGCCGCAAGGCCTGACCATCCAACAGGCCGTTGAAGACGCCCTCTCCCGTATCCTCGGCGGACAGGCGGTGACGGTGACCGCTTCCGGGCGAACCGACACCGGCGTCCACGCCATCGCCCAGATCGCCTCCTTCGAGACCACCATCCGCCGTGAACCGGACGCCGTGGTCCGTGGGCTGAACGCCAACCTCCCCCAACAGATTGTCTGCCTCCATGCAGAGCGGGCGCCCGATGGGTTCGACGCCCGGCGATGGACCCGGCGGAAGCTGTATCGGTACCGGATCCTGTCTCGGCCAGTTCGATGCCCCCATCGCCAGGGCAGGGTCTGGCATCTTCGGTATCGGCTCGACGTCGCCGCCATGGCGGACGCCGCCCGTCGCCTGATGGGCAGCCATGACTTCAGCAGCTTCCAGGCGTCTGGGTGCTCGGCGAAACATCCCGATCGAACTCTGGAATCTGCGCGTGTCCAGCAGGTCGATGATGAGGTTCACCTGGAGTTTGTCGGCAATGGCTTTTTGAGACATCAAGTGCGCATCATGGTGGGTACGCTAGTAGACGTTGGACGGGGACGAGCCACGGTGTCCTCGGTGAGCACGATCCTGACAGCCGCCGATCGGACCGCAGCGGGCCAGACCGCTCCGGCCCATGGGCTCTGGCTGGTCTGGGTCGAGGTCGGTGACGCACCAAGGAGAAGGCAGTGAACGAAGCGGAGAAGAAGCGCTTCGAGCGGACGCAACGGATGCGCCCGGAGACCACCTACAACTCATGGATCCTGCTGATCGTCACGGTCACGGTGGTGATCTTCATCGGCCTGGTCACGTGGTACGGACGCTTCCCCAAGCGGTTCGCCCTGACCAGGCCCACCGACCATGAGCGCATCTTCCAGCTCGCCCAGGACTGGCAGGGTCGCCATCCGCAGATCCCCGGCCCGCCGTCGGTGTACCTGGACGACGCCCGGGGCGCGATGGTGTCAGACCATCCCGGAGCAGCGGTGAACGCGCTAATCAAGGCCCTGGCGCTGACGCCGGACGATGGCGACGCGCTGCTGATGTTGACCATGGCTTCGGCCAACGCCCCAGAAGGGATGGCGGGTGCGCTGTCCGACGAAGATGCCGATGAGGTGATTGAGGTCATCGAGTCCCTGGACGATCAGCATCGACTACTGGACGCGGCAAAGGCCTGGCGGGCGCTCGACGCCGATGCTCCCGCGGAAGCGCTC
>JBCBLB010000466.1:0-7883 GCA_038520555.1 Myxococcota bacterium | reverse complement strand
GGGTGCAGGGTGCAGCTCAGGTGAAGCGAGCTTCGATGAGGTCGGCGACCTGTTGTGCGGTGTCGGGTTGGCCGAGCTTCCTGGCGTTCTCGCTCATGGCCTTGAGCGCGTCGCGGTCGTGGAGGAGGGCCAGAATCTGTGCGACCGCGTCTTCGATGACGAGATCTTTCTCAAGGATGACGTTGGCAGCGCCTTCGCTCTCCAGGCCCCGGGCGTTCCCTTCCTGGTGGTTCTCCGTGACGTTGGGGGACGGAATGAGGACAGAGGGCTTGCCGAGGACGGTCAGCTCGGCGAGCGTGGCGCTTCCCGCCCGGCACAGGACCAGGTCAGCGCAGGCATAGGCGTCGCCCATCCGATCTTCATACGAGACCAACGCGACGCCATCGGGCACCTCACCGAGGGACTGCTTGATCTCATCGTAGTATCTGGGCCCGGTGATCCAGATGATCTGCGCGTCTCGCTTCGGTGAGCGCACCGCGGCACGGGTGAGCTCATTGATCTTCGCGGCGCCCAGGGATCCGCCGACGACCATGAGGGTGGGCTTGTCGGGGTCGAGGCCATACCGTTGTTTCGCGGCGGTGTGCCGATCGCCCTGGAGCACCCTGGGGTTGATGGGGGATCCGACGACCTCTCTGGGGGCGCTGCCCGGGAGGCGCCCGGCGGTCTCCGGGTAGGTGATCATGACGAGGTTCGCGACGCGCGCGCAGAGCTTATTGGCGAGTCCGGGGGTGACGTTGGACTCGTGGATGACGCGAGGGATGCCGAGGGTCCAGGCGGCGAGGACGGGGGGCGCGGCGATGTAACCGCCGACGCCGAGGACGAGGTCTGCGCCGGCGGCCTTGAGCTTGCCGCGGCTGTCGAGGATGGTGCGGGCGAGTCCGGCGGCGAAGCGAACCTTGGCGGCGAGCCCGGCGCGTGGGTACTGCAGGGCGGGGATGGGGGTGAACGGGACGCCGCGCTTGGGGGCGACGCGGCCTTCGAGGCGGTCTGCGTCGCCGAAGTAGACGAGCCGATGGCCGCGGTCGACGAGCGCGGCGCCCATTGCGAGGGCCGGGTAGACATGGCCGCCGGTTCCACCGCCAGCCAACACGACGGTCAATTTTTTGCGCATCTCGCCTCTCTATTCGATGGGTGGCCAGTGATAACCAATCGTAGGAAACAATCATCCCAACTCGGATAAGGAATTGGAACAACTTGCCGAGTGGGGACTTAGAGAAAAAAGTAGAGTTGATCTGTAAGGAACATCCCTACGAAATCGTTGTCGGGCTGTGATACCAGCCCGCGACATTCTTAGTCGCGGCGAACCCCCTGGAGGAAGCATGCAGCGTTGGCAGCTGACCACTGGACTCGCCGTCGGAGCATTTCTCGCAGCCGTCGTCGCCCCTTCAATTTACCAGCTCTACCCAATCGAACCGGCCATTTCACCGGCGGTCCTCCCCACGCCGGAGCCTGTGCTCGAGCCGGCGCCTGTGGTTGAGGCGGGGACCTTGAGCCTGTCGGTCGCGCTCGACCAGGACGCCCAGCTGCTGAACAGCGGCGAAGACCGCTTCATCGTCATCGAAGTCAACGCCCAGGACGCCGAACCTGCCGCGCGGACGCCGGTCCACCTCGCGGTGGTGATGGACACATCGGGCTCGATGGGCGGGCGGGGCAAGATCACCCATGCCCGAATGGCCGCGGCAGAGCTCGCCGCGCAGTTAGGGCCGGACGACACCCTGTCCCTGGTAACCTTTGACGACCGGGCGGACGTCTTGATCCGAAGCGGCAGCGCGGATCAGGCCAGCCGAATGCAGCGCTTAATCCAGGGGATCAAGCCTGGTGGCGGGACGAACATCTATGACGGGCTGACCCAGGGGCAGGCGCTGCTGAGCGATCCGGCGCTGTCGGGGGTCAAGCGGGTGGTCCTGCTCAGCGACGGGATGGCCAACCTGGGCGTGGTCGAGCCCCATGAGCTGGCGCGGATCTCGGGGTCGATGGTCAGCCAGGGCGTGACCGTCAGCGGCCTGGGGCTGGGGCTGGACTACAACGAAGATCTGCTGGCGGCGATGAGCGACGCCGGCGGCGGCAACTACCACTTTATCGACAAGCCCGGCCAGCTCGCACAGATGTTCCAACAGGAGCTCAGCCAGATGAGCGCCATCGTCGCCCGGGAGGCGGTGGTGGATGTGACGCTTCCGGCGGGTGTGACGCTGTTGGATGTGTATGGCTACGATGCAGAGATCGACAAAGATGGCTACCGCGTCTTTCTGGGCGACCTTCATGGCGGCGCCAGCCGCAAGATCGTCGCGCGGGTCCGGATCGATGATTCGACGGTGAAAAAGGCTCCCGTTGCGGGTGTGGAATTGGGGTATGTTGATCTGGAGGCGGGCGAGGGTCGGACTACCCAGGCCTCACTCGTCGCTGAGATTACTCCTGATGCTCAAGCCGCCGCACGATCCATCAACTCGCGCGTCGGGGTGGAGGCCGCGACCGCGGCAGCCGCTCGGCTGCTCGATGAAGGCGCGCGTGCGTGGGAGCGGGGTGAATCCGAGCGGGGTGCAGCCCGTCTGGAAGCGGGGGCGGTCATGCTGAAGCAGATGTCCGCCCGCTACGCTGCCCCGGAGCTGGAGACCATCGCCGCGGAGTTCGACGCGCAGCGGGATGATTTCTCATCGGCGTCCCCTTCTGATGGTGTCTATCAAGTCAAGAAGGCCAAGGAGCGAGCACGTGTCTACAGCCGTTGAACCACGGCTGCCCGTCGTCGGGCGGTACCGATTCGCAGATGACTCAACCCGCACCCTCATGCGCCGCCAGATCAGCTGGCCGCTATGGCAGGGGGGCGTCTTCGGCGCCCTCACCTTCCTCGGGCTGGCGACCATCCAGCCCGCGATGGCGGTGGCGGTGTCGTTGGCGGTCACTGTGCTCGCGTGCTACCCGCGGCAATTCTCCAAAGCCGGACCGGTCGCCCTCGCCCTGGTGGCGGGGGTCTGGCTGGCAGGGACCATCTCTGCCTCGACCGCCATCAGTGGACTGCAGGTCCTCACCGCCGGTGCCTTGCTCGGCGCCGGGCTGAGCTGGCTGGAGAAAGCGCCGCTGGACCGCTGGCGCCTCATCCAGACCTCTCTGGCTGGCATGGCCACCGCTGGACTCGGCTGGTGGGCGGCCACCCGGCTGCTCGGCGGCTTGCCCGTCGAACCCCTCTACGCAGCCCTCCACGGCGCGCTGTTCGGCTTGCTCGCCTGTCAGGGCATGGTCATCGCCGCCCTTCGCTACCGCACCGCCCAGCGGATCCCCTCCCCGCATCGCATCAAGGCCACCTTGCGCCCCGACTACCAGCCCCCGTGCCTCAAAGCGTGGCGGCTGGATCGCGAGCTGGCCGCACAGGCCCCCGACCCTGAGACCCGCGACGGCCTCGGCGAAGTCGCCGCATGGATCTACAAGCTGCAGTGGTCGCTACAGATGATGGATCGTGAGATCGACGAGATCAGCGACATGGATCTGCACAGCCGGATCGCCCGCATCTACGAAGAAGCCGAACAGTGCGACGACGACTTCACCCGTGAGCGCCGCCTCGCCGCCGCCGGGCACCTCCAACAGCTCGCGGGACACCGCGACGCCCTCATCCTGGAACGACAGCGGATGGCCGCCCTGGTCGAATACGCCGCCGCGTATCAAGAAGAAGCCCGGGCCGGGCTCGTCCTCGCACGCCTCCAACCCGGCGACTACGTGCCGGCGCGGCTCGACGACGTCCTCACCCGGCTGCGCAACCACTCCCAGAAACAAATCGCCGAACGAAAGACCGTCCGGGAGATGGCCCTGATCGGTACGTCAGGCTGATTCAGCCGGATCTGATTCAGCCAGATCTGATTCAGATGGAACCATCACGGCTGCAACCAACGCCTCGGCGGTGACCACCAGCGGCAGGTGCTGGGTCTGGCCGTCGATGGTGACCCGGCTTCGGGCCCCCAGGACACCGCCCCGCCACTCCACACGGACCGCGCGGCCGTCCAGGCTCCCCTCCAACACCACGCGCGGCCAGTAGGTCGACCCCCACGGCGAGAGCCCAAGGTCGCGGGCTGCAGCGATGGCGTCTGCGGCGTCTTCGCGCAGGCTCTGTTGCCAGAGGCGGTGGAAAAAATACACCGCCCACAACGAGATCAGGGCCACGATGAAGCCGGTGAGCGCGCTGTTGAGCACCGAGACGTCGATGTAGGACGCTACCCCTCGAGATCCACGGTCTCGCCCTCCTTCGCCAGGAAGACGAGCGGCTCGACATGGCCCGCCCACTTCTCAGCCAGAATGTCCAGGGCATCATCATGCGCGTCGGGGGCATGATGGAACAACGCGACCTTCTTCACCCCCGCAGCCTTCGCAATGCGAACCGCGTACTCGGGGTAGGCATGGCCCCAGGTCATCTTCTCCAGGTACTCTTCCCAGGAGAACATCGTGTCCATGATCAGGAGATCCGCCTCCGAGATGGCCCGGAGGACACGGGCTTCCGGCGCCGGCGGCTTCTTGCCCGCCGTCAACCCATCGTCAGGCCGTGACAGCGGCGCCGTATCCGTGAGATACACCACCACCTGATCGTCACATTCGATGCGGTAACCGCAGGAGCCGCCAGGGTGGTTGAGGCTGACGCCCTGGACACGGTAGGGCCCCCGCTCAAACGGGCGCCCCGGACGAACCCCCTCAAAATGAATCCGGGCCGCGAGGTCCCGGATCCGAAGCGGATGGTAGATGCCGTTGAGGTACCGTCCAAGCTTGCTTTGTGCGTCGACACCGCTGTAAGCGGGAACACACACCGTGACCTCACAGTTCGGTGAGTAGATGGGACCAAAGAACGGGAAGCCAAACAGGTGATCCATATGGAAATGGGTGAACAACACTTCCACCCGGGGCACATGACGCTGAAGCAGATCCCACCCCAGCGGACGGGCTCCGGTCCCACAATCCAGAATCAACGGCGGCCCCTCATCGGCACACACTTCAATACAGGAGCTGTTGCCCCCATATCGAGCCGTGTGCGGACCCGGGACCGGAATCGATCCCCGAACCCCCCAGAAGCGAACCTTCAAGTTCCCTTCCCCAGGTCGCTGGATGTCCAGTCCCTCGACATGTGTTCCACTCCTCGACGCACCAGATGATCCCTACCATGCTGGAGACCCACGCGCATGGCGCTGGGACCCGTGAAGGGGTTCTTATCCAGGAACCGACCCCGCTCACAACAAGGCCGGTTTTCGAGAATCCCAGATGAAGAAACCCCACGATAATCATCGTGGGGTTGGAGTGCGCGCGACAGGATTCGAACCTGTGGCCTTTGGCTCCGGAGGCCAACGCTCTATCCAGCTGAGCTACGCGCGCGTTTTGTCTCGACCTCAACTCACATATTGACAACAGGCCCCACTGTCAACACAAGCCTGCGTTCAACTGCACTCACTCCTCATGGGCCCCAACCGCCGGCGCATGAATGCGATCGGCGGGCGCGCCCGCCACCCACTCCCGGATGCTCCCCAGCGTCTGCGGCCACGACTCATGGGTCCGCTCCCGCGAGAACTGACGGTACAAGCCCTGGATGATGAACATCAGATCCTCGTACAGGTACATTCGTTCATACAACAGGCCGTCCTCACCCTCCCCCGCATGCGGCGGAAGCTTCACCCCCGCCAGATCCAGGTTCACCCCCTTCAACGTCGCGGTATACTCCCGCTCCTCGCGGCGGAGGTGGACCTGAAGCTGGCTGACGACCTTGCCCGTCGCCAGCGCCGCCCGGGCTTCCAGCGAAGACGCCGTGTTCTCACCGGTCACCACCGCTCGTGCTTTTTCTTCGGCGAGGCCGCGAAACGCGAGGCGCTCTTCTACCCAGACATCGACCACACCGACGTTCTCAGGAAGGTTCATCGTGCCGCCATCTCGCTCCGAGGCGTACCACAGCCAGATGAAAAACTCCGTCGACAGGTGCGGAAGCGCCGGTGTCGCGTCGCTCATGCCCCCTCCTCTTCGCCTTCGGTGATGCTCAACCCGGCCGGCGGCCGATAGTCGCTGATGCCCTGCGCCTCCAACCGGGCGCCAACCTCCGGGAGGCCCTCCAACAAGTCCAGCGGCGACAGCGGCGCCAACACCAGACCGAACGTGTTCCGGAACAACGTCCTGAACTTGTCATTGACCCCTTCTGACAGGTTCAAGAACGCCACCCAGCCATCGACGATGTTCCAGGCGAACTCATAGTGCTGCACCCGGGGAAGCGTCTTGAGCAGCATCTCCTGGGTCAGCGCCTCTTTGATCTCAGCCTTGATCTTCGATGGACACCGCTCCCGGCGCTGCTCGGCGCACCACATCTGGACCCGCTGCTCCAGGTGGGCGTTGAACAGCTTGCTCGGCAACACCTTCTTGTCGATCCGCATCGCCGCCACCAGGTAATGGTTGAACAGCCAGCGGTTCATGTCCGAAAAATCCGTGTCCAGCAGATTCTGGATCAGCGTGAAACCGACCACCTCTCCCTCGTGGGCGGCGCTCATCGGCTCATGGAAGGCGTTGACTTCCAGATTCTCCCGATACCGCTCGCGGAAGTCTTCCGGCACCTCGCCAAGGACCCGATACCGTCGGACCGTCAGCGACCCTTTAAACAACCCCATGCTTTCACTTCACCTCTAAATCGATCATCGCGTGTCGGAAGATGGTTACCACATGCCCCTTCTTGGTCTTCAGCCCGAACTCCCAGCGGCTGAGCCAGTCCACAGTCCCGGTCACCACGTCCCCCTCCAGCAGGTGCACGATCAGCCTGTCGCTGGCCTCCATATGCTGAAACAGCCGCCGGTTCGAGCAGTGGTACCGATCCTGAGGCTTGAGGATGGGCTCCTCCTCCTTGGACCGGTTCTTGTCTTTCTTAAACGAGGACAACACCGCAGCGTTGCGCCTGGCATCCCAGCCGGCGCGGGCCTGGAGCTTGTGGATCGTCTCCGGATCGCCCTTTTTTCCCTGAAACTCAAAATCGTACTGGTTGACCTTGAGTACCTTGCCCGACTTCCGGCGCTGACCATGCAACAACAAGGTCACCCGCTGCCCGGAGGCTGCCGCCTCAACCAGCAGGCTGCGCTCCCGATTCTCCTCAATATAGTCGCGCAGACGCTGTTTCTGAAGGATGTCATCCAGATTGACCTGGCCCATCGCGATCTGAGTGGCCAGCGATCGGGGGAAGCTGTGCCGGCGGATGAGCTTCTCGACTTCGTCTCGAAACGCGAGCTTCTCGAGCACCTCATTGAGGGTGAGGTTTCCCATCGCAACTTGAAACGCAAGGTTTCGAGGCAACCCCGTCGTCTGAATGAGTTCCTCTGCTTTGGCACGAATCTGGGGACCGGTGGCAGAATTCTGATCGTCTCGTTGGCTGGCCATCGCGGTTCTCCTTCCCCCTGCTTGTCGCTCGACTGACATTATCACCCATCCAATTCGACAGGCGCGCGATGGTTGGTCGGGTCACGTGGCTATAAGCCCTCCACCGACCCCCATCAACCGCGCACGATGAAGACGGCCCCCACACAAGCCGAAAAGGCATATGGCCTACTCGAGGAGCAATACACTCGCCACCGCCAATCCATTGTTGAGCATATGGAGCGCGAGAGATGTCCACACCGATCCGCTTCGGTGCCGTAACCATCCCAGCGCCACGCCGAGCAGGACCAACGGCGGAACCACCAGCGGGTCGCTCAGGTGCATCAGCCCAAACAACACCGCCGTCACCACGATGCCGCCCCACGCCCCCAGTCGCTCGATCAGCGGCGGCAAGAAGAAGCCGCGGAACAACAACTCCTCGACGAGCGGAGCGACAAACACCGCGTAGAGCACGATCAGCCCCCCCTCTACCGACGGCCAGTGCAAAAACAGCTCCGTGGCGATCTGCTGCTCAGAGG
>JBCBLB010000964.1:0-2233 GCA_038520555.1 Myxococcota bacterium | reverse complement strand
CTTGAACCGCGGAAAAGGTGATCTCATTGAGACCGGTGATGGCGAGCCATGCGAGCAGAAATACCGGCGCGACGCTCAGCGCCTGGACGATCCGCCGCATCAGCTGGCGCCGACCCGACGTCAGCCGGGCGAGGAGCAACGCGGACAACATCGACACCATCAAGCTGGGAAGCAGAATCTGCGCCGAGCGAACCGCAGCAGACGCGGCCATCTCCGCGATCGGGGCGCCGGGGCGGACGGTGAGGCTGGTCCCCAGGTCTCCGGTGGCGGCGCCCGACAGCCGCATCCAGATTCGGGCGGCCAGGGGCTTGTCGAGGCCCCACTCCCGCTCCAGGGCGGGGCGGAGCTCGGCGCCGTTGGGCAACAGGTCGATGGCGTCGCCGGGAGAGGCCCACATCAGGACCTCGATGAGCGCCAGGGCCCCCACGAGCAGCGCGATGAACCAGCCCGCCCGCGCGGCGGCGGCCCAAAAGACCGCCGGGCTCATTGAAGCCGCCAGTCCGCCGCCCAGGTGAAGTAGTAGAACGGGTGGATGACGACATCGCGAACGTTGACGCTCATCGCGCTGTAGCTGTCCAGGGTCCACAGAAACAGCATCGGCGCGTCTGCGTGAACCTTGGCATGAAGCTCACGAAGCGCCTGCTTCTTGTCCTGCGGATCCCGGGCCGACCGAGACCGGTCAAGCAGGGCGTCGACCTCGGGGTTGGCGTAGCCGGTGAAGTTTCGGCTCCCCCGGGAGTGGAACTGCTCCCGAACATCTTCGTTCCGGTCGAAGCTCCATTGGCTGAGGATGACGTCGAAGTCCCGCTCTCGCCAGACCGCTTCTTTCCAGGCCGGCTCATCGAGGAAGTCGACCTGCGCCTCCAGGCCGGCGGCCTGCATCTGGCTTTGCAGGTTGATGACGACCTCCTGAGAAGACTCCAGCGAGCGGTGGGCCTTGACGGTCATCCGAAGCCGCTGCCCGTTCTTCGACCAGATCCCGCTGCTGTCTTTTCGAAACCCGGCCTGCTCAAGCAAGCCGGCGGCGCTGGAGAGATCCTGCTCGAACGGCGACACCGTGTGGTTGTAAAACGGGCTGGACTTGACGAACGGACCGCTGAGCACATCTCCGGTGCCGACAGGCGCCAGCAGCGCCTCGACGTCGATCATCTGACCGATGGCCGTGCGCACCCGCGGATCATCGAACGGCGCACGGTCAAGGTTAAAGCCAAGATACCACCAGGAGTTTGTCTGGTAGGGGTACAGCTCGACGCCCCGGTTGTTCTCCAGGACCGCGAGGTCCCGCGGCAGGACCCGGATGAGGGCCTCCAGGCTCTCGTACAACAGAAGCTTGGCTTGATAGTTCTTGTCGGAGACCTCTCGCATCACCATCTCGGGCAGGCCGCCGCTCTCCCGATGCTCACCGAACCGCCGCAGGGTGATGGAGTTGTCTTCGTTGTATCGGTCGAGGCGGAAGGGGCCGGTGCCGATGGGGTTGGCTCGGAACGAGTCGGACCGCTTGATGGCGGTGCCCTGGAACCGATGCGCAGGGAGGATCTTGAAGAACAGCTTGTCCTGGGGCCGGCTCTGCGCCTGGGCGAAGGTGAGCCGGACACGGTGGGCATCGATCTGGTCGGCCGATGCGATCCAGGCCACCCGGCCAGACTCGGTCGACAGGGTCCGCTGGTCCTTCAGCGCGGAGATGGTGAAGACGACGTCTTCGGCGGTGAGAGGGTGGCCGTCGTGGAACTGCACCCCACGACGCAGCCAGACGTCCATCGTCATGCCGTCCTCGGACAGCTCTGCCCGCTCGGCGAGCATCGGGACGGTGCTCAGGTCCTTGTCATCGGTGAACAGGCTCTCGAACAACAACTCGTTGATCCGCGCTTCGCTCATCGAGGTGGTGAACAGCGGGTTGATGATCGCGGGAGCCTGATCCTCGGCGTAGCGGAAGTGTTCAGCTTCCGCGCTCCCCAACAGCAGCAGCGTGCACAGCATGAGGACGCGGTTCATGGCTAATTCTCCTTGGAGTCGCCGATGCGTTCGAGCCCTTCAAGGACCACCAGATCGCCCAGCGTCTCATTGAGGCCCTTGACTTCGGGGTAGGCCTCCTTGAGCGGGTCCAGCATATCCAAGGCCTCCCGGCTGCGGCCGGTGCGAAGGTTCGCCTCCGCCAACAAGACGAACAATCCTGGGGGATTCAACGCCCCGATCTGGCGACCCCCCTGCATATCCATCGCCATCAGCCTGATGG
>JBCBLB010000686.1:0-5068 GCA_038520555.1 Myxococcota bacterium | reverse complement strand
GCCCTCACCGATTGGCGACCACCCAACGATCTCATCCAAGCCGCACACCACACGATAGATGGGGGATGGTTGGCGCTGCTCCGTATGCATTACCTCGCTGTCCGTTACTTCGAAAAGGGTTGCATCTATGACGACAACCACATGGTCTTCCTGCTGTCGTTCCTTCATGGTGCCTTGCAGGGTGGACCCCATGTAAAGGATGCGACCCGGGCATCCTGTCAGGTCGCTCACCGCTATTTGGCCCAACATTCGTCACGATATTCTCTTGATGGTAATCCACTATACCTTCGTGGAATCTGCTACCAAGTGCTCGACTACACCCGACACGTCGACATCAGGGGATACTCCGAACGGTTCCAGAGGAACAGGGGGAGGAACCTTCGATCGCGTGCAACCGATGTCCTGTTTGATCGGTGGATGTCTCCAGGTCAGATGGATTGGATGTGTCGTCGGGAATGGGACGCATGGGTAAAGCGACGGGACGGTGACGCAAGCGCAGAACCAGACCGATACTCCCCCCGGAGACCCTTAGCCTAAGTGATTGATATCACTCGATTCTGTAAACGGTGACGAAACAGCGACATGGGAGAACAAGTGAACATCTACAACGTGTGTGGTCATGAGTATGTGGCTGCAAAGGATTGGGCAGACCTTAAACGCCTTCTGACACAATCAGAGCAAAGTTGCGACGTTGACCACATCATAGAAGACACCCACGAGGTGAGCGCTGACGTGATGATTGCTGTCGACTTTGAGAGCGGGTTCCCTGAAGACGAGTGGCCGGGTGGTGATCTTATGGGGGGTTGGGACTCGGATGGCTCAGTGACCATCGAGACAACCGCAGACCAATGGGCGGAGTGGGCTGGTCAACGGGGCGATGACTACACGTCCCGATACATCGGCGCGATTGACTGACCGTCATCATCAACATCAAACCTCAAGGGAGCAAAGGCCGTGGAAATGAGGCTCACCACTGAAGTTAAGCTCAGCCGAAACCAACTCATGAAAGTGATTATGGACTACATGAAACGGATCGGAATGAGCCCGTGTGAGGCACGGTTCAACATAGAAGAACGCGACTCTGGACCCCAGCTCACCGGCGTGACGATTTCAATTGTGAAAAGCTACTCCGTCGGGGAGCCGTGAACACCGCAGCACTCCAAAGGTTGCGCGCTCTGGTGCGGTCCGGGGCGAGTCTGACGCCGGCGCAGATGACGGCGTTGCGGAGTGCTGCTGTGCGTGCTGGAGCGTTGACCGACCAGGCCAAGCGGTACCCACTTTCGGTGACTCGACTGTGGAGGCCGCACTGTACCCGGTGGCGCGGAGTGGAGAACGACGATCGGCCGGTGGGGTGTGGTCGAGAGATGGCACCGCTTGCGGAAGTGCGGGAGCTGATCGATAGACGGTCAGCGCTCCCCCCTGAGTCCATCCCCAGACTGTATGACCTGATGACCTCAGGCGACCTCTCAACGAGAAGACAAGGCGAGGAGCTGATACGAACACTGGCACCCTCGCCCGTAGACGATGCGGCCCTGGAAGCCGATTCCGGATCCCAGACACACACCCACCCCTCGCCCCCCCAGGGATCCGGCGCGTTTGTGTGCACGACGCCGGGCTGTGAGATGTTTGGTGTTCCGGAGCAGAGGACCTCTCAGCGTGAAGCGGTGCGGTCTCTATCAGACCCGGACCTGATCGCTGTCCTGCTCTCCGGCTCGAACCGCGCAGGAAAGACGGATGCCGGCGCACAGATCGCAGTAGCGACCGCAGCAGGTCGGGGGGAGTCGTGGGTACAGGCGTGGATGCGACTCAACGACATCCCCGAAACCCTCATCCCCCCTCACCCATCCCGCGTATGGGTGTCTGCCCTGTCGTTCTCCGATGCGTTGGAGTATCAGCGCCCAAAGTTGGACAAATACCTCCCTGATGGGACAAAGCGGTCTCGGTGGAAGATGCAGGACCAGGCAACCGCGACGCTCCCCAACGGGGGCGTGGTGGTCTCGAAGACCGAAGCGCAGGGACGAGACAAGTTCCAGGGCGCATCCGTCCCCCTGATCTGGCTGGATGAGGAACACTCACAGGCGATCTTTGAAGAGTGTTTGGCGCGGACTGTCGACACACAAGGGATCATCCTGCTGACGATGACCCCCCTCAAGGGCATCACATGGCCTCACAAGTTCTTCCTGAAGAACCCGGCCGATGGCTACACGTCGAGGGTCATTATCGGGCTCGATAACCCCCACGTCTCCTCACGAGCGCAACAGCGGCGATACGCTGCGCTATCGGACTCGCAAAGGGCAGCGCGTCTCCTCGGTAAGTGGACCGCACCAGAAGGGGCCGTGCATCCCGAATGGGACCGGAACCGGCACACCTGCGAGCCGTTCGACATCCCTGCGGACTGGCCGAGGTTCGGATCCATCGACTTCGGGTATCGGGCGCCGTTCTCTCACATCTGGGGAGCCCTTTCGCCAGATGACATCCTGTACATCTATCGGTCTCACTACCAGGCCGGCGCACGACTCAAGGTCCACGCAGAAGCCATCCACCGCGCGGAGGGGTGCCCGGACTGCTACCCGTTCGATGTCCCATTCGGCGGCGATGAGTGGCAAGCCTGGAGCGTGTCCACAATCGATGGGACCGGTTGCGAGACGTGCGATGGGACCGGATATAAAGAGGAGATGTCGCAAAGGTGGGCGGATCCGGCAGATAAGGGGTCGCGAATGACCCTCAATTCTGAGTATGACCTCCCCACCGCGTCGGCGCCCAAAGACAAACAGGCCGGCTTCGATGCTCTGTTCAATCGGATGCGCGCACCCATCGTCGGTATCCAGATCTTTCGAGACTGCACAGACGTCATCGAAGAGTTTGAGACGCTGCTCTGGGATGAGGGCAAGCGCGATGAATACGCCACCAAGGGCGCAGACCACGCCCACGATGCAATCCGCTACATGTGCTTAGGACTGATCCGGTCTGGGTACACGGGCGATCCCATGGAAGAAGAAGAGGAATCATGAAGAAAATCAAAGTCAGACTCACGGTCCCGATGTTCGTTCACGTCTACTGGACTGAGGAGTTAGAGGTTGGGGATGATGTCGACCCATCCAAACTCACCGCTGATGACCTGCAAGAGATGGGCGTCGATGCATTCGAACCGCCCATCCTAAGCATCGCCAGCGGCGTCTGTGGTGACTCTTGCGACAGGGATGGCTCTGTGGTGTGGAATGGTGCATGCGACTGGGATGGCAGCGTGTATGGTGATGGGTTTACCGTTATCCGTGCTGAAGTCATCGACGAATAGGACTATGATGCGGATTCGGCGCATCCTTGGAACATCATGGGGATGGAGACCCGTCTTCGATGCGGAAGGGGGCAAGCTCATCGCAGATCGTATTCAGATGAGAACAAATGTGCGTGAGAACTTCTACATCATTCACCACACCCACTACATCGGGTTTGGCTGGATCGTCTGCCTGTTCCGCGGTCATCTTTGGTGCAACCGGTACGGAGGGCTTTACGAGTGCGTTCGATGTAACGCCGTGACCGCTCGTCGAAACATTACGCCCGTCATTGGGCAAATCAATATGGGGTACTGATGCGGATTCTGTTCACTGGCACAAGGGACGCGCCCCCGGACATCCTCCGCGATGTCCGTGAGAAGGCCACTGACCCATCTGTATCGATGGTCATATCTGGCGCCGGGGGGCGCGTGGATCATCAGGCCATCGCCGCCGCACTTCAGGCAGGAAAACGCTTTGAGGACTGGCCAGCGCTCTGGGATATACACGGAAAATCAGCAGGCCCCAGGCGCAACATCGAGATGCTGGATGGACCGTGGACCGACTATCGGGTGGTTCACCATGAAGACTACGAAGATGGAAAGGTCAAACCGGGTTGTGTCTCCTACCTCCGGATCCGGACTACCGAGGATCTGATCATCGGCCATCGATTCTGTGAGTCCCGCCGAATCGCCTTGAGGGTCGCGTTGTCCAACGCCGGCCAACCTCCAGGGGTGAACGCAATGATCCGACCACCCAGACTCCCACATCTGTTCAGCGACTTCGCAGAGTTGGCTCGATCGATGGGCTTCGGTGTGTCGGTCGCCCGCAAAGCCCCTCCCCCCGATCAGGTCTGGGCGTGGTGGGACGGCGTGTCAGTGGGAACGCACCACACCATCACAGAAGCGACGAAGAGAGGGATCCCCGTCGTCAACCATTGGCGTTCAGTCAGTGATTCATGGGTCACCACCAACCCGAAGGAGAGAGCATGAACAGATCCACCATTATGGAACAAGCGTACCTTGAGGTTTCCGATTCTACCTTCATGAAGCAGCTCATCCGCGCCGTCGACCGGGAGCCTGATCAGAACGATCCCGCGTTCTGGCTAAATAGCGCTTCAATCATGCGTGATGCTGTTCAGTACAGATACACTCCTCCGGGGTTTGCTGGCTGGAGCCGCGATGAGTTGCTGGAGAATGCGCGCATGTCTATCACCCATGCCCGCTCCCTTCGAATCGCGAATCCACGGCAGCTTCCGTGACCCCTACCGCACTCGGCCAACTCATCGCTCAGGTTGAGCAGAAGCATGGCCCGATCGACATCCAAAGCACGACAACTGACGATGGGTTGTGGTCGTGTTGGATATGCTCATCAATTCAGGAGCACACCAAATCACCGCACCTTGACGCGACGGTTCATGGTCGATCAAGTCACTGGATCGCCCGAATCGATGCGCTGCGGATGGCGCTTGCGAGGGACGTTCGATGAAAACAGACGGAGACATCGTCCGGGAGAACTGGAACCGGGATGCAGAAGCGACGGTGGGGAAGTTCGTCACTCAGACACTGACCCATCCGATCGTGACAGATGACGCAGACTGAATAGCGGTTGGTTATGGCCTCTTCTGCGCTCACTGTTCGCCCTGGATTCGTCGCTAGAACCTTTTACCGGGTCGGTCGGGCGTTGAACCTGTTGAGCGTCATCGAGCAGCCAGAGGAGCACTATGAAGGGATTGGGTTCGCCACCGGCTACCCGGCCCATCCCGGCTACAGTCTCAGGCGCGCCATGTCGGCGAT
>JBCBLB010000150.1:0-15925 GCA_038520555.1 Myxococcota bacterium | reverse complement strand
GGTGTCGGTGTCGGTGTCTGCTTCGACGGTATCGGTATGATCTGGGTTGGTGTCGTTGCTGGTGTCGCATGCGGTGAGGGCGAGGGTCCAGAGAAGCCGTCGGCTGGCGCTCATGATCGTCTCCGTTGAGGGTCATGAGTTTGTACGCAGCCGCAACGCGGATTCGGTTCGGGGAAGCTTCACGAAAGCTTCGGGTGGTCAGGCGGCGAGCGACCGGCTGAAGGTCGTCGCCATCTCGGAGAGCCGTTCTGCACAGGGCATTCCGAGCACTTCGGGAACGCGTGTGGCGTGGTGTCGGGCCTGGGCCGGCAGCGCACAGAGCGCTTTTGTCTGGGCCGCCTGGACGCGGTTCCGCGCGTCCTCTGGGAGCTGGGTGAGGAACCACTTGTGAAGATCCCAGGCGAGCTGTGCGTGCTCGGCCTCATCTTCGGCAATTTCGGTCAGCACAGCGCGAAGTTCCGGATCGTGCGCGTGGCGGGCCTGCCATGCGCACACCAACGCAGACCATGTCTCTGCCACACAGCCTTCGGTCGCGTTGTGGTGTGCGATGGCTTCGACCTCTGCGACAACGGGGTGGGCGCGTGTGGTGGGGATGACGCCGCCGTGGGCCCTGGCGAGCGCTCCGACGAGCTCCGCGTGGCGCGCCTCTTCCCGGGCTGCGCGGCGGCAGCGGCGGATCAGCGCCCCCGGTGCCCCGAGGGCGTCGAGCTGCTGGGCGAGCTGCTCGAAAGCGTGGATCGAAGCTGTTTCCATATGTGCGCAGTGGGCCAGAAACGCGCCCAGGGATGTGCCGCAGGTGGCCTCGACATGACCGAGCGGTCGACGACCGCAGGGGTAGCTCATCGTCGCCGTGCAGGTGAGATCAGCGGTCCGCTCTTCAGCGGTGTCTGCCGGTTCATGGAGGGTGAACGTGCAGTCGGTGACGTTTTCTTCCCAATGCCCCATCGAAAGCTCAAAAACGCAAATCGCCCCGCAGGCCAGCTCCGTGACATCGCTGACGTTAAAGTGCTCTGAGAGTTGGTCGAGATCATCCTCAAAGAGCGGGCCATCGAAGGTATCCTCATCGACGAACCCCTCGCAGCCGGTGTCTCTATCTATGTCGTTGGTACTGGTGATGTCTTCACAGGCCATCAACGTTGTCAGGATAAGGAATTGGATGCGCATGCGACCTCCGTATCGCTATCGTGTAGCAATGAATGTGCCATGTCCCGCATCACCCCGGAACGGGCTTTTGCTGACGGGATACGGTCTGAAGGCTGACATGAATGTCGCAGTCGGCGCGGCCTTACCCGGGGCGGACGTCGGCGGTCGCTTGATGGAACGCGGTCCGGACATCGTAGGCCAACCCGAGCGCTTCCAGATGCTCATACAAGCAGGCGAGGTAGATGCCCAATCCGATGAAGTCTCCATGCAGCTCGGTCCCTTCACGGGCACAGGCCATAAACGCTTCATGAAACGAGTGATGGAACGTCGTCCGTGCGAACTGAACGGCGCGTTGTTCGCCGTCGCCGAAGTGATTGAGGAAGATGTCCCGGGCTGGCCGCAGCGACAGCTGGTCGATCGCCTGGTCGAAGCGGTCCATATCGCCACCGTAGTAGCCCAGATACAGCGCGCGGATGTTGGCGATGAAGCGGGGCTCCCAGGTGATGCGCATCCACCCGGGCGCCCATATGCTCTGTGCTTCGCTGGCGTCGAAGCGCAGCTGCCGCAGATCCAAGAAGGCGGTCGGGTGGTGGTAGAGCTGATGAAAATACAGGGTCAGCAGCCGCTGACCGTGTGTCCGCCGGACGCTGTCGTCTGGTGGGCGGCTTGACGCATCCGCGACGACCTGAACCTCTGCGGGGACGTTGGCGGCGAGTCGTTGGCGTGCGACGTCCGGGCTGCGCAGCCGCGTCCGGGTGAGGTTGGTGATCTGCCGGCTGATCTGGCGGGCGGGCATCACCTCAAAGAACGCCGGCGAGATGTAATCCTTCAGCTCGGACCATTCGAGACCTTTCAACAGCGTACGGAGCACCCTTGACCTCCCAACGGGGCTCTAAGGCCTTCTGCGCAGATGACGAGGAGAAGCTGAGCGCTTGTGGTTGGCGTCTGTGTGCTTCGCATTAACCCTCAGATGACCACTCAAAGGACAGGGGGACTGTTGAAACCGTCACAGACCATCGCCATCACCGGCGCATCCCGTGGCATCGGCGCCAGCGCAGCGATCGCCCTCGCCGCACCGGGGCGGCGGCTGATCCTTCTCGCCCGCTCCATCGACGGCCTTCGGCGAACCCGACAGGCCGTCCTCGATCGGGGCGGCGATGCCGTGATCTTGTCTGTGGACCTCTCCTCAAGAGATGGCGCACGCGACGCAGCGCGCCAGATCCTCCAGCATGCTCCAGAGCTGGACGTGCTGCTCCTCAACGCGGGCACCTCCAACGCCCGGCCGTTTCTGTCGACCGCCCTGGACGATGTCGAGTATGAACTTCGGCTCAACTACCTCTCGCCGGTCACGATGCTTCGAGAGATCCTGCCGAAGATGAAGGCGCGGGGGGGCGGTCAGGTCATCTGTGTCGGCTCCCTCGCGTCGCTGACGCCGTTCCCCGGCGAGTCGACCTACTCGGCCAGCAAGGCGGCGCTGTTCAGCCTGTTCCGGACCTTGCGCCTGGAGATGGCGGAGACCGACATCTCGTTCACCATGGTCTTGCCTGGGCTGACCGAGACAGAGATGACGGCGGAGCACCAGAGCCTGCTTCCCGCGATGTCCCCCGCACGTGTGGCGGATGCGATCGTGAACGCGGTGCGCCGGCCCTCGCCGGTGGTCATCCCCGGCCGTCTCAACCGCCTTGTCGCGCGCATGTTCCAGACCTTCCCCGGCCTCACCGACCGGCTGCTCGGCCTCTCGGGCAACCTGCTCGTTCCGACCGTGCCCAACCCATGAGCGACCGCCCGGCAGTCCTGATCCTCGGCGGCGGCGGGTTCATCGGGCAGCGCCTCCGCTTGCGGCTGATGGACCGCTACGACCTGCTCACCGTGGACATTCGCCGTCCAGCGCCGGTCCACACGCTGATGGGCGCCCACCCACAGCCGCAGCCCTGGGAGCGGATCGCCGTCCTCGATCAGGGCGATCCCAACGACGTCGAACAGATCCTCACGTTCGCCGGCGCGCATCGGGAGCGGTTGGCGGGTGTCGTGCACCTCACCGCCTACTATGACTTCCGAAACCAGCCAGACGTCCGCTACGATCGGCTGGAGAACACCTTCCGTGCCCTGCTGCTGGGCCTGGATCAGCTCCTGCCGGATGGCGCGCCGATCCTGCACAGCTCAAGCATGGCGGCGATGGCACCGACGGAGCCTGGACAGCGACAGACCGCGGACAGCCCTCGGCTGGGTGCCTGGGCGTATCCGCGGCACAAGCTGGCCATGGAGCGCATCATCGAGAACCTGGCCCTCCAGACGCCGCGGCCGCTCGCCGAGCTGGTCCTCGCCGGAGTCTACTCCGATCGTGCCGAATTGGTTCCGTTGTTTCAGCAGATCGAGCGGATCCGCGCCCGCCGCATCGAGGCGCTGTTCTACCCCGGCGCAACCGATCGGGGGCTCACCTACGTCCATGTCGATGACGTCGCTGCAGCGTTCGATCTGGGCCTGGAGCGGCTGCGGGATCGGCCGGCGGTACACCGACTGCTCATCGGAGAGCCCGAGCCGGTCAGTTATGAAGACATCCATGTTCGTGCAGGGCAGGCGTTTCATGGGCAGGCCGGCCCGCTCTTCGACGTGCCGCCATGGGTGGCGAAGGCGGGCGCCGCGGTGCTGGGCTGGCTGGGCGATCAGATCGGGGTGCGGCGGTTCCTTCGCGCCTGGATGGTGGACTACGCGGGTGAACACTTCGCGTTCGATCTGAGCGACACCGAAGCGGCGTTGGGCTGGCAGCCGCAGGTGCACCTTCGCGAGCGGCTGGATGTCATCCTTCAGTTTGCACACACCCACCCGGAGCTGTGGTTGGAGGTCAATCACGCCCGCCCCTGGTGAGCCTGGGGGGCTCATATCGGTTCTCGTTGAGGAGCCGGTGCGAGAACCGGATATATTCGGTCGAGTCTCCAACATAGAGCTGTGCGATGCGTACTCGGCACCTGCTTTTTTCGCTGACGCTGATCCTTTTGCTGGGGTGCACCTGCGGCGGATGTGGCATGTTTGAGGTGACGCTCCGCGACGACGCTGGTGAGATCGTGGGCGTCGGCCGCGACGCCTCCTCAGAGGTGGCGCTCACGATGGCTTGTGCGGAAGCCTGCTCGGATGATGATGTGTGTATGAACGCCTGCGTCCAACACGAGCGTTTCACCGTGAAGACCGCCTCTCGGCCGCTGCTCGGTGTCCTGCACTGGCTCGGAAACGTCGTCTTGCGGGGGCTTCTTGATCGGCTGTTCAGGTAGCCGCAGCTCGGTGCGCGATCAGGGATCGTGAAGGGACGGGCCCGACGACTTCATGATATGGCTTTGTTAAAGAGAGTGTACGTGTAACGCCTTGTTACGCTATGTTTTCATCGATGCTTCACCACCCGGATCAGCCCTGAATGCGTTTCGCTGCGGCGCAGGTTCCGGACATCTGTGATGATGTCCCCGCTGCGATCCGGGTGATGCACCGGCTCGGCGTGGAAGCCGGACGACAGGGCGCTCGCCTGGTCTGCTTCCCAGAAGCCTTCCTCCAAGGTTACCGCGTCGAAGATGAATACATCTGTCGTGTGGCGATAGACCTCGACTCGCCCCGATTCGATCGCATCCTCGCAGCGTTGGAAGAGATCGTGCCGGTGGTGGTGTTCGGCCTCTTCGAAGTGTCCGCGGGGCGGTACTACATCACCGCTGCCGTGATTGCGCGTGGTGTATTGGTGGGGCGGTATCGGAAGCATCACCTCATCGGCCGTGAACAGGAGATCTTCACGGCAGGTGACGTGGATCCCATCTTTGAGATCGATGGGTTTTCCTTTGCGATCAACATCTGCTACGACATGCAATTTCCAGAGCGCGCAGCGACGCCCGCAGCGTTGGGGGCGAAGCTGTTGGTATGCCCCGCGAACAATATGCTGCGCCGTGCCGCTGCAGAGAGATGGAAGCATCGCCACAATGAGATACGTCGTGCCCATGCACGCGGGCGCGGTCTGGTTGTTGAGCGCGGATGTCTATGGTGAACGGGGGGAGCGGATCTCGTATGGCCCGACTGCGTTGATCGATCCAGATGGATCGATTGTCCAACAACTCCCGTTGATGCAGTCCGGGCTATTGGTCGTCGACATCCCAACTTCGGAGATGCAATGCGCCGCATCGGTATCACTCTGACCAGCGTCCTCCCCATCGCGGTGATGGCTGAGCGGCGCCTCAGGCCGATTCAGCTGGCGGCTTTCTGGTCTTCGGCGTCGTGTTGCTCGGATTCGACACGGTCCCGCCCGCCGCGCTTGGCGCGGTAGAGCGCCCCGTCTGCGCGGCGCATCACGTCGTGGGGGGTCTTATCGGTGTCTCGGAGGGTGGCGACGCCGACGCTGCAGGTGATGTCGACTTCGCCGCCGTCGACAGGGACGACCGCCGCAGAGATGCGGGCCCGGAGACGCTCCGCCGCCACCCGTGCGTCGTCGAGGTCGGTCTCGGGCAGGATGACGGCGAATTCTTCGCCGCCGACGCGGGCGGGCAGATCGACGTTTATCCGGAGGGTCTCACGCAGCAGATCTGCGATCGCGACGATGACTTTGTCACCGCTGTGGTGGCCGTAGGTGTCGTTGACGGATTTGAAGTGGTCGATGTCCAGCAGGACGAGCGACATCTGCCGATTGTATCGCACGCAGCGGGTGATCTCATTCGCGGCGCGGGCAAAGAATTCGCGCCGGTTGCTCAGCCCGGTCAGCTCGTCGGTGCTGGCCTGTCGTCGAAGCTCTTCTTCGAGGGCTTCCCGGCGGGCCATCTCCTGTTGAAGCCGATCCAGGGCGCGCTGCCGCTCATCAGACAAGGCCTGCAGCTCGCGGCGTTGGCGAGAGAGCTTGAAGGTGGAGATTTCCAACTCTGCCCGTTGCTGCTCCAGCGAAAGCTGTGCCTCTCGCTGGGCAGAGATGTCGATCTCCAGGGCCATGAATTCGATCAGCTGGCCGCTATCGTCAAACCGGGGGCTGATACAGAGCTTGAGCCAGTAGGGATCCCCATATCGGTTGTAGTTGAGGATCTCTGTGGTGATCGGCTCCTGATTGTTCAGCGCTTCACGGATCTGCGCGACCGTCGCGGCGTCGGTGCCCGGGCCCTGGAGAAGCGCGCCGGGCTTCTTTCCCATGCATTCGTCGAGGTTGTACCCGGACAGCGACTCGAAGCCTTTGTTTACCCAGGTGATGTGTCCGTTGGGGTCCGTGATGACCACCCCTTCTGGGGTGGACTGGAGCACGCTGCTCAGCCGGCGATAGTGCTCCTCCATCTCCTTCTGCGCGGTGACATCCTGGATCAGCCCGAACAGTCCACAGATGTCCCCCTTTTCGTCTCGTTGCGGGCGCCCCATGGCACGGATGATGCATTTGACGCCGTCGTGACGGTGAATCGTCATCGTGAAGTCGTAGGGGATCCCCTGTGTGATGGCTTTCTCAACGATGGCGATGAACGTCTTTCGATCTGCGTCGTTATAGACCGATGCGGCCACCTCAAAGCTGGGTTCGATCGCACCCGGCTCATAGCCATGGATGCGATACACCCCCGGAGACCAGTAGACCGTGCCATCTCTGAGATCATAGGTCCAGTATCCGAGCGTCGCCAGCTCTTCGGCAGCACGAAGCATCTGGTTGGTGGGCATCTTCATGGTCCGACTCCATCGCGGATGTGCACCCCGCTATACAGATATCGGTCAATCGATCGCAGATGTTTACGGTTCGTCCCTGACCCACTCAAGATCGCACAGTTCGAGGCGGTCGTGGGTGTTACCCTGCCGCTCAGGTCACACACCATTAAGCAGGAGGCGCGGGACGATGTCGACCGATTTGTATGGGGTTCGGGTGTTGGAGGTGGATGAGGTGAACGCGCGTCTTCGGCTGCGCATTTTCGTCGTCTACTATGACACGAACTACAAGTACCACCAGCCCGTCCCCGACGACCGCAGCTTCTTCGTGCGGGTCCTGTGCGACAAAGACGCCCTCGGCGAAGACATCAGCCATGATGAGCAGTACGATGAGGGCTACATCGACCGCAACGCGTTCCGGTATATCGATCGGTTCGTCGAGCTGGCTCGCCGAAACCACCCGCTCGCGTCCTATGACGGCTACTTCGACTTTTACTATGAGCGCGGTGGCGCGTGGAAGGACGAGGAGAAGCTGGTCCAGGCCGACTACGACGTCTTCGTCACCAAACCGGAGTATGTGCGGGCGTTCACCGTGGGCGACTCATGGGGATCGACCTCGTACCAGACCGCCGCGGATGATCTGACGATGGCCGATTATCCGCACATTCCAGACCTCAACGACGCGCGGACGTTTACGCCGTTCACTGATTTGGAGGGGGAGGCGTCGACGGTCGACGATCTGCAGTTCTCTGCGGACGGGACCCTGCTGTTGGCGGTCCACAATGAGGGCGGCTGGCGGGTGTTCGACCTCGAAGACTTCTCGGTGGTCGCCGAGCACGTAGACATCGACGATTGGAACGCGGCGCCGGGGTGGACGGCAGACGGCCGGGTGGCGTGGTGCGTGGATGGCGAATGGATCGCGCAGCGGCTGGACACCGGTGAACGGGAACCCATTGAGATCTTCGGCCACCAGTCGAGCGCGGATGGCGCCCGACATGTCGTGGTGGTCGAGCCAGACGATGAGGGTGGGGAGTGTGTGGCCCGCATTCGGGATGCGTCGGGAACAATTCACTTCGAACAGCCGATCGGGTTCGACCTGATGGTGTACGCTGCGTTTGATGGAGAGGGGCGCGTCGCGGCGCTCTCTGAGGAGACGAAGTCCACCATCGTCATCCATTTTGAGAATGGCGCCACGACTCCGTTGACGGATCTCCGGGTCAACAACATGGGGATGTCGCCCGACGGCCGGTATGTGGTGGCGTCGACCTTTGGGGACGCAGGAATCGTGGTGATTCGGGTCTCTGATGGCGCCATCGTTCGGTCGTTAAAGCACGATCGCGGCCGCATCCCAACCGGCGCTGCCTGGTCGATGGACGGATCGCGGGTGGCGACGTCGTGGTGCAATCGGACCGGGTACAGCTCGTTCATTCAGATTCATCGAACCGGCGCGGCTCTGATGGCCGCCGCCCAACAAACGCTCACCCCACCGGAGCCGGCGGGCGATTCGGACATCACGGATGTGGCGCGGCTGTATATACGGCAGACCGCGGCGTTTTCAAGTGGTTGGAGCGACCACCTGAGCGACGACTTTATGGACATGCATCTGGCGATGCAGACGATGGGCTTGACCGGGCTCGACCTTGTCGGGCACATCTCAGGCAAAGAAGTCCAGGCGGCGACGCGCGCCTATGAGGCGATCATCGCCACGGCGCGCGGCGATGGGGCGGCTGCGAAGACGGCATTAACCCAGGCAGATGAGCTTCTCAGTGGTCATGAGGTGCCGGAGTGGGCGATGACGTTCACCTATGCACCCCTGGCGGCGGCGCGGTGGCGGCTCGGTGACCATGAGCGCGCAGCGGCACTGCTGACCATGGCGCGGGTTGGGCTGGAGGACGAAGCGAACCCCTTCCAGAAGCGTGCGGTGCTGTGCCGGGCGCTGATGGAGATGGGGCGGCTCGACGCGGTCCGTGAGATCGTGGACGCCGCAGAGACGGGGTGGGTCAGCGACTTCCACATCCGGACGCTCATCGATCTGATCGACCTGGGCGCGTTCGAGCTGTTGCAGCACGTCTACGGGAAGTGGGTCGAAGATGACGAATGGGACGCGAAAGAGGCGGTTCAGAAGCGGCTGATGGATCGGGACAGCGATGAAGCACGCGCCGTCCTTGCCGCGCTGTTCGAGGAAGACGAATTGGATGATGAGGACGAGGATGAAGACCTCAGCGATGACGCGTTCGCGGTGCTGTGCAGGCGCGGGGCGTGGCCCGCGGCATACGCCCAGATCAGCGCGGAGAAGCCGACGCTGCGCAATTCGATGTGGTCCACGGTGGCCAGCGCTGCGCTGCAACGCAGAGATGTGCACATCTTGATCGACGCGTTGGGGCAGCTGCCGTGCACGGACATGAATTCGACGGGGCTGCGGGCGCTACAGAACGCCTTCCTCACGATGGCCGGCCGGCACCATAAGCTGTACCATCCGTGAGGTCATCTTGATATGACCTGCGTCGATTCTTCGGGGGGTGCGTCTTTATCCATACACCCCACCATGGAGTCGATGATGTCCCTTCGCGTTCACTTCTCGCTGCAGGTCGCCGATCTGGATCGTTCCGCGGCGTTCTATACCGCGCTGTTCGGAGAGGCCCCGGACAAGCGGCGGACGGATTACGTTCGGTTTATGCCGTCGAAGACCCCGATCCTGCTGTCGCTGATCCCCGGCGGCCAGGGCATCGGCAGCGGCGACGTCGAGCACTTCGGGCTTCGCTATGATACCCCCGCCCAGGTCGCTGATGCGGTCGCGCGGTTGGGCGAGCGCATTACCCAACGCGATACCAGCACCCGGTGCTGCTATGCCACCCAGGACAAGGCGTGGCTGTCGGATCCGGACGGGCATTCCTGGGAAATCTACGCGGTCACCGATGAGAACGCGGAGATGGACAACCTCCGTGGCGACCAGAAGTGCTGCGGATGACCACAGCGGACCTCTGGACACGCCTGTCGGCGGAGCTGCGGGGCTGGCTGCTCCGCCAGCTCGGCGATCCGAATCTGGCCGATGACCTGCTCCAGGAGACGTTCTTGCGCGTTCACCAACACGCAGACGCTCTGGCGCAGGTCGAGCAGATTCGCCCCTGGCTGTACCGCATCGCCCGCAACGTGGTCATCGATCACCACCGGCGCCGGCGACCGACAGAGGCCCTCCCCGAGACGCTGAGTGTTCCGCCGGACTTCGTCGAGGACGCCCCCGCAGCGCTGATCGCCAGTTGGCTGCCGCTGCTCATCAACGCCCTGCCCGAAGAGTACCGGGAAGCGCTCCGGCTCGTCGAGCTGGGCGGCATCAGCCAACGCCAGGCGGCAGAGATCCTGTCGCTGTCGCCCTCTGGCGCCCGGACCCGTGTACAACGTGGGCGGAAGCTGCTCAAGCAGCGCCTCCTCGACTGCTGTGAGATCGTCCGCGATGGTTCCGACTTCATCGACTATCAGATCCGAGACGATCCGTGTGACTGCGGCCAGCAGTCTTCGACACGGAGCGTCGCGACGTCCGCCAGGCGCTGAACGGCGTCGACGTCCGGGAGCATACAGCCCCGAACCGAGAGGGTCCGGATCGCGGTGTCGTGCAAACGCGCCATGAGATCGCCGATGTTCCAGCAATGGGTGAGCTGCAACGCCACCAGGTTCTGCGGCAGCGCTCCGAGATCGCGGACGTTGACGTTCTGCAGCGACAATGTGGTCAGCGATTCGCACTGTGAGAGCGCCGAGAGATCCTGTAGCTGCACGCAGTCGATGAGATGGAGCGTCTGAAGGGTTTGGTTCGTCTGAAGGCCTGCCAGCGAGGTCAGCCCGCAGTGGACCACCGCCAGCTGCTCCAGGCCTTCGAGCTGGGCTGCGATGCGGAGATCGATCAGCTCTGGATCGCTGACCAGCCGCAGCGCGCGAAGCGCCGGCGTCCGATGAAGCCCGTCGAGCGCAACGGCGGGCATCTCGCGCAGCTCGATGTCGGCCAGCTGGGAGCACCCCGCCAGGGCGTCCAGATCAGAGAGATGGGAGCAGTCGGTCAGGCGCAACGTCTCCAGCGCTGTGAGCCGGTTCAATCCCCGAAGCGTCTGAATCCCACAGGTGGACAGCGACAACTCCCGGAGCTGCGGGGCAGCCTCGATAATGTCGATGAGGTCAGTGCGGTCGAAGTCTTCATTGAGGGAGAGCGTTTGCAGTCGAGGGAGGTGGCGGAGCGCATTGAGTGGGCCAGGCGGGCAACTGTCGATGATGGCCAGCGTCTCCAGGTCGCTCCAATTTTGCAGGCCCGCCAGCGAAGTCAACGCGCAGGACACCATCTGCAGGGACGTCACCGCTTCAGAAGACAGCGAAGATAGATCGTTGAGATCGAGGCATCGGAGCAGCTTCAGCGCAGGAGGTGGCTGCAGGGGCTGGAGTGTTTTCCGGCTCAGCTGGGCGAGGGTCAGCGTCTGGAGCCCGGTACAGCGGGAAAGCACGGAGAGATCGAGGGGGTCTGGGATCCCATCCAGCTCCAGGGTCTTGAGCTGTGGCAGCGTCGCGAGCGCCTCCAGCGCCGATGTGTCGGGCTCGCGCCAGGTGACCTTCGCGAGGTTGGGGAGCGCATGCATCGCCTGAAGCCTGCGGTGTCCGCTGGTTCGGCTGAAGAACAGCGCCTCCAGGCCGATCTGCTGCTCCAGGCCGTTCATGGACGCCAGCCATCTGCCGTCGATGCGCAGCGTCTGCAGCCGCGGGCACGGTGGAAGGGAGGTCAGATCGGTGATCCCGCCCATGTCATTGAGGTGCAGATGACGAAGCGCAGGGAAGTCGGCGAGCGCGCTCCAGTCGTTGACCTGACACTGGGCCAGCGAAAGGGACCGGAGACGCGGCAACGATCGGAGCACCGAGAAGTCGTCAAAGGTGACGCCCCCCAGCGACAACTGTTCGATCGCTGGGCTCCCACACAGCGTGAGGAGCGGCGCCATCACAGCGGGCTTGAAGGTGATCTTGAGCGTGTGGGCCATCTGGTGAAGCGCAGAGAGGTCTTCGATCTCGACCTTGCGCAGGGTCAGTCGGCTGAGCGCGGGGAAGGCTTCGATGCCGTTGAGCGAGCCCATCTGGCACCGCCAGAGATGGAGCTCGGTGAGTGAAGCGCATCCGTCCAGGGCACGAAGCGGCGTATGCGCCTGCACCTGACTGACCCGGATGCTCTGAAGCGCCGGCAGAGTCGTCAGTCCAGACAGGTCGTCGACCTCACAGTCCCACAGCTCCACCGCGGTGAGGGCGTCACAGCCGCGAAAGAACGACAGATCGCCGAGGCCTGCGGCGCGCATCAGGCTCAGCGTTCGCAGACGCGGCAGCGCAGAGAGGTGATCCAGGATCGCTGCCCGCTCTGTGGGCGGCGGCGCTCGTCTCCAAGTGAGCTGAAGCGCAGTGAGCGCAGCGCACGATTCGATCGCCTCGATATCCTCAAGCGCGCGAAACGCAGACAGCTCCAGGGTGCGCAGCGCAGGGAGCGCAGCCACGAGCGAGAGCGAGATGGGATCGCGATGGAGCTTGAGCGCCTGCACCGCGGCCCCCTGCAACGGGCGCAAGTCGTCGAGCCGGTCGCATCCCTGAATGACCAGCTCGTGGAGGTGCGCGACCTCGTCGGGCAGGGCTGTCAGCGCGTTGCATTGGCGAAGCGTCAGCTTGCGGAGCCGGCCCATACCCGTCAACGAAGACAATGCGGCGCAGTTGTCGAGCGTCAGCGCAGAGAGCGTTCGAGGAACCCCCAACGTCGTCAGATCGGCGAGCTCGATGTTGAACAGCGTGAGCGTTCGGAGTCCGCCCAGATCGGTGAGCGGAAGCATCCCGGTGAGGTCCCGATAGAGCCGAAGGGCGCTGACGTCTTGAAGCCGGCCGCTCCACCGCAACAATCGCAGGGCGATGTACTGATCGCGGGCCCGATCACGTGCGCGGGTTCGGCGGCGTCCCCTCGACAGCCACGCGGCGGGCGTGAGCTGGCCCGATGCGTCGATGTGGTTGCCATCGGCGAGCGCATGAAGGAGCGCCTCATCATTCAGGGTCTGGAGCAATTCGAGCCCCTGTCGGACCACCGCCATGTCCGAATGGGTCAGCAACGCGATCATTTTCTCCGCATCTGGGGGGGGCATCGGGTGCTCCAGGGTCCAACGTTCTCAGCGTAACGGATGGTGATGAAATCCAATCAATTCGGCTGTTGTTCGGGAGTTGTCTCATCATCGGTGCAGATCTCACCCTGAACACGATACGATGAGGACGTGGCGATCCTCTCTCAACTGCACTCTGGACGAATGGTCTCGCTCAACGGGCACTCCATCATTGGACGAAGCCCGGCGTGCACGATCATGATCGCAGAGCCAGAGGTGAGCGGCGAGCACGCGTCCATCCGGTTCACCGGGGACGCATGGACGATCCGGGACCTCGGGAGCCGGAACGGCACCTGGATCGATGGCAGCCGGCTGTCTGCCGGGGAAGAAGCGCGCCTCAAGCGGGGCAGCCGGCTCTCCTTCGGCAACGCCCAGCGGCTCTGGCGTGTTGAGGAGATCACCCCGCCCGGCCCCAGCGCGCGCTGCCTGGCGCCGCCGCGGGTCGTCAACGCAGCGGATGGTCTGCTGTTGCTGCCAGACCCAGACGATCCACAGCTCGCGGTCTTCACCCATGGACCCGGCTGGGCCATCGAACAGGACGGCGTCACCCGTCCAGCGAACCCCGGCGAGGTGGTGACGATCGGCCAGGAACGGTGGCAGCTGCTGTTGCCCGGCGTCCTCGAGCCAACGATCTCGGCGCTGCCCACGTTCCGGCTGCGCTTTCGCGTCAGTCGGGATGAGGAATTCGCAGCCCTCGATGTGGTGAATGGAGAGACCGTTCATCCCCTCACACCGCGGCGGCACCACTATCTGCTGCTCACGTTGGCCCGCATCCGGCTCCAGGATCATGGGTTGCCGCCCACCACCCGCGGCTGGATTGACCAGGACGATCTGGCCAACCAGCTGGAGCTGTCCACACAGACCGTCAACGTGCATGTCTTTCGGGCGCGGCAGGAGCTGGGCGCGGTCAACGCCATGCTCTCCAGCCAACTCATCGAGCGCCGTTCCGGAACCCGACAGCTCCGGTTCGGCTTCGATGAAGTCGAGATCAATCTGGTGTAAACCGGCCTACTCTTCGTCTTCGTCCGTGACTTCCTCGCCGGAGTCTTCTTCATCGCCACAGGCGGTCAACGTGGCGAAGCTCAACATCGCAAGCAGAAGGGTCAGTCTCATCATTCTCTCCAGTGGTATCGGGTGACCAACCTGGCCCATCCAGGTCTGGAGCGAATCTATGGGGGCCTTGTTGAGCGATTATGGAGCCAGAGACCCCGAATTCCATCTGGTCATAAAATGACCGGATCAATGGAGTGGGTTCTGATAGGGTGTTCAGAGAGCACAAACCACACGGGGACAACGATGGACATCTCCTGGGAACTCAATAACATCGACATCATGGGTCGAATTAACGAACTCAAGCGTACGGATGAGGGGGTGGTGATCGGCATCACCGCGGCCCCTGAAGATCGAGTTGACGCGTTGGAGGTGGGGGGCGAAGCCTATGATGAGATGCAGGTCATCTATCAGACCCGCTCAAAGAGTGAGGTGCGGCGGCTGCGCACCGAATTCTCCGAACTCTTCGATGGCTACCGCGACAGCTATCAGTCCAGCCGCAGCGGCCCACCATTTTATCTGTACACCCTGCGTTAGACGGACATCCCTTCCACCAAAGAGCCGCTCACCACGCTTCGACGTCTGAGGTGTTGAAACCATAGACGGACTGGAGCACGCCCCGTGCTTCCAACAAACCGATCTTATAGTCGTTGAGCGCGGTGGTCCCGTCTGATTCGATCGCCGGAGCGGTTCCCAGCGCATCATGGAGGGCGGTGAACTGTGCGTCCGTCATGGCGGAGTGTGGGTTGAACTGGAAGCCGAAGGCGAACCCCTTGGCTTCAGACCAGTGCTTGGCGTGGGCGTCGAAGGAGTAGCCGCCGGTGCCGATCGCGTCCTGGTCGGCGATGGTCTCATTGATGTAGTGGATCACCGTCGCCGCGAGGATCGCTTCCCAGGCGCCGAGAGCGTCGTCGCGGTAGCCGCGCAGGGTCTCCAGCTCGGCGTCGCTCAGCGCGCCGGTGGTGTTGGCCAGCAACTCACGGCCGTCGTAGAAGGCGTCATAGGCCTGATCACCGTAGCTGGTCCCGGTCGCTGAGCCCTTGTCGCGCTTGCCCGCGTTGTTGGCGGTGTGCCAGGTCTTCTCGGTCAACAGGTCGATGGAACCGTCGCCATCGGTGTCGACCGTCGTGCTGACCCGCTCATCCGTGGTCCAGGCGCCATAGTTCCGAGCGCCGCCGAAGTAGCCATACCCTTCATCCCAGGCATGCTCCAGAGCGGTGTATGGTTTCCCATCCGCCAGGGCGGTGTGGTCGGCCAGCAGGCCCTTACCGTCGACGTCATCGTCCAGGTAATCATCCGCCGTCTGGCTGAAGGCGATCCCGACCCGCAAGAGCTTGTCGATCAGCTGCTGATAGTCCTGTCCTTGTGCGGTGACAAAGACCGAACCCACCGGTGTGCCCGAAGGGGTCTGCGGGTAGGTCCCCGACGCCCACAGCACCGCAGCGGCGTCGATCTCAGAGAACCAACTGCGAACCAGTGCTTCCGGAGAGGTCGCGCCTGGCCACCCGGCGAACGCCGTCGACCAGTCCTTGTGATCGGTGCTGGTGTCGTTGCCCGCCAGCTTCCCCACAAGGTCCTTATCGGTCGAGATGTCATCGTAGGTGGTCTGCAGCGTCGCCGGGCTGGTCGTCACCCCATGATCAATTCCGCCGCTGGTCGAGGAGTCGAACTCAAAGTAAAACTCCAACTCACCGACGATGTCGCCGGAATCGGGGAACCGGCCGCCGTTCAGATCGTCGGTCAGATCGCCCAGATACGACTTCAGGTCGGCAATCAGGACATGGCGGAACGCCTGACCGGAGTAGGCGACGCTGTCCCCATCGCCATCACGGCTGGTGAAGGCATACCCAGCCGGGAGCGTGTCCGCATCGGTGTCGGTGTCGGTGTCGGTGTCGGTGTCGGTGTCGGTGTCGGTGTCGGTGTCGGTGTCGGTGTCGGTGTCGGTG
>JBCBLB010000392.1:0-9325 GCA_038520555.1 Myxococcota bacterium | reverse complement strand
TGCACGCCACCGGGGGCGGTTCCGGTTGATGAGAACTGTGACGGAGAGATCGACGAAGACACTGCCTCTGACGCGCAGACCTTCTACGCAGACGCGGACGGCGATGGTTTTGGCGCGGTGGGCAGTCGAACGGTCACCTGTTTCGATCCGTTCGATGGGCAGTCTGTCACGGAGAAGGGTGGAGACTGCGACGACACCGATCCAGAGGTGGTCGACTTCATCTTCTATCCCGACAACGATGGCGATGGATACGGCGATGACGAAGCTGCTGTCATCGCATGCGAACCACCAGCGGATTGGCTGTATGTGACCGTTGATGGCGGTGACTGCGATGATAGCGACCGAAACGTCAACCCAGAAGCCGATGAGTTCTGCGGCGATGGAATCGACAACAACTGCGATGGGATCGCTCCTGAATGCGCATGGCCCGAGACCGTCTCTCTCAAGAATGGCCTGCTCATCGAAGGTGATGAGACTGCAGACGCTGCAGGTTGGAGCGTGGCGGTTGGCCATGTGACAGGCGCGGAGACACCGGATGTCATCGTGGGGGCCAACTTCGCGAGTTATCCGGAGCGCGCAGATGTGTACGGTGCGGTGGCCGTGGTTCCCACCCCCATCACCGAAGATGTGAACATCTGGGACCAGGCGGTGTTTTTCGAGGCGGGTGGCTTCGATGATTTCGGGACCCATGTGCTGGCTCACGATCTCAACCACGATGGACACGACGATCTCGTAATGACCGCCGCGCTTCGCTCTTCCGGCGGCTACATCGAAAACGGCGCCGCCCATATCCTCTATGGACCTGTGACGGCCGGCGGCATCATCGATGATGTCGCTGACTACACCATCAATGGAATCCAGGAAGAGCAGTTGCTGGGAACCACCATGGTGTCTGTTGGCGATATCAACGGGGACAACCACGGTGATATCGCGCTTGGGACCTTCTGGGAAGATGCGGTGTACCTGTTGACCGACAGCGCAACCGGTGTCCATGAGGTCGACGATGTCAGTGAAACCGAGTTCGTCGGCACCTATGGCATGGACTTCGGTCTGCGCGTGGTTGGTATTGACTACAATGGCGACGGTCTCGAAGACCTCGCGATCACATCCTCAAGCTACGAAGGGCGGGGAGCAGTGTTCTTCTACGACCACGGAGTTGAAGGATATCGAACCCAGGATATGGCAGACTTCACGCTGGTCGGAGAAGCGGCCTCGCGGTTCGGATATGCGATCGTCAACGGGGGAGACCAGGATGGCGATGGTATCGATGATATCATCGTATCTGCGCGAAGCGCATCCTATGGACGAATTTATGTCCCCTGGAGCAGTGAGCTGCTCTCTATGCCAAACGCTGCTGCTTCCCCCATCATTATCAGCAACGATGTCGCTGGAAGGCGGCTGGCGGTGGATTTGAGCATGATCGGCGATGTGAACCTCGACGGCATCCCCGATCTGGCCGCAGGAGAAGGCGAAAACTATCCCTCCGATGTCGTCATCTTCCATGGACCCTTCAATGAAAGGGGGGCATGGACGGCCTCAGAAGCTGCTGATGTTCGACTTGTAGGCGACCCCACCACAGATGGTATCTACACCGCCATCCTCAGAACCAACGATGTCACGGGAAACGGACTGGATAACCTTCTCGTTGGGGCTCCAGACAGTGGAACAGGTGTTGGTGTAGGCGTCGTCTACATTCTCGATGTGAATATCTTCTGACAACATCGAGGGACTGAGGCGAATGTTGTTCACCAACCAATCCTTCTGGTTGCTTTCCTTCTTTTTCGCCCACCGTTGGGATGATGCAGACGACCTGCGCGAAACCCTCGAGGTCGTTCAGCAACGAACCGCGCCGATGAAGATTCTGACGCTCATCCGCGAACATCATGAGCGTGGTAGTCGAAACCTGTTCGACTACCACCTGTTCGCTCAGCCCCCGACCGCCGCCGGCGCGCCCTATGTCCTGGCGTTCGCCGACGCCGTCCTTGATGGTGACCACGACGACAGGTTCCGCCCCGAGGAGATCGCCGCCTCTGTCCTGACGCTGCTGGCCACCCCGGAAGCGCTCAAGCGAATCCGAAGATTCTATCTGCTTGATCCGAACAACGTATCCAGAGACCTGATGATTCTGTTGATCCTCCACGGGATGGAGGATGATCCGCTGATGGAGGCTTGCCGAACAGAAGTAGAGTCGTTCGAAGCCCACCTGAGGTCCAGACCAAACCAGCGGTTCCAAATCCTCCGTCTCCGCGAAGAGGCCGAGCAGAAGAAGACGCGGAAGACCGGGAAGGGCCGCAGACGCAAGCGGAGGAAGTCATGAGTGAGTACGAGTACACCGAATTCCGCGCCCTGGACCGTACCCTGTCCAAGGCAGCGCAGGAGCTGCTGGGCGAGGTCTCCTCCAGGGCGATGATCACCGCGCGCCGTTTCTCGGTCGTCTACAACTTCGGCGGCTCCCTGCGCGCCGATCCGATGGAGATGCTCGCCGAGCACTTCGACGTGTACGTCTTCATCACGAACTACGGCCACCGGAAGTTCGCCGTCCGGCTCCCCAGCGATCGCGTCGATGACGCTCAGCTCACGCGTTTCCTTCATGAGTACGCGCTGACGGTCCACCACTTCCCGGAGAGCGTCGTGCTCTGCTGGACCTGGAACGGTGAAGACGTTGAATGGTCCGACGGAGAGAGATGGTTGGATGGGCTGCTCGGTGTTCGACAGGAGATCCTCAACGGAGATCTGCGGCCATTGTTTCTGGGATGGCTGTGTGGGTACCTCTATGACAGACACATCGAGGAAGAAGAGCCCGACCAGGCGACGCCTCCCATCGCCGGGCTCGATGCGCTGACGCCGTCTCAGGAGGCGCTCTGTGAGCTGCTCAACCTCTCTGAGCAGGACCTCCGTGCCCACGTCCCCGATCCAGCGCTGGCTGAAGAAGAAGACCTCACGGAGATGGGCTGGGACGAGCTGGCTGAAGCGATCTCGACGATGTCCACGACGCAGCAACGAGACTGGCTCCTCCGCTTCGCCGAAGATGAGGGGGAGGATACCCGGTATCCCTTCCTCCAGTGGCTCAAGAAGAGGGCGGTTCGACAGCAACCCCGGCTCGTCACCGCCGCAGACATCGATCTTGATGAACCCATCTACGAAGAGTTCGTCGAGCAGGCCACCATGGATGCGAACTCCGAGGAAGAGCAGCTCATCGGCTTTGCGGCCATGTTGGAGGACGAAGTCCCGCTGCCCTTCGACACCTGGCTGCTGGGCTCGCCGGTCCGCGTCCGCGAGATCAACGAACTCGACGGGAGCCTCGTCGCGGTCTGTGTGGACGAGGCCGATCGGGAGGTGACGGTCCCGCTCTCCCGGTTGCCGCTGCCCACCCCGCCCCCGGCGGGTGCATCCTGGATCGCCGCCTGGGTGCAGTGGGTGTCGGGGCGATAGTGGAAGACGTGCGGCGGGTCTGAAATCCCTGTTCCGATCGACGATCAATTCACATCGCGCTCATCGGCGTGAGGTCGAACTCAACGTCTTGCAGACCAGTGGTCATCAAAACCGAATCGCGTCGTCAGAGATCCGTGACGACGAACCCACGCGCACGTAGCGCCTCCAGGCGTTCGTGAACACGCTCCGCCTTTTGTTCACGTCTTTGTCTATCGTGAAGGGATGGCGAACACGCCCGAATGACCGAGGTTCCAGACAGGCTTGAAGAGGGTAAACCGAGCGCGGAGGGCGGCATCGGTTTGCACTCCCGGTAGCTGTGTTGTACCTTGGGAGCAACCTTCACCGAATCAGGTATATAACCGGTTTTGCCGGTCATTTTCGTTATTCCATCCACTGCATCAGTTGGAAGACTCTGGTGCATTTGCATTGGGGAGATCGCCGCGTGGCCGCCATGCTACATCCAGGTGTGTACGTTCAAGAGGTTCCCAGTGGCGTCCGCGCCATTGAAGGGGTCGCGACCTCAGTCACCATTTTTGTCGGCGAGACCGAACGTGGCCCGCCGACGCCACAGTTCATTACTGGCCGGACCTCGTATGAGCGGCTCTATGGTGGGTACCTTCGTCCTGACAGCAGCGGAACGCCGGTCCGCTGCACGATGACCTATGCCATCGACCTGTTCTTCCAAAATGGAGGAACCAGATCGATTATTCTGCGTGCAATCGAGGACGGCTCGGTGACCGCCACCCGCGGAGCGGGCGCCGACACCGTCTTTACCGCATCCTCCCCGGGTGCCTGGGGCAACAACATCACGGCCATCTTGATGGTGTCTTCAGACGGGGTGTCCGCACACTTCCGGGTCGCCGTGTTTTACCAGACGCCGGGCGCGACCGACTTTACGCTGGTGGAGAATTGGGACGGGCTCTCCCCGGTGGAGGGCGATGACAACTACGCCGGCGATGTGCTCAAGCGCAGCGCCTATATCCGGTTCGGCAACCCGGCCACGATGCCGAGCGCGGACTTCATCCTGGGGAGCACCGCCGGCGGCGCCAGCGGCGCCATGAGCCCGGCAGAGATGACCCAGAACGACATCACCACCGTCGCCACGGGGGCCAGCTTTGGCGGCGCCAACGGCACCGACGGGACCAACGGTGAGGGCTCCTACGCGGGCAGCATGCCTGACCTCCTCGCACGCCTGGATGGTGTCGATGATGCTGCCCTCATCGTCAACGCGATGGATCTGTGGACGCAGTCCCCGAACCAAACGGATGCAGAGGCCTCCTATGGCGCCTTTCGGACCTATGTCGACAACCGCCCCAAGCGCGATCTGTTTTATATCGCGGATGTGATCAGCCGGGAGACCGACAGCGCCGATGATGCAGTGTCCAACACGGTCAGCCGGGTGCGCAACAATATGACCACCACGGACATGGCGGGGCTGTACTACCCCCATGTCATCGTCCGGGACCCGGTGGGCGCCACCCGCAACGCCACCCTCACGGTGCCGCCGTCCGGTCTGGTCGCCGGGCTGTATGGTCGCACCGACTCCCGTCGTGGGGTGTGGAAGGCGCCCGCGGGCACCGAAGCCACCATCGGCGGCATCGTGGGGCTGACCCATGCGTTCCTCGACACCCACCAGGATCTGCTCAACCCGATCGGCATCAACGCGCTGCGCACCATCCCTGGGGCAGGGACGGTCATCTGGGGCGCACGCACCTTGAGGCCGAGCTCCGAATGGCGCTACGTTCCTGTCCGGCGGACCGCGATGTTTTTGCGGAAGAGCATCTTCAACGGCATCCAGTGGGCCGTCTTCGAGCCCAACGACGAAGACCTGTGGCAGAGCCTCCGCGCGAGCGTCGGCTCGTTCATGGAGACCCAGTTCCGCAACGGCGCGTTCGCTGGCGCGACCAGTAAGGAAGCCTACTTCGTGCTGTGCGACGCCAGCACGACCGACGAGATCGACCAGACCAACGGCGTGGTCAACCTGCTCGTTGGCTTCGCCCCGCTCCGGCCGGCGGAGTTTGTGGTCGTCAAGCTCAGCCAGAAGACCAACATCTCCTTCTGATCCCCACCTTGCTTTGAGGTTTTGATGGCACGCTTCTCAGTCAACAGCCACCGTCTTGATCCGTATAAGAACTTCAAGTTCCGCGTGAAGTGGGACAATCGGTACGTCGCCGGGCTCTCCAAGATGTCTGCGATCAAGCGCACCACCGAAGCGATCGAGTGGCGCGAGGCGGGCGGACCGTCGCTGGTTCGCAAGCTTCCCGGGCGCACCAAGTGCGAGCCGGTCACGCTGGAGGTCGGCCTGACCCACGATACCCAGTTTATGGACTGGGCAGATCAGGTCCACAACCCCGAAGGCGACGCGCGCGGCTCCTTGCTGAACTACCGCAAGGAAGTCACCATCGAGGTGCTCAACCTCCAGGGCAAGAAGGTGATGGCCTTCACCCTGCACCGGGCCTGGCCCAGCGAATTCCAAGCGATCCCCGAGATGGACGCCAACGCCAACGCGGTCGCGATCCAGATGCTGAAGCTTGAGTATGAAGGCTTCAGCGTCGACGAAGCCACCACCGAGCCCACCGAGACCTGATCTGTCGATGTCCACGCCGCGCATTCACAGCCCCTTCACCGCGCCCCGTCCCGCCTCGCCGCTGGACGATGTCCTCGCAGATTTGCGCGAGCTGACCGGGTTTGAGGAGGATCTGATCGAACGCAGCCAGCGGTCGTCGAACACGGCCGCGCTGTGCAACCGGATCCTCGCCTGCTGCCTTGTTCCGCCGGGCCATCCACCTGAAGCGGCGCTGGAGCGGATCCGGGGGCTGCTGGTCGCCCAACGAGATCAAGCCCTGGTGGTCCTCCGGCAACGCTCACTGGGAGACGCGGTCGAGACACGGGTGACCTGTCCGGCGTGTCAGGAAGTCAACGCGGTACACTTCAACCTCTCGACCCTCCCGATGCATCTGCCCCAGACGCCGCTCACCCTCTCGGTGAGCACCCCAGAGGGAGAGTCCCACCACCTCCGGTTGCCCACCGCAGGCGATCAGGCAGATCTCATCACCGCAGATCCCAAAACGGCCGCACAGCGCCGGACCTGGCTGCTGCACCGCTGCCTGGTGAGCGTGGCGGGACAGACCGGCCTGTCGCTGGAGGCGGTCCATGCGTTGCCGACGCGGACCCGACGCGCGCTGGAAGGCGCGCTCTCCGATGCCGTCCCGCGGTTCGATCTGACCATGGGGATGGCGTGCCACAAGTGTGGTCATGCGTTTGATGTGCCCTTTGATATCGCCAGTTTTTTTTTGACGAGCTGAAGGCCAGGATGCCCAACCTGCTCCGAGAGGTCCTGCATTTTGCCCGGCTGTATCGCTGGACAGAGGAAGACGTCTTTCGCCTCTCGCTGCGAAGGCGCAGGGCCTACCTCGCCATCCATGAACAGGAACAGGACGCCCGCCTTCGTGCCGCTCTCCTCAACCAGGCCAACCGCTGACCATGTCCGACGCTCCGCTCGATCAAATCGCCGCTGGTCCGATGATGCCAGCCCCTGCGCTTCCAGGTGAAGGTGCGCTCCCTCTGCGCCCTGTCACCCCACACACCGCGATCGCTCAGCCCATATCGGCCGAGAGCGCCGAGCCCCCGATCGCAGCGGAGCCAGCTTCACCTGCCATCTCCCCCCCCTTGCGCGCAACGTCGTCACAACAAGACGCGCTGATGGAACCAATGCGCACAGAACCGATGCGCACAGAACCGATGCGCACAGAACCGATGCGCACAGAGCCGATGCGCACAGAACCGATGCGCACAGAGCCGACGCAGTCCCCTTCAACCCCATCGCTCCGCACCACGCTCGAGGTGGTCCCGCCGCCCCCCATGGTCCTTGAACGTGCCGAACCTGCCCCGGTTCTGACCCGCTCCCGACCTGAAGCGCCGCCGTCGGCAATGCAAGAAGACCAGATACAACCTTTATTTTCTTCACCAGATCCCTCCGCTATGTCCTCAGAACCCACATCGGCAATCCCTGCGCCGGCTGAGGAGACGCCTCGTCCGCTCCCCCAACAAACCGAAACCGTCACACGGGTGGAGTCACATCACACTGAACGGATCATCGAGCGGCACACTGAGACTCGGGTTGTACCGGTCCCGCCACCACCCCTGGTTCAGAAACTGCGCGAAGCGCACACCGCGCCACCAGAGACCGCCGCATCCCGAAAAGACCCCTCTCTTGCGTCGGCGGGTATGTTTCAGGCACCGCCGGCCCCTGAGACGACGACGCTTCCAGCGCTCCCCCCGGAGCCCGAGACGCCAGAAGCGCTCCCGCCCCGGATGCGGCCCGAGACGATGGTTATCCCCGTGGAGACACCAGAGCCGATGGTGGCTGCGACACCCCCTCCAGAGCCGATGACCGGTCCCATCGTCGAGCCGATAGATGTGCCGGTACCCACGCCGCAGGCCGATCCGCTCCCGCAACGGCCCGCTGTGCAGGCCGCCCCAGAACCCGAACCGCTCTCGCCCGTCCCGGTCCCAGAACCGACGATGCTGCCTCCCGTGGCAACGCCGGTGTCCGCGATACACACTCCCGCCAGACACCCCCCTCGACCCACGGTCACCATCGAGATCGGTCGTGTCGAGATCCGGACCCAGGAGGCGCCGCAGGTGCCTCGGCGTCCCTCCCGAACGGTCGCCCGTCGGCACAGCATCGACACCGGCCAGGGGGGGATCTAAGTGGCCATCTTCCAGAGCCTCTACGAGGTCGGGCAGGTCTTCGCCCAGCACATCAACGATAACCTCCCCTCCTCTCTGGCAGGCTCGTCCGGGCTGGTGGGCCCTCCGCTGGAGAACGCCGCCGGCACCAACCGCGAGCTGCGATACACCGTGATGTGGTCGACGCCTCAACCCACACACCGCAACGATCCCTGGGAGATCGGTGAGAGCGGCGGCGTTGAACCACCACCGCTGACCCTGTCGGTGTTTGTCCTGGTGACCACCTACGGCTCGACCACCCGTTCTGAGCCGATCGAAGCGCTGGAGCTCTTGGGAGAGGTGATGCGCACGGTCCACAGCGAGCCGGTGATCCCCTTGCCGCTGGCCAGCTTGACGGGCGTAGGAGAGGGAGAGCTGTCGTTTGTGCAGGTGCCCACAGCAGCAGACCTGATGGAGAAGATCTACAGCCCCCTCAACATGCGACACCGCCCCTGGGCGCTGTTCGAGGTCGGCCCGGTACAGCTCGGGCACCGGGCCGACAACGGGCAAGCGCCGTTTCGGGTCCGCCCGGGCGGGCTGCAGATGGACGGCCCCTCCGCGCAAGCGCGCCCCCAGATCCTGCGCATCACCCCCCAGACCGTCATCCAGGGCCGCTCGGTTCGGGTGGATGTGGCGCTCAACGACCGCCTCCTGGACACGGTGCGGTTTGGCACCGATGCTTTCTCAGCGAGCATCCATGCCACCGACCTCGGTGGCCAGGCGGCCTACCTCGTGAGCGTAGACGCGGCGATCCGCCCCGGAGAACAGTCCCTGAGCTTGCAGGTCGGCAGCGCCGTGGACCCACCCGCGCTACGCACCGATCCCGCGTCCTTGACCGTGGTGGCCCCCCCCGCAACCACCACCGAACAGCCGGTGCTCGATCCCTTCGGGGTGCTCACCCACCCCCGGACCGGGGCGATCTCCCTCCGTGGCAGCGGGTTGACCGATGTGGATCAGGTGTTGGTCTGGCCAGATGCCGGCGTGGCCGCGCCCAGTGAGGTGATCCCGGTGGCGTTTACCCACCCGCCACCCCCTGACGATGACGTCCGCATCGAACTCGCAGCCGGCTCTCTCGCCGGATTCTCCGCAGGGGTCTACCGCTTCGCGGCGCGCGCACCCGTGGCTGGGCGGAACACCTGGACCCCGTATGTCATCCTGGAGC
>JBCBLB010000726.1:0-4696 GCA_038520555.1 Myxococcota bacterium | reverse complement strand
TCTACTCGCTTCAGCCGCTCATCGGCTTCCACGTCCCGTAGTGCAAGAGCTACTTCGCGTCGCTGGTCTTGGAGTCCATGAGTTGCGCTTTCTCATGGGCATCGATCTGGAACTTCCAAGACCTGATCTCAGAGTTGTTGCTGGAAGCGATGATGCCCGAGAATCTCAGGATGAGGAGTAGCCGTTCTCGCTCCATATCGGACACTCGCTCCATGAGAGCAGACAGGACAGGCTCAATGTCTTCCTTGGCTAAGGCCATGAACAACCGTCGCTTTACCAGGGAAGCCCATCGTATGAAACGGGTGATCGTTGTTGAGGAACGTTTGCCAAGCAGATTGTTTCCCTGGGACCGACCCAGCCCAAGTTGCCGCCCCAACTCGGCCCCAGATATTTCGATTTCATCGCTGAGTTCGATGAGCGCTGCTTGCAGTTCTTCTTCGGTGTTGATGATCACGCCGTCCAAGTAGCATGAACTCCGTGCAATTAAATTAGCCATCAACGCACTGGTGCAGTATGATTGCACAGCGGAGGGAAGAATGCTGCCTCGCCTGATGAACAGGTACTGTGACCGGATCGGTCTCCCAGAGAGGGGGCGCGCCCCTTCTCTCTCGAAACTCCTTCATGAGAAGGGGTGCTCGCTCTCGCGAGGCGCTGCCTACCATTGGTTCCGCAGTCCAGACTGGGTCCGCCCCAGCGATGAAGTCAGGGCCCTTCTTGTTGAGTTGTTCGAACTCAACGACAACGAGGAGCTTGAATTCCTCCGGATCATCTCGGCAGGCCCCGAGGCCAACGCTCAGGACCCTGAAGCCTCTCAGGCCGCCTGATGCCTTCCGCTCCTCCCTTCCCGGTGCGCGTGCTTGGCCTTGGGCCTGGTCGTCTCCGGGTGGGTGGGGATTCCACCACCACAGAGGAGAGAACCGATGAAAGACGCTATTTTCCCCACCGAGCCTGCCGACCCCAACAGCAATCCTTCGCCCTTCCGCCAGCTCTACGACATCCGGATCAACCATCGCAACGCGGTGACCCAGTTGGGCTTCGAGACTTTTGCGTTGGAGCAATACCTCGAAGAGTTCCAGGCCGAGAAACCGCCCTCGATCACGATCAAGGACGACGAAGTGTCCATCGATCGCTTTGCGCTCAGCGTCAAGGCCGATGCCGATCCGGCCTGGGCGGAGTCGCAGGCGTGGGCGGCGGCAGTGGCTGGGGAGCTTCGTCAGAGCGTCATCGAAGCCATCCGGGAGCGACTGGAAGCGCTTCGCCCGCGTGTCGAGTCCGAGCTGGCTCGGACCCGTGCGCTGCTGGAGGTCCTTCCTCCCAAGGCTCAGTCCGGCCAGGACAGATCCGCCTGATTCCCACCACAGAGGAGAGAAACGATGAAGTTCACGATCACGATGACAGCCCCAACCGAGGGAGTGCCGGCCACAGTCGAGGTGTCCACCGAAGAGGGCCTTCCTCCCTTCGGTCCGGTCTCCATCCAGGTCGACGATTCCGACGACTCCGCGCAGGTCAGCGCCACTCTCGACGGGGTCATCGACAAGGCCCGTCGCGGACGGTCGGCGATGAAGGGCACCGAAGAGCAGCCAGACACGACACAGGCGGTCTCCCCCTTCACCTTGGGAGACCTTCAGAAAGCGCTGCACGGCACCAGGACCGAAGAGGAGCAGGACCTTCACGACAGGTTGAAGGCGTTGTGTCTGATGGCGCTCCACGAAGAGGTAGAGCACAGCATCATGAGTCCCCCGATCCATCCCGATCCGGTGGTCGCCCGGTATCTTGGGGCGACCCCTTTGGGAATCCCCCACGATCTGCTCCAGCGTGCGATCAACGCCTGCCTGAGCAGCCGGGACACCCCGAGTGTGCTGCAGCGACTGGAGCGGCTGGCCAGCACCTACCGGCGTCTCATGGAGATCAAGGCAGAGCGAGCGGTCGAGGTACTGGAACGGTCGCGCTCTCTTCAGTCGGGAAGGGCGAAGCTTACATAAATCCCATCTTCCGATGTGTGATGGATGTTCACGTAGGGGTCTGTCTCCCAGAGGGGCTGCAACTGGTCGGCTGGCTTTTCTATCTTGTTGATCATCTCGTAGTAACGGAGTGTGGCGATTTTGATGTAAGCTCCCAAGCCATCTTGCGCGTCGTTGTCGCCATTCTCTCCTCTGTCCTTGAGTGGATCGAATACGTTTTCGGATGGCCTCCGGACAGCGATAGCCAAAGCCCATTGCCATATCCGGTCCATATCTACGCCTTTGTAGACGATTTCTTTGCTCATTACGGTCTCCATCGTCGCCGCCGATCTTTCCACCGGTCTCTCGGCTGGCGGCGATGGATGGCCGAGAGCTTCTCACTTCTACCACAAGTTGATTTCTGCCTTTCATCTTCACCTCTCCCCCCAGAGGTAGTCCTGATCCCATTCCCGCGCCGCCCTGCAATGCAGGACAGAGGAGCTTCGTATGCGCCGTCCAACTGACCGATCGCCTGTTCAGGTACGCTTACTTCAGTCTGCCCGTGATGAAGGGCTGACCTCTACCGCAAGTCTCGCCATCCAGACCCGTCGCTGTGATTCGTTGGTTCGACGGTGGTTGCGTGGGGAGGGAGAGCCCCCTCCGGAGCTGCTCGATGCAGCGTTGCGGCTGATGGATGGTCCTGATCGTGCCCGCATGGTCGCGTTGTTTGCCGAGACGATCGGCGCGGAGGTCGTGGTGTTGCCCGCCGCCGTCGCCCCTGCCCTGGAGGTCCTGGCCGGCGCCGTTCGTCGTGCTGCCTGACCTGGAAACCGTTTCCACCTCTCCTGACTCCGGAGGTTCCCTTGAGTCCCGCCACCGCCATCCAGCCCCTTCATACAGTATACGAGGCTCATCAGCCTGCCCGGTCCTGGGGGGATCCTGGTCCGGGTGAAACGACATGGCGATCGAAGGTCGCCTCATCGGCTGGGGTGGTGGACGGGGCTCTCTGGAGTCGCCTCTCGAAGCGGATCCGCGATCCTGCACCGACCTCAGAGGGCGAGCTGCTCGCTGAACAGGAGATGGCATGGATGCAGACTCGTTTGTGGTCTGCGGTGTGCTGTCTCCCTCCGCAGTGGCGAATGGTCATGGTCCGTCTCTACGGTCTCGATGGATCGCCGGCGGTGCCGATCCGGACGGTCTCCCAAGAGCTACGCATCCGGCGGCGAGAGGTCGTCCGTCTCCACCGGGCGTCGCTCATCCTCCTCCGGGGCGTGCTCCAGACGGAGTCGGAGAGGTCATCGTGTGGATGATCGAGCAGCGCGTCGGCGATCGGTGGCTGCCCTACGATCGGTGTGGCGATCGGGAGGAAGCGCGCGGCATCGCATGGTCGATGATCCAGGCGCGCCTGCCCCCCCAAGCCAACCCGCTCTGGGTCAAGCGTTGGGCTGGACAGGAGGTTCGCATCGTCTATGACGGCGTCTTCGATTCCATTCAGGGTGAACCTGAACAGACCCCCAAACCCTCCTTTGCAGGAATGGAGGATGCCGATCGTCAGCTTGTTGTGGCCGAGCTGGTCCACCTCGTTGAGCGCTTCCCTCCGACGGCTGGTCAGCCGCTGTCGGTAACCTCTGGTAACGATCTGGCCCGGGTTGCGCTCCGGTGGGCGCAATGGAGCCGACGGAGCTTTTCGGGTCGTCTGACGCTCCGGGCTACCCGATGCGAGGACTGGTTATCGCTGTGCGGGTCGGTGTACCGGTGGTGTCAGGGCAATGACGCCTCGATGATCCAGAGAGACCATGCCCTTGTTGGGTGGCGTCGGCGGTTCTCCTGGAGCCAGACGCGTCAGGTGATTGCAGCGGTTCAACAGCTCACCCTTGATGTCACAGCACCACAACGGGCACGAATCGATCGACTTCAAGGAGACCGAAAGGCCGCACTGGATTCGTTGGCGGACGCTCAACGCACGCTGATGACCTCTGCCGAGCAGCTCCTGGAGTTGCGTGAAGGCCCGCGCTCGAAGATGTCTCCAGAACAGCGCCGGCAATTGATGTCCCAAATCGCCCATATCCGAGACCGCGGGCTCTGGGCACGAAGGACGATCAACCATGCCCGGCGACAGGCCCGCGAATTGGAGGGGGCCATCTCTGCGTTGAAGCTCGATCGTCCCCAGGTCATCCAGCTCGAAGGGGAAATGAGGCTGGCGATTCGGGGTTGGTTGGCGGGCGGCGAAGAGGAGGCCGAGCTGGCGCGGCTGTGTCAGCGTGTCCTACAGCTCCCACAACGCTGGGAGATCCTCGCAGAGAATGCCCTCGTCTACGTCTGGGAGCGAAGACGTCCGCGTCGTTGGCTCGTTGACGCCGGCTTCCATCCGGCCCCTCCAGAAGAGACCGCGGAGAAGGTGGAACGCCGACGCCGGTGGCGGACCCTGCGGCCGCTGGCCTTCTCACCACCGGTGCCGATGGGTGAGGACCTCTGGCAGCTTCGCACCGTCGACATGACCGTCGATGAGGGGGAGTCGTTCCGACGCTCCCTGTCGGGTCACCGCAAACACACCACGGCCGCGCGTCGAGCCTGGGAGATGATGGTCCTGGGCGCACTCGATGAGGACGGTCAGAATCGGTATCAGGATCGGACTCGGATTTGGGATGAGAGCGGTGAGGTCGGCACCAAGGCACGCCAACAGTGGTTGAAGGCTGCAGCCGTTCAGATGGGGGTCGCCCCCTATGAACGACCTCCCCGTCTGGTTCCGTTTCGGT
>JBCBLB010000427.1:0-8625 GCA_038520555.1 Myxococcota bacterium | reverse complement strand
CTGCCGCACACCGCCAGCAACACCACGGACACCGTACGGCGAGCAGTCGATCGGATATGTGTCGACAGGAGAGGGATCTGGCGCCCCGGCCGTGCTGTCCATCACTGCGCACCAGGTCGACTCCAGCGTGTTCCCCCACGGCATGGTGCGACCATCTACCCCGCGGGCCGCCTTGGACCACTCCAGCTCGTGCAGCAGGCGCTGGTGGTGGTGGTGAGCAAATGCCTGCGCGGCATGCCAGTCCAAGCCAACAATCGGCCAGGATGGCTGCCATTGCCGACCGCTCTGATCGATAGAGAGCGTCAGCCGACCGGCATATTCACTGACAAGTGGTGTCTGCCCCGAGACGTCCGCAACTGGCAGCAGCCCCTCCCGCTGAGGCAGTGACTGTAGATAGGAAAGATACTCCCCGCCTGACACAACAAACCGATCGACGCAGAAGCCATCAACCCACACCCACCGCCGCGGCAGGCTATCCACAGCCATCGGATCCCCACCCGCGATAAACCACCCGGCCGGCACGTAGCACTCCCACTCCGACAGCTCCCCCCGCTTCGGCAGGACGATCGGATATGGCTCGTGCCCACCAGGGCGCACCCCGTCCCACGACGCCCCTCTCTCCAGGTAGACCGGGTAATTGACGACGGGGTATCCCTCACGGTGCAGTTCGAACAACCAGCTTCCGTGCTCCAGGGGCACCTCGATCAGCGGTGTGCGCCCGAGGACGCGGCGAAATTCGGGCACGAGGCGGCGGCGTTTTTCGACGTACTGGTACAGGCGGACCTCGGCGCCGGGCGGGTCGGTGACCAGGGTGACGGCGCCGATGCCGGTGAGCAGGGAGGCGTACCGGCCGCGGTCGTGGTCGGCGAGGAGGGTCTCGAAGCGGGCGACCTCGGCGCGGCGGCCTTCCTGCTCGGCGGCGCGGAGGCGGCCGGCGTAGTGGTCGGCGAGCATCGCGTGGGCCTCGGGGAGGTCGGGCACCTGCTGGAGGGCGGTGCCGACGACCTGCTGCCAGCGGACCTCCTGGACGGCGGCGGTGCTCTCCAGCTCGGCGGCCTGGTCTTCGAGGTCCCAGGCCGGTGCCTTCTGGTCGACCGGCGAGTGCGGCTGCAGCGGCGCCATGATGGCCGCGGCGCGGGCGCGCTTGTCGGTGGCCTGGGCGCGGAGGGCGTCGATCGCTGGACGCTGCGCGGCGGCCTGGGCGACGATCTCCAGGGCCCGGGCGCGGCGCTGGGCGCCGTCGAGCCAGTCTCGGAGGACCGCGGCGAAGGCGCCCGCGTCGGCGTAGCGGTCTGCGGGGTCGTCTTCGAGGCAGCAGACGCAGACGATGAGCAAGGCGTCGGGGAGGTGGTCGGTGTCGATCCCGTCAAAGAGGATCGGCGGGCCGCGCATGCGTCGGCGCCAGACCGCGGCGCCGGGGCCGCGGTCGAGGGGCTGACCGGTGATCAGCTCGTAGAGGACCGCGCCGAGGGAGAAGACATCGGCGGTCGGACCGAGGGCGTCGAGCTGTCCGCGGGCCTGCTCGGGAGGCATGTAGGCCGGGGTGCCGAGCACCTGGCCGATCGCGGTCATCGCGGCGTCCGGCATCGCGACGTCGCGGGCGGTGGCATCGTCGGGTAGGTCCAGGGCGCGGGCGAGGCCCCAGTCCATGACCAGGACCTCTCCGAACGGGCCGACCATGAGGTTTTCCGGCTTGATGTCCCGGTGCAGGATGCCCTGGCTGTGGGCGTAGGCGACGGCCTCGGTGGCGCGGAGCAGCAGGCCGACCAGCCGGCGTAGCTCTCCGGGCGCGATCGGGCCGGTGGCGTAGGCACGGGCGATGAGCGCGCCGAACGTCTCGCCACGGACCTCGGTCATGGTGAACCAGGGCTGGCCGGCGGCGGTCTCTCCCTGGTCGTAGACCGCCACCACGCCCGGGTGCTGGATCCGGGCGGTAATGAGGGCCTCCGCGCGGAAGCGGGCCTGGGCGCTGTCGGTGTCGAGCAGCTCTGGCCGCAGCAGCTTCATCGCCGCGTAGAAGCCGAACTGCCGGTCCCAGACCCGGCGGACCTCGCTCATGCCGCCGAGCGCGATCCGTCCCTCGTCGCGGTAACGCACCTGCGGCGTTGGCAGCGCAGCGCCCGATGGGGTGCCGTCAGACCATGTGGGGGCGTCAGCCATGGTGAGAGCATACCGGAGAACTGCTACGATGACGGCATGGGAGTACTTTGGTCAGAGCGGAAGCAGCAGGGGTGGTCACTTGCAACCCGCAACCTCATCGGGCGAGGCCCGGAGTGCCTCATCCAACTCGATGACCCCAGGGTATCGGCCAATCACGCCATCTTGACGTGGAAGGACGGCTGGCTGCTGCGAGATTTGAACAGCCGCAACGGGACACAGGCCGATGAGCGAAGCCTGCCGAAGGGGCAGCCTGTTCCGATCTACACGGGCGCCCGGCTGCGGTTCGGTGAGACGGACGCGCTGGTGTTGTTGGCGGCCGGACCGCCTGGGCCTGCGGCGATTTGCGGTGAGCGGGCCGCTGAGGCTAAGGGTGGGCTGCTGCTCATCCCAAACGCCGAGCAGCCGCGAGCAGTTGTTTACGCGGCCCGCGATGCCCACTGGGTGTTGGAGTTGGACGGCCACAGCGAGGCGGTTGCGGACGGGCGGCGGCTGGTGCTCGACGGACAACTCTGGACGGTGCTGCTGCCGCGTGCAACGGCGTCTGCGGGGGTGCCTACGACCCTGTCAACCTCGGCGTTGGGCACATTGGAGGCGATGGGGCTCCGCTTTGTGCTGAGTCAGGATGAGGAGCACGTCAACGTCACGGTTATCCAGAGCGGCAGTACACAAGCGCTGCGCTCTCGGGTTCACCACTTTGTCCTCTTGCAGCTTGCCCGCGCGCGCCTGTCTGATCGTGCATCGGGCACAGCTGAGGCGGAGGCGGGCTGGGTCTACACCGATGATCTGTGTCGGCAACTCGGGATTACGCCGTCGGTGCTGAACCTACGGCTTCTGCGTGCTCGTCAGCAACTTGCAGCGGCCGGAATCTCGGATGCAGGTCGGCTCATTGTGCGGCGCCGTCTGAGTGGCCAGCTCCGGCTGGAAGTTCCCGACCTCGACATCCAGCAGACTGGATAATCTTCGGCGAGAATGGGATGTTTCACTTTCGGGTGGGCCCTTGAGCATGCCCTCGACCGGCTTCCCGGTAGATATCGATTCACCACGGCGGTGTCTGTCGATCTGGTGACCTCGTGGGGGCTTATTGAGCGCTGGCGAGGTAGTGATCCTGGCCGACGACCTGCGCACGGTGAGCTGGAAAGAACTTTCCAGCTCACCGTTACCGGCGGCCATCCTCGCAAGCCCCCTCCCCCACCCACGCGCCCACCTGCACCCCGCGGCCCGAATCGGTGGCGGATGCGAGCGAAGCGAGACGGAGCGTAGCGGTGGCGGATGCTGTTGGAGACCGGGGCGGTACGTTACAGGGCAGAGCTGGCCGCGGGGTGCAGGCCGCGGGGTGCAGGCCGCGGGGTGCAGGCCGCGGGGTGCAGGCCCGAGCAATGGGTGTCAGTCGAGCGGCCGTAACGATGGGGTTGGCAAAGTTAGAGAAAGCAGAGCGACAATCGGGAACTCAGAGATTCATTGTGATATGCTCAACACTGAACAAAAGTTCATCCAATCAAGTGTTGATTACTCCAGGAAAAACGTCGTGAGTAGCATGATGCCTGCTGGATATGCGGAGCTTCTCAGAGAGCTGAAAGATCGAATCCGTTCCCGCCAACTCACAGCAGCCGTGGCGGTCAACCGGGAGCTGATCGCCTTGTATTGGGAGATCGGGCGGTCGCTCGTCCTCCGTCAGGAGCAGGAAGGGTAGGGAAAGAGCATCATTCAGCGCCTCGCTCGTGATCTCCGCGACGCTTTCCCAGAGATGAAGGGCTTCTCCCCTCGAAATCTATGGCGGATGCGGGCGTTTTATCTCGCCTGGAGAGCGGCGGACGAAGTTCTGCCACAGCCTGTGGCAGAATTGCCTTGGGGACATAATGCCCTGCTCATCGAGAAGCTGAAGTCCCCCGAAGAGCGGCTCTGGTACGCCGAACAAACCCGCGGGAACGGGTGGAGCCGCTCTATCCTGGCGATGCAGATCAAGGGACAGCTCTACCAGCGAGCCGGGAAGGCGATCACCAACTTCCAGAGCACCCTGCCCCCATCAACATCTGACCTCGCTCAACAGGCGTTGAAGGACCCCTACCTCTTTGACTTCCTCTCACTCGCTCAGGACGTCGAAGAGCGTGCGGTTGAAGTGGCCCCAGGAATTCGATCCACCGCTTAAGGTGGAGTGAGGACTGCTATCCTCTGAACAGGAGAGCAGCATGTCGAAGAAATCCCGCCGCCGCTTCAGCCGCGCCTTCAAGGCGAAGGTCGCTCTGGAAGCGTTGACGGAGCGGAAGACCTTGTCCGAGCTCGCGGCGAAATACGAGCTTCACCCAAACCAGATCAGCGCCTGGAAGAGGCAGGCCAAGGAGAGTCTGCCCGAGGTCTTCGGCTCATCCCTCACCCGACAGCAACGCGAACAGGAGGAACTCAACGCCAAGCTCTACGAAGAGATCGGTCGGCTCAAAATGGAGTTGGACTGGTTGAAAAAAAAAGCTGAGCAGCTCAGCTAAGGACAAACGCGCGCTCATCGAACCCCACCACCCCGCTCTCAGCATCCGAAGGCAATGCGCTCTACTTGGAATCTCCCGTTCAAGCTTCTATTACCAGCCTCGACCGGTACCGGTCGAGCAGTCGGTGCTGATGCGGCAGATCGACGAGATCCATCTGAAATGGCCGTTCTATGGAGCACGACGCATCGCCATGGAGTTGAAGGACCGATATCCACACATCGATCGCAAGCGGGTAGGGCGATTGATGCGAACGATGGGGATCGAAGCCATCTATCCGCGTCCTCGAACCTCTCAAAGCCATCCCCAGCATCTCAAGTACCCTTACCTGCTGCGCAACGTCACCATCGTGCGTCCCGACCAGGCCTGCGGCACCGACATCACCTACATCCCGATGCGCAGGGGCTTTCTGTTCCTCGTCGCGATCATGGACTGGTTCAGCCGGTTCGTGGTGGCCTGGCAGCTGTCGAACTCCCTCGAGACCGCCTTCTGCATCGAAGCCCTCGAACAAGCCCTTTGCGTCAGCACGCCGGAGATCTTCAACTCCGATCAGGGCAGCCAGTTCACCTCCACCGACTTCACCGACCTCCTCAAGGCCCATCAGATCGCGATCAGCATGGACGGTCGAGGCAGCTACTGGGACAACATCTTCATCGAGCGACTGTGGCGTACCGTCAAGTACGAGGAGGTCTACTTGCACGAACACAGCGACGGAACCGCGCTGTATCGCGGGCTGGAGAAGTACTTCACGTTCTACAACTTCCAGCGGCGTCATCAGGCCCTCGACTACCAGACCCCCGCCCAACTCTACCCGCACGCCCACAAGCTGGGCGATGCAAGCTGACAGGCCATGGACAGCCGCAAGCGCCTGACCACAGCCTTTGGAAAACCCAGCGGGTTTCCCACAGCTCACACAGCCCCGACGACAAGAAAATGAACGAGTGGCTACACCTTAAATCCAACGATCAGTGGTCCTGACCATTGGGGCCACTTCAGACCGGTCCAGGCCGAGCTTGACTTCAACCACAAGCAGCGAGTTGCTTGAGAGACTGTCCGGCTACTGGGGGCAGGGTCAGACTGAATCGGATCAATCGTGATGGAAGAGCTTTGATGTAATGAGCCACCGTCCGTCATCAAAGAGTAGGTGGAAGTCATTGACGAACGCCATTCCATAGAGTCCATCTTCGACGAGCACCGCGCGCGCGGTGCGCCCGACGACGTCGAGATGTGTGATTTCGGCCGTATAGTCACCGTTGTGTGGGTTGGCTTCCAGATGCGCGAAGAACGGTTCCGGAGAGCCGACGAGTTTGTTGGGTCCCAGAAAGCCTGACATTACCGCATTTTCATGAAAGACCTGTCGTAGAACGGTGACATCGCGTTCCTGAGTTCCCTTGATATAAACGCGGATCACATCAGCCACAGCGGCCGCTTTGTGGGTTCGATTCATGGTAATACCCTCGATCAGGATGAAACGGTTTGTGTGAGAACAACGAGGCGTACTTCAATGTTACCCCGTGTGGCTTTCGAATACGGACAGACGGCGTGGGCTTTTTCCACGAGGGTTACGGCCTGTTCCTGGTGCATCCCGGGCAGCGAGACCGCGAGGACAACGCTCAACGCGAAGCTTCCGGGCTGATCGGACATCAAACGTACTGTCGCGTTCAAGGATGCGTTGTTGGGCACGGCGATGTTGTTGGTTTTCGCGGTGTGTTGCATGGCGCTGAGAAAACATGCCGCATACCCGGCAGCGAAGAGTTGTTCAGGGTTGAGGCCATCGCCGGTTCCGCCGAGGGCGGTGGGCATGGCGAGGGGAAAATCGAGCTGTCCATCGGTTGACCGTGCCCGTCCGTTTCGGCCGCCGTTGGCGCTGATTGTGGTTTCGTAGAGAGTTTTCATGGCGTCGCTCCTGATTTGAATCGTGAGCGATTTAATCGCTCACGATTCAAATTAGCGCAGTCCCCTCCCCGCGCAACCCAATTCCCCTCAACCCCAACCCAACAATCAAACCATCGGACTGAAAAACCTACATTATCCTCATTTCTTTTTCGCCCCACGAAGCCGGGCACCCAACGCATGAAGCACCTCAAGCAACGCCGCGGCGTCCGACAACCCCACCCCCGATGCCTGCTGAATACAGATGGGCACATGGGCCGCCTGCGCCTGCAACGCATGCCCCGCCTCCGTCAGCCGAACACGCACACGACGCTCATCCGCAGGATCCCGCGTTCGCGTCAGAAGGCCCTTCCCCTCCAACCGCTTCAGCAGGGGGGTCAACGTGTTCGACTCCAAGAACAGTTGCCCCCCAAGTTCTTGCACGGTTTGGTCGTCCCCGTTCCAGAGCGCGATCAAGGTCATGTATTGCGGGTAAGTCAGGTCAAGCGGGCCCAGAAGGGATTTGTAGGCGCGGGTGAAGGCGTGGCTGGTAGAGTAGAGGGCGAAGCAGAGCTGCTCGTCGAGTCCAGGGATGAGCGAGGAATCAGCCATCAGGCCTCCGGTTGGTTTTTCGTCGCGCGCGATTCAATCACGCCTCGCTCTTCTATATCCACACACCACCAAAGGACGAACCTCCCCCTCAAGGAACCGCTCGAAGAACAGCGCGTCCAAGCACAGGAATTTTAGGCGCCCTTTTTTGCCCCGCGAGCGGATTGGAATCATGAACGCCCTTCTGTCGTGGTTCTGTTTCAGGATAGCCGATGGTCGCGTCGCTTCAGGACACAACTTTCCGCATGGGTTGGAGCCGCCACAGGCTCAATGAGCGCCACAGCCACTCCAGCGGTCCATATCGAAACCGCTGCATCCACCACACAGACAAAACAAGCTGGAACGCCCAGATCGCCACGACGAAGCCGATCTGCATGGCGCGTCCGACGCTGCCGAACAGGCCCAGGCCCCACCCGTGGAAGATGAAGGTCGCCAGCACTGACTGGCCGATGTAGTTGGTGAGCGCCATCCGTCCAACGCTTGACAGGGCATCCTGCAGACGCCGCCACAGCGCGGTGCGGCTCCACAACATGATCAGCGCGACGTAGCCGGTCGCAGTGAGCGGCGTCGCCAACAGGTTCAGCACCTGCCCGAAGAACGGCGAGAACACAGCGCTCCACTCGGCCCGACTGTTGAGCGCCAGCCCCACGATGGAGAGCCCCGGCCCCACCGTCAGCCCGATCCCCATCATCCAGCGGTAGAACGCATCGCTTCGCTTCGCGGTGAGGACGCCCCAGGTGAACAACGCCATCCCCATGAGCATCATCCCCAGCGCACGGGCGAAGAAGTTGTGGAGAAACGCCAGATAATAGACCCCCACCGCGTCACCGACCGGCCCATCTCCCCCATCAGAAATCGGTCGCATGGCGGGAGGCTGATACGGCCCTTGGTAGAGGTCGATGGTGGCCTGGAGCGCCGCCGCTGACGGCTTCCACATGGCCGACAGCTCTGCGATCGCGGGGTCATCGAGGGTAGGAACAACGAGCCCACCCCAGAGATACGTGAGCGCCGGCGAGAGGAAGAGGGCGAGCCCGACCCCGAACTGCCACCGCGGAGACAACCTGCGCAGCGGATACAGCAGAAAGGCAGACAGGGCATAGATGGTCAGGATGTCACCCACCCAGATCAAAAGCGAATGCAACAAGCCCAGTAACAATAGCCAGAAGTTGCGAACATAATGGTAACGCAACGGGCTGTGTCCCTTACCCTCCATCTTGGTGATGATGAGCATCACGCTGGCGCCGAACAACATCGAGAAAATCGACATGAACTTCTGGTCGGCGATGACGTGCACGATGAAGTAGGTCAGCTGGTCAAACCAAAGATGAAAGCCGTATGCTGACGGATTAAAGTAGGCTATCTCCGGCATAGAGAAGCTCATGATGTTCATCAACAGGATGCCCAGGAGCGCAAATCCGCGAAGGGTGTCGATGGCTACGATGCGTCCGGGCTTCGACACGCGATGCACTTCCTATAGAATATGAGATGGCGCGATTCGGCTCAGGTG
>JBCBLB010000963.1:0-2270 GCA_038520555.1 Myxococcota bacterium | reverse complement strand
CTCGCCGACGTCGTCGAGGCCTGGGAGGCGGAGGCCGATCGGGCAGAGGCGCTGGGCGTCCGCGTCGTAAAGCTCCGCATCGGCATCGTCCTCAGCCCGAAGGGGGGCGCGCTGGCGAAGATGCTGCCGGTCTTTCGGATGGGCGGGGGCGGCCCGATGGGATCAGGACGCCAGTGGTTTCCCTGGATCCATCTTGAGGATGTGCTCAACATCATCGACTGGGCGTTGACCGATGCCGCGGCGCGCGGGATCTACAACACCGTAGCACCCGGCGTTTGCCGTCAGAAAGACTTCGCCCGTGGGGTGGGGGCGGCGCTGGGCCGGCCGGCGGTGGTCCCAGCGCCGGCGTTCGCCTTGAAGCTTGCGATGGGTCGGCAGATGGCCGAAGAGGCGCTGCTCAGCTCGGTCCGCGTGCAGCCAAAGCGTTTGATGGACGCCGGGTTTCACTTCGCATACCCAGAGCTGGGGCCGGCTCTGGCGGACCTGCTCGGCTGAGCGACTTATCGCCCGACGTACGGGACCTGCGCGGTCAGCTCGCCGGACATCCTGTAGTAGAACGTGGTGTGTGCTTGAGAAGCTGCCGCTGGGCCCAATTTTTGGGGGTCAGCCGTTCTTTTTTGCTGCGTCCTCGATCAGCTCCTGCTCTTTTTCGGCGACAGAGGGCTGATCGATGGGGCGCATGAACTCGAAGGCGGTCTCACGCTGCGGATCGGCGGGGCCATAGCGGGCACGGACGACCCCCTGGATCTGGTCGACGGGGACGGGCCCCCACCACCGAGAGTCCAACGCGACGTCGCGGCTGTCGGCCATGACGAAGACGTGGCCGGTGGGCACCGGGATGGGGCCGTCCGAAGACCATGTGCCCTTCGGCTCGTTGTAGGTGACGAACCAGCGGGTCGGGCGTGCGGGGGGGCGGCTCCAGATGACCTCTTTCCAGATCGGGGGAGAGCCGCCCTCATTCATATCCTTCTGTCGAACCCGCTTTCCGTTAATGCGGAACGTTCCTTCTTCGACGCGGATCTTGTCGCCGGGCATCCCGACGACCCGCCGGAGGACGGTCCGATCGGGGTCGAGTGGATCGTTGAGGAGGACGACATCACCCTTGAAGACGGTCCCGGGGACAATCCAGACGGTGTCGCCCGCCCGCAGCGTCCAGGCCATCTCATCGCCGGCGACGGTCTTGATGGGGATAAGGACGGCGGCAAGGCCAATACAGAGCAGCGCAGAGAGGATCAGCATCAGTCGCTTCATTGCCGGAGTCTATCCGGTTAAGAATGCGCTTGTGAAGTTGGCTGCGGTTCAATTTCGTCCGCCGAAGGGGCAGCCGGACCTGGCACGGCGGGGACTGATTGGCCTCATCGAGCACGCTGGAGCATCCGGCGCGGACCTCATCGTATGTCCGGAGATGGCGACCACGGGCTACATCTGGCCCACACCCTCGGCCCTGATGCCCTTCGCCGAGCCGGCCCGCGGCCCCACTTATCAGGCCCTCCGCGGCCTCGCGGAGAAACACCGGGCCTGGATCGTCTGCGGCTACGCGGAGCAGTCGGGCAACGCGCTCTACAACGCGGCCCTCCTCATCGATCCGTTCGGCGACCTGCGGCGCAGCTACCGCAAGGTCCTGCTGTACTCGGCGGACCTGACCTGGGCGCGGCCGGGAAACCGGCGCATGGTCTTACAGACCGACCTGGGCAACCTCGCCCCGGCGATCTGTATGGATCTCAACGATGACGGCTTGATTCGCTACCTGTATACCGCAGACGTAGACGTGCTCGCCTTCTGCACCAACTGGGTTGAGCAGGGCAGCGACGTGCACCCCTACTGGCGGTGGCGGCTGGGCGGCTGGCCGGGCTGGGTGGTGGCTGCCAACTCCTGGGGTGAGGATGAAGGCACCGAATTCTCCGGCCGCTCCGCGATCCTGGCGCCGGGCGGCGGGGTGGTCTCCGCCGCTGCGTCCGTCGGCGATGATGTGATCCTCGTCGACACCGATGAGGTCGACCTCGCAAAGCATCAGCCGCCGGCAGACGGCTGGATATGGTGACTACGACGTCTCCAGCAGCCGGCTGAGTCGTGCGACGGTGGCGGTGAGCTGGCTGAGCTGATCCTGCATCCGGGTGTTCTGCGCGCGGAGCTGTCGGGCTTCGCGCTCTGCAACATCCACCGCCTCGAGCAGCCCTTCGCGTCGGATCCGCTCGGTGGCGGCCTCAGCGGCGTATTGTGCAGCTTCAAACAGGGGGCTCTTGATGCGCCGATGCTTCAGCCCACGGTCG
>JBCBLB010000630.1:0-5683 GCA_038520555.1 Myxococcota bacterium | reverse complement strand
GCAGACTTCTGGGCGACCAGCCCCGCCAGCTCCCTGGCGGTGATCTCGACCTCACCGAGGGCCAGACGCCAGTCATAGTCCAGCAGGCCCTCGACGTTGATGGAAGCCCGGAGCAAACGCCGGTGTCCGCTCGGCTCCGGGCTTCCATCAACGTCGAGGGCCTGCTGGACTATGACTGGCGTCTGGCCCTCGGTGAGGTCGAGATCACCGCCAGGGAGCTGGCGGGGCTGGTCGCCCAGAAGTCTGCGCTGGTTCGGCACCGGGGCACATGGCTGCGGATCGATCCGACCGAACTGGAAACCGCAGCGCAGGCGGTCAGCAGCCAGTCTCCAGCCGAGATGCTCGGCCGGGGGCTGGCCGGCGGCCCGCTCCAGCTCATGTCCGAAGACGAGATCCGATCCCTGTTCTTCGGCGATCGTCCCGAACCGGCGCAGCCTTCCGCACGATTCCAGGGGACGCTCCGTCCGTACCAGGGCCGCGGGCTGGGGTGGATGAGTCGGCTGGCGCGGGTGCGGCTGGGCGCATGCCTCGCCGATGACATGGGGCTGGGCAAGACGGTCCAGGTCCTCGCCCACCTCTGCGATGCGCCCCCGCCGACGCTGCTCATCTGTCCGCTGAGCGTCCTGGTCAACTGGCAACGTGAGGCCGCCCGGTTCACCCCCCACCTTCGGGTGCGGCTTCACCATGGCCCCAGACGGGAGAGCGGAAGGCTCGCCCAGGACTTCGACGTCCTGGTCACAACCTATGCGGTGGCCCGGGGGGATGAGGCGCTGCTGAGCATGGTCGAGTGGCGGCGCATCATCCTCGACGAGGCGCAACACATCAAGAACCCGGAGACCGCGACGAGCAGAGCGATCCGACGCCTCCCTGCCCGACACCGGATCGCGATGACCGGCACACCGGTCGAGAACCGACTCGACGAGCTGTGGTCGATCTTCGACTTCCTGAACCCCGGGCTGCTGCTCTCGCGTCGAGCGTTTCAGTCAAAATATGCCGATCCCATCGAAAAACACAGCGATCCCGAGGCCGCAGAGCGGCTCCGTCGGATCACATACCCCTTCCTGCTGCGCCGCCGGAAGACCGATCCAAACATCCTCGCCGACCTCCCGCCGAAAATCGAGATCAAAGAACCCTGCCGGCTGACCGTCGAGCAAGCCGCGCTCTATGCGGGGTTGCTTGAGGATATGAAGCGGCGGCTGTCCCAGATGGACGATCTGGACCGAGAAGCCCGCCGTGGGGTGCTGTTGTCGACCCTGACCAGGCTCAAGCAGGTCTGCAACCACCCGGCGCAGTTGCTGAAAGAGTCGGGGCCGCTCGCAGGGCGATCCGGAAAGCTGGAGCGGCTGGAGGCGTTGGTCGCTGAGATCCTGGATCTGGGCGAGCAAGCCTTGATCTTCACCCAGTACACCGGAGCGGCCAGGTTGTTGTTGCGCCACCTGACCGCCCGGTTCCAGACCGGGGTGCTCTACCTCCATGGGGGCCTGGCACGGCCGCAGCGGCAGGCCCTCATCGACCGCTTCCAATCCGGACAGGCGCCGCTGTTTCTGTTGTCGTTGAAGGCGGCGGGGACGGGGCTGAACCTGACGGCAGCGAGCCATGTGATCCATTATGACCGCTGGTGGAATCCGGCGGTGGAGGACCAGGCGACGGACCGGGCGTGGCGGTTCGGTCAGCGGCGCCGGGTCCAGGTCCGGAAGTTGGTATGTGTCGGCACGGTCGAGGAGCGCATCGACGCCCTGATCGAGTCCAAGCGCGCCCTGGCCGCAGAAGTCATCGGCGCCCACGGCCCGAGCGGCCTGACCGAAGCAGAGCTGATGCGGCTGCTCGCGCCCTGAGCTTTACGGGTTGGGCGCCCAGCCCAGGACCCGGTCGGTGTATGCGGCGAGCACAGGGGGCAGAACACCATCGAACTGCCGGTACCACCCCAACGTCTCGCCAACAAGAACATCGGCGGTGGTGAATTGCGCGCCGAGCAGGAAGGGTCCATCGCCCAGCTCCTGGATGAGCACCTGCTTACAGGTGTCCATGTTGGTCCACCCCCGATAGGACGAGGTCTCCACCTTGAGGAGGGCATCGCCCATCGCGGGTTCGAGCTGAGAGGTCGCATAGACCGCGAGGGTCAGGTACCGACCCCGAAGGGGCGAGCCGATGTCCACGGTGAGCCCGGCCTGAGGAAACTTGTCAGCGAGATACAGACAGATGGCGACGTTTTCATACATGTGAACATCGCCATCGATGAGGGCAGGCAGCTTGCCCGCGGGGTTGATGTTGAGGAATTCGGGAGCTTTGTTCTGCTTGGATGTGAAGTCGATGAGGACAGTCTCGTATTCTGCGCCGACGAGTTCGAGCATCCGCCTGGTGATGAGGGCGCGGCTTTCCGGGTTGAAATAGAACTTCATGGTCATGTTGTCACTCCTTCGGGTCGGGTTGTGTTCTGAACATATGTCCAAGGGGTCAGGTTGTCCCAGGAGGTGCTGACAGGACGCGTCAGCAGCTTCAGAAGTGTAGAATTCGGAGATTCATGCGAGGGGATGTCGAACGGCTTCAGATCGAATATAGTGAACAGATGAGCAGTCTGTTGCGAGCGCTGGGTGGTATCCGGATGGTGCGGGCGCAGGCCATCCTGACAAACCAAATGGTAGAGCTGGTCCGGGTTTCTTCGGGGCGGCTTCAGGGACGGGCGGTGGGCGGGGATCGATATGCGGTCAGCTTGACGGTGGCGCCGTTGCCAGCGGATGCAGTGCAGACACTTCAGCAGCGCCCGATCGCGTTGGGGCGGTTGTTGTCCGGGGATGTGCGGGATTCGCTGTTCTGGCCGAATCGTCTGGAGGACATCACTGCACACTGTAGCTGTCCGGATGGGGTGGTGTGGTGCAAGCATGCGATGGCGCTGTTGATGCTGGTCGAGGATCGGCCGGAGGCGGTGCTGGTATGGCGGGGGTGGACACAGCGGACCATCCTGGATGCGACGCTGGCGCGACCACAGGAAGACGAAGATGGATTTTGGAGGGGGCAGCGGCTGGAGCGACCAATTTCACGAAAAATACCGTTGATCGAAATTATGCCAGAGATGCAGGTGATGAAAAAAGACGCGCGGGATGTGCTGCGGGGATCGGTCGAGCGGATCGGGCGGAAGGCGAGACAGCTGCTGGATGGGGACAGATAATGTCCTTGACTATGGACACGTCAACAATAAGAGTGACCGGGTGCAGACGCTTCGCCCTGGGATGAGCGCGGAAGATTTGCGGAGCTGGGCTTCCGCACACTCCGTTGAGGATTGGCTGCAGGCGCCCGTGCGGGTTCTTCAGAGCCATCTGCGCGGTGCCTGGCTGTATATGTACCGTCGAAAGACGGATCTGACGTTGGAGCGTGTGCTGACCCTGCCGACGGCGCGGGGGCCGCATGAAGCTTCTGACATCAAGATGCCGCATGAGCTTCAGGAAGCCGCGATCAAGCTGCTCACCGATCAGGCGGAGCTGATCACAGAGGGGCTTGACGATGAGCAGGCGCACCTGTCTGCGCTGATCCCCCCCATCGATCATCGGCTTCAGACGTTGTACGATCGGCTGATGGGGGTACGGAAGTCGGTTCGTGCGCAGGCGTTACCGCGGGCGTATCGTCAACAGGGCCCGGTCGAGCTGAGCCTGATCGAGGATCCACCCCAGATCGTGTATCGGGAGCAGACCCAGCAGTGGTGTGGTGGAGACGGCTACTTCCCAGAGATTCACATCGATCTTCAGGCTGAGACGGCTGAAACGATGCTCCGGTGTCGTTGCCGGGACGGCTGTGCGATGGCCTGTCCGATTGGGTTGAGCGCCATCGACGCGACGGTGAACATCCTGTCGAACAGCGCGCAGCCGCGAATGCGGGAGAAGATCGCGCGTCTGGTGAGCGAGCCCCCCTGGCACCGGGCGCTGGCCTCGATCGATCGGCTTTTGGTCCAGATGGCGCCCGAAGGCGCCGCCCGCCCGGATGAGGAAGCGCTGGGCTGGCGGATTCGGGCCGCGGCGGACAAGCCGCTGTCTCTGGAGCCCGTCCGCTGTCGACCGTTGAAGTCTGGAGATGGTCTTCGAAGCTGGAAGATTGAGATAGATGAGCTGCTTCGGGATCCACAGCTGTGCAACCTGCCCATCGATCAGGAGGTGCTTGCTCAGTTGGTGCCGGCGCCAGAGGTATCGCAGCGCCGACAGCCCGAAGCGCTCCGCGCCGCGCTGGTCCACCGTGCGCTGGAGAAGCTCATCGACCATCCGCGCGTCCTCATCGGTCGCAGCAGCGCGCCCGCGCCGGTGGGGCGCAGCCGGCTGCATCTGCGATGGCATCAGGAAGACGACTACGCTCCGATCGTGCTCCAGCCGCTGATCGACGATCATCTCTGGGACGTCGACGCCCTGCTTGAGCAGATGGAGCAGCGGATGGCCGGTGGCCTTCTGGTGCTCGCTGATGAGGCGGAGCCGCGATGTCAGATCGTGCGTGTCGAGCCGGGTACGGTCGCCCTGCTGAAGCGAATGACCCGACGGGGGAACATCTTCCCTGCAGAAGCCGCAGAGGCCCTCATCGAACGCCGAGCTGCGTTTGAACGCCTGCTCCCGGTTCAGCTCTCTGCCTCCCTTCGTGGGGATGAAGTCGAGGTGAACCAGCAGCCGATCCTCCGCCTTCAGATGCTCGACAATGAGGTGCTCCGGGCCGAAGCCCGGGTGCGCCCGCTGGCAGACGGCCCGAGCTGGCCACCGGGCCAGGGCCCGGCCGAAGTGTATGGCAAAGCCGGAGCCCGGCGCATCTATGCCCGGCGCGCGCTCCAGACCGAAGCGGGACAGACCCGCCATGCGCTTCGGATCCTGCCCCTCCCGGACAACGCAGAAGATGGCGAGCGGCCGCTGTGCTGGACGCTTTCGGACGCAGACGCCGCGCTCACGCTGATGGAGTCGCTCGAAGAACGGGGCTGGCCGGTCGAGTGGGCGGGCCCACCGCGGATGCTGACCGAACCGGCCAACGCCAACGGGCTGAAGCTGGTCGTCAGCAGCCGAAAAGACTGGTTCGGTCTGAAAGGGAGCCTGTCCGTTGGCGGCTTCACGGTTCCGCTACAGGAGCTGCTGGAAGCGGTGTGGGAAGGCGCACCGTTTCTGGAGGTCAACGGTCGGTGGTTGCGGCTGGAGTCGGACTTCCGCGACCGGCTGGCTGCGGCCGCGTCCGCGATTTTTACCGGCAAGCGCGGGCTGGAGATTTCACCGCTGAACGCCCCGGCGCTGGGCGCGCTGGGCGAGCTGGGCGCGGACATCACCGCACCGAAGCGGTGGTCCCAGCTGATGACCAGCGTTCGCGAAGCAGAGGCGCTCGACGTCTCGCCGCCTGCCGGGCTCGCGGTGACGTTGCGCGACTACCAGCGGACGGGCTTCCAGTGGATGGCGCGGCTGGCGGCATGGGGCGCCGGCGCCTGCCTCGCGGATGACATGGGGTTGGGCAAGACGATCCAGTCGCTCGCGCTGCTCACCCACCGGGCCCAGGAAGGCCCCGCCATCGTGGTTGCGCCAACGTCGGTATGCTTCAACTGGCAACGGGAGGCCGCATGGGTCTCGCCCGGGCTGAAGCCGATGCGATACCTGGGCGCCGGCCGCGAGAAGATGCTCGTGGACCTTCAGCCCGGCGATGTCCTGATCGTGAGCTATGGACTGATGCGGCGAGACAT
>JBCBLB010000778.1:0-4255 GCA_038520555.1 Myxococcota bacterium | reverse complement strand
CCATCAGTGGCACTGATGGCCCCCGGCGACACGACCGGCAAGGCGATCCATGTCCTGGTCCGTTCCCACAAGCTGCCCGATCGACTCATCAGCTTCGAAGACGTCACCGTCGAAGGGTTCGCCCGACCGCCCGGCCGCATCGTGGGCCGGCAGGTCGCAGACGCCCTGATGGAGCGGGGCTACTACTTTGAAGAAGACTACGTCCTCGTTGAAGAATACGAGGACTGACCCCGCCGACGCAGCGACGGGGCCAGGCTGCGATCAGCCCCGAAGGACAGACCGGCCTGCATACGTTGCGGCAGACTCAAGCCCCTCCTCGATGCGGAGGAGCTGGTTGTACTTGGCGACGCGCTCAGAGCGGGCCGGGGCGCCGGTCTTGATCTGCCCCGCACCGGTGGCCACGGCAAGGTCGGCGATGAAGGTGTCCTCGGTCTCACCGCTGCGGTGCGAGATCATGCAGCGATACCCATTCCGATGCGCCAGGGCGATGGTGTCCAGGGTCTCGGTGAGCGAGCCGATCTGGTTGACCTTGATCAGGATGGCGTTGCCCACACCCATCTCAATGCCACGTGACAGGCGGACCGGGTTGGTGACGAACAGGTCATCGCCGACCAGCTGAAGCTTACCCCCCAGCGCGTCGGTCATCCCCTTCCAGCCGTCCCAGTCGTTCTCATCGTGGCTGTCTTCGATGCTCAACAAAGGGTAGCGGCTGGCCAGGTCGACGGAGTATTCGGTCAGCTCTGCCGAGGACAGCTGCTTGCCATCGATGTGGTACCTGCCGTCCTTGTAAAACTCGGTCGCCGCCACGTCGAGCGCCAGGACGACGTGGTCGCCCAGCGAGTAGCCGGCCTTCTCGACCGCCTCTGCGACCAGGGCGAGCGCCGCTTCGTTGGACGCGACGTTGGGCGCGAAGCCCCCCTCGTCGCCGACGCCGGTAGACAGGCCCTTGCCTTTGATGATCTTCTTGAGGTTATGATAGATCTCCGCACCACAGCGGATCCCTTCGGTGAAGGTCGCGGCGCCGACAGGGGCGATCATGAACTCCTGGATGTCCACGTTGTTGTCGGCATGAGCGCCGCCGTTGAGGACGTTCATGAAGGGGACCGGCAGCGTCGCCGAGGTCAGCCCACCAATGTAACGATACAGCGGCATATCATAGGTGTGCGCTGCAGCGCGGGCGACGGCCAGAGAGACGCCCAGGATGGCGTTCGCGCCGAGGCGGCCCTTGTTGTCCGTGCCGTCCAGCTCAATGAGGATCTGGTCAATTTGACGCTGGTCACCGACGTCAGCACCGATCAAGTGCTGAGAGATGTTCTCGTTAACGTGTCGGAGTGCTGTATCCACTCCTTTACCCATCCAGCGATCGGGATCGCTGTCTCGGAGCTCAACCGCTTCATGTTCTCCTGTGCTGGCGCCGCTGGGCACTGCGGCGCGACCCACAACACCATCTTCGGTGGTCACTTCCACCTCGACCGCGGGGTTCCCCCGCGAGTCAAGGATCATTCGCCCAAAGACTTCAAAAATCGCTGACATGGAACACTCTCCCTGGGGTGAAGGGTCGACAGGCTATCACGGTTTGCCACCCCATCTCTCAGGAGATACGCGCCATCGACGCGGAGGCCTTGTATGACTCGTCCCACTCTCTTCAGCGCTGCCCTCATCTCTCTGGCGCTCACCGCTCCCCTCACGGCACAAGCCAAAAAGTCTCTCTCGGATGTCTTGGGAAATGTCGAGAGCGTCCAGATCTCTGGCGTCGTTGAGGTCCCCCTCTATATGAGCCCGGACGGGTCTGTGTTGCCTTGCGTTCGCGTCACCATCGATGAGAAGGACTACACCTTCGGACTCGACTTCGGCGATGAGATCGGCATCTCAGAAGCCACCGCGCGGGCGCTCGGCCTGGAGTCCAAAGACAACGAGATCTCCCGACTGCCATTGACCGTAAAAACCACAACGGTCGCAGAGATGCGGATCGGCGATATGGTTCTCTCAAACATTACGAGCCAGATCGGCTACGAAGACGACAGCTACATCGATGACGCAGAGTGGTACATCCCACTCCCCCAATTCGCTGATGTCGACGGCACCATCGGCCTGGGCGCCCTTGGCGTCGCATACGCCATCCTCCCCAGTAAAGGCGTCGTCCGCTTCGCGCCCCGCGAGCAGGAGCAGCGCTTCATCGACGAGCTCGGCGGCGCCTCGGTCCTGGAGATGACCATCCAGCCGGAAGCGGTCCGGAAATTCGGGAAAGAGAAGGTCCGCCTCCCAGGCGTCGGCTACTTCACGATTCAGGTGAACGGTGCACCCCGGACCATGAGTTTATCGACCTTCTCCTGGGGAAGCTCAATCCGATCGGGCGTCGAAATGGGCGCCGCTCCCCGCTGGGGCCTGTCCGACATGGAGGCGGCATGGATCCCGGTCCAGATCGGTGACCAGCCCACAATCGAAGGATGGATGGGGCTCGCGGGGGCGCTCCAGTATCTTCAGTACCCACAGCTCGAGTGGGAAGTGGACGGCGTCCTCGGCCTGCACTTCCTCTCCAACTTTGACATCGCCGGCTCACGCGAACAGCTCGCCTTCAAGTACATCACAGAGGCGCAGCGGAATCCGTCTCTGCCGCTGGAGATCGAAGACATCCAGGCCGCCCTGGATGAGGCGAAGCAGAAGCGGGAAGAGGCCAAAGAGAGCGGTGAGGTCGAAGAAGAGGACGCCGAAAACCCCCACGGCAAGACCCAGCAGTGGATGCGCCTCGCACAGCTTCAGGCCCGCGCCGGCGAGATGGACGCCGCCCTGACGACGATGAAGACGGTGATGGAGTACGAAGACGCCGAAGATGCCTGCGCGAATTGGATGATGCTCGGCGATCTTCAGAAGAAAGCCACCCAGCTCGATGGCGCCCTGACCTCATATGGAACAGCGGCCGAGTTGTACCACATGTGGTGGGACAACTCCCTTGAGGAGCGCAACCAGATCGACGAAGACCGCGCACAGCTGGAAGAAGACCGGGCGAAGCTCGAAAAGAAGGGGGGCGATCCGGACTCTCTCGACGATCCGTGGCCCAAAAAGCAGCCGGGCAGATGCCACGAGGCAGACGGACACGTCGCACACCTCAGCCTCGCCGCCGGAGAGCTGGAGCGGGTCGCGAACCTGTTCGACGAACGGCTGGATCTCGACCCGGCCCTCGCGCTCGCTCAGGGCAACGCGGCCCTGACGCAGGGCAACATCACGCTCGCCCAGCACGCCTATCGCCAGGCGCTGCAGCTGGAATCCATCCCCTCATCGTACAGCCGGATGGGTCTGGCGATGAGCTACCACTCCAACGGGCGCTGGGACACGGCGAGCGGGCTCTATCAGAAGGCCATCAACCTCGACCGGTTCAACATCATGTTGGCGCTGACCTGGACAGATGCCCAGATCGTTGAGTTCAATCCAGCATACGCGATGCGGAAGGCGAAGTCGTTCATGGAGCAGAATCCGGGCACCGCGACCGGCTATGTCGCGTACGCGCGCGCCGCACGGAGCGGCGGAGACGCCGACGCGATGGCAGAGGCCACCCGACGCGGCGATCAGTTCTTCAACAACAACCTGATCCGCTACCCGAACAGCGCTCGCTTCACCGCGGCTCATGCGGCGTTCCTCTATGAGACGGATCGCGCAGACGCCGCGCGCACCGCCGCAGAACAGGCGCTGCAGTGGGACCCGGACAACACCGTGGCGTTGTTGACGCTGGGCGCCCTCCACGTGGAAAGCGGTGAGATCGACAAGGGCGAGACCATGCTGCGTCAGGCTGGCCAGATGGGCCTCTTCCACCCCGGCTATGCGATGCTCATCCAGGCACAGATCCCGCGCCCCGTCGCCCCCGATCCAGACATGGACGACCTGCCCTGACTCATCGTCCGATCAGGCTGCCCCAGAGGTCAGTGTAGAAGCTGCCGGTCAGCAGATAGATCTGGGTGAGCAGCGAGACGACACAGAAGGCCAGCAGCCAACCGGACGCGGCACGGTATTGCATCATCAGGGCCGCATCGTCCGAGGCATACTGCCCGGCCTCGACCCGGGCCATCTCGCTGTCGGCCTGCAGCCATACCCATAGGGTCAAGGCCGCCCCCGGTACGCCGGTCCAGCAGGGAATGCCCAGCAGGTTCATCGGCAGCGCCACGATCAGCGCGTTTCGGATCGTGCGCAGCCGCGGAGTCGCTTCGATCGGTGGCGGTGGTGGCTCACCGGCGAACAGGGCGTCGACCTTCTCACTCATGTT
>JBCBLB010000185.1:0-14649 GCA_038520555.1 Myxococcota bacterium | reverse complement strand
TCCAGCATCAGCACTTCATCGGCACCCTGGAGCGGCAATGATCTTCGTCGGGGCATGGCTCATCGCGACCGCTGCTGCGCAGGACAACGCAGATGAGATCGTCGCCCGAGACGCTCAGCCGCTCCCTCGGTATCTGTCCGCCAAAGACATCACCACCCTCCTCGCGGAACAGGACTGGCAGGGGTGCGTTCAAGGGGGGGAAGCGAACCAGACGGTCCGATTTGGCTTTGAGATTCAGAACTCCGGAACCGTGTCCGCGATCTCCATCACCGGTGCTTCGGGGGGGCAGGACGGCTGCTGGCGCGAAACGCTCCGGTCGGTGCGGTTTGGGGCCCATGACGAGATGCCGTTGAAAGTGAACTGGACGGTGGGCGTGAAGGGCGGGCAGGCGCTTCCGTACCCTGTGGTTGAGGTTGAGGAAAGACGACTTGAGCCCTTGTTTATTTTTATCAAGCCCGATGCGACGACCGCGGAGCAGGCGTCCCTGGACGCGGCGCTTGGGCTGAGCCCACCGTGAGCGGTTTGGCTGAGGAGTGGTTCGACGGTGTTAGGCTTAGTAGACTTCGTGCGTTGAGCGAACGTCCGCAGGGAGCAGGATGGAGATCGAGGAGAGCCTGAAGGCCCTGCTGGCCGGTTGCACCTGGGTGCGAGACGCATCGACGGCGCTCCGGTTGGTGCCTGCGCTGGCCAGCGATCTGCCGCCGCTGCTCAACCCGGATGGTGACGATGATCTTGGCTTCATCCTACCGGTGGCCTGTGCCGATGAGATCACCGCCGGAGTCGCCGCCGTTCTGGAGTCGATCCTCCCTGCTGCGGCGACCGGCCGTCCCCGGGAACCCATCCACCAGGCGTCTCCGGAAGTGCTTCGGGCCGATCCGCTGATCCGCGTCCTGGCCGCGTTGATGGCCGACGCCTCCTGGCCGACCCTTCAGGTCAAAGCCGTCCCCGCCATCGTGACCGCCTGGGCTGCGGCTCGACTGCTGCAGGGAGAACCGGCTCCTGGGGGGTACCCCGGCCGGCAGCTTCGGTCTCTGGTCAATCAGCTCCATGACCTCAGCTCACAGCGCCGGGGCGCAGCCCTGGCCAGCGTCGCATGGTCGCTGAATGGTCGGCTCGCCGCAGCGGGTGCGCTGGCGCGGCGGGTCGGCTTCGACGCGCGCACCGGCGGGCTCCCGCGCGCGCTGCTGACCTCTCCGCTGACGCTGGCGTTCCCTGCCGGGCTCATGCAGGAGAGCGCCGATTTTGCGACCGCCGCCGGGGTGCTCGGGGTTGAGTTGGACGCGATTATGATCGAGCACCTGCGCGTCGCTGCACAGGCTGCGGTCCGGGACAGCATGGCTCGGGTGAACAATGACAATGCTCGTCCGGTCGATATTGAGTGGCAGATGCTCTCCCGCGACGTCGTCGGCGATCCGCTGTTCCACCTGGGCGCCGGGGCGCGACTGATCGCCTCGTTGCCGCAGATGATCGACACCGATGGCCTCGTCGCTGCCGGTCTGCCCGCCAGCGTCGCGGCGGGGCTGGGGCGGCAGGCCGCTGCCGCTGCGTTGGGCAGCGCATGGGGTTCTCTGGTTGAGGGGCTGCTGCGGTGGGACGTGCTGTCCTCACTGTGCGCAGCCATCAGCCCCACACATCGCGATGGTGACGCCTGGATCGCGAATGGGCGTGCGCTGGCCGATGATGTGCCCTGGATTCTGCTCTCTCCCCGAGCCCAGATCGTCGAACACACCCACACCGTCGTTGCGGTACGGTTGACGGATCTGCGCCACCAGATCCGGACCGCCGCCGCCGCGCAGGGCATGCCCCTCGCTGCGGGGTTCTCCGATCGCATCTGGACACGGCTGGTGCAGCGCTCCCGCGCCTTCGCTGCCGCTCGTCAGGGGGAGTTCGGCGTGGCTGCCTTCGAAGAACCCCTCGGCGCCCTCGCCTTCGCACGTGACGCGCGCCGCTCGATTCGTGGCCTCCGACGAATTGATGCCGGTGAGCTATGGGACCCGATCCTCCTCGTCGCAGAACCTGACGTCGCCCTGGGCATGGCCAGTGACACCCTGGAAGGGGGCACGGATGGCGTCAACACCTGGCTGGAAGGCCCCGCCGTGGCGCAGGCCATCTCGATGTGTGGTGTCCGCGCCGGTGGGATCATCCCCGATGATCCGTTGGAGATCCGGCATGCGTCGGTTGGACCCGATGGGCTCCAGAGCAACGGCATCATTGCGGATAACCAGACCATCGAGCTTCTCATCCAGCGAATCCGCACTGGACGGGGGACCCTCCATGTGCAGGGCAGCCAGGACCTTGCCGGCGGCGTGCGGGACGACTTCCAGCTGTATCCGATGCGGGCATGGTGGGAGAACAGCGGCGGCGTCTTCGCGGTGCTCTCGTTGACCGACGCGCCCGGCGCTGGGGAGCTGCTCTATTTCACCCCGGAAGCCTTTGCAGAGCTGCACAGCACGGAAGCTGCGATGGCCCGCCTTCGGGACATGACCATCCAGGCGGATGCGCCCGAGCCGGCGCCCCCAGTCCCCCCAACGCCGCCGCAGCGGACGCCGTCTCGACGGATCTCTTCCCCTCCGGTCGATGATGAGCCCAGCTTTGATCCGTATGAGGAGCCCTCGGATCCGTTCCTGCGTCCGGTGCGTGAGCTGAACCCGGACATTCACCTTGAACCGCTGGAAGCGCCCACGCCAGATCCGTTTCGGGCGCCTGAGCCGACGCCTCTGTCGATCGGGGAGACCGCCCCGCCGCCTCCACGGACCGCCCCTCCGCTGCTGCTCGACGAAGGGGATGAAGACGATCTGCCCAGCGGGAACTTTGCCCTGCTCGATGCGCCGTTCGATGATGATGAAGACAGCGATCTGGCCCTGCTTCCGCCGACCTCCAGCGAGCCGGCGTTCACGATGCAGATCGAGGACGACGACGAGGAGCTGACCGGTGAGCAGATCTCGCCGCCGATGCTGTCGGAAGATGATCCGGAGATGGATGAAACCGAGCGGGACGCGTCACCGCCGATGATGTTGGAGGATGAAGAGGATCTGCTGGTCGACCGGCCGACGCTTCGGGTGTCTCCGCCGATGATCCTGGAAGATCCCGATGAGATCTCCGGGTTCTTCGATCCTCCGGTGCTTCCCGTGGAGCCGAAGCCGCCGCGCCGCCCCCCGGAGATCCGCCCCCAGCCGCCGACCCAGACATTGACGTCGCCGCAGGCGCAGATCAATGTGGACGGTGCGCGGATCGCGAAGCCGCCGCTGCCTGAGAACGACGAAGCCAGCGAGGACTTCCTGACCACAGATATCGCGAAGATGTTTGAAGGGTATGTGGTGGTTGGGCCGATCGATGGCAAGATGACGTTTGGTCTGCTCGACGACCGGTCGCTCCGGGACGCGCACAGCTACCCGATTCACAATGACGCGGACAAGGCGTACCATCAGTTTCTGATGGAGAAGCGGCGAGAGGGCTTCGTGCCCCAGATTCATCGAACTTTCTCATTGGAGGGGCAGACGGCCACGCCGCTGAATATGGCATCGTTGGAGCGGGCGTACCGAAGAATGCTGAGCCCATCCAGCGCTCGCGGTTAAGAGAGCCCCGACCGTTCAAACCCCGACAGCTTCGCCGGCTCGGGTCGCCATGCGCCGGCGCACCGGAGGAATCATGCGACTTTATCAGGCCAAGGTCCCCCAGATCGCCAACGAAGTCATCGCGCGGTTGACCAAACGCGGCGCCATCGACGTCACCCCGGAGAACCGCCCGGAGGCAGAGCAGGATCTTGTGGCCATCATGGAAGAGTACCTCCGTCGGGATCGCGCCCTGCGCGAGAAGGTTCGTGAGTATATGCATGAGCGGTCGCTCCCCTACGACCGCTACGGCCGGGTCCGCAGCCGCATGGCCGACCGCTGGGGGCACCCCACCAAAGATGACGTCGAACGCTTCCTCGCCCGCCAGTTCGTGGAGAACTTCATGATCTCTCGCTTCATCGAAGAGGTCTACGCCGAAGACGAAGCCATCTACCGCGAAGTCATCGACATCCTGACCGCTCATCACGTCGACGAGCAGGCCATCCGCGACGAAGCCCGCGCCAAGATCAAGAACATCAAGGAGGGCACCGTGGAGTATGAGATCGCCCTCAACAAAGCCGTCCGCGAGGTCAAGAAGCGCTATGGCCTCATCCAGGAGCGCGAGCGCGATCGGGGCAAGGGCGGTCGGGGTCAGGGCGGTCGCTCCCGATGATCGCCGCGGCGCTCCTCTCCATCCTCGCCTGTGACGGCGGCGCACCCCCCACGCCGACCATCACCCCCGAGCAGGCAGAAGCGAAGGCCGAAGCCATGCTCGAACAGGCTGACGATACGCCAACGACCGATACGCCCTCAGCGCCTCCGGCGGCAACATCCACAGATGGCGGTGGCGGCGAGCCCGTGCAGGTCGTGCTCGTCTGGGAGGGCATCAGCGCGCTACACAAGGGCTTCTTCTCAGACGCCAAAGCCACCGCCGGGTTGGCTCAGGGCCTGTCTGGCACCCTCGCCGATCCCGCGGACGTCTACATCCGCTACAACAGCGTCGATATGGTGGGCGACCTTCGGATCCAGCTTCGGCCCGGGCAGCTGGAGCGGCCCCCGAAGATGGACGGTGACGTCATCGATCTTCAGGCCCTCGCCCCGATCACGACCGCGCTGGCCAGCTATCGGTCAGACATCGCGGCGCGGTTCGACTTTCGGATCGAGAGCTTCCGCGTCGGACTGGAGGCTTATCGCGGCGCCCGGGTCTGCATCTTCAGCGTCGCCGGCAAGCCGCCGCCGGACGGCAGGCTCCTCTCGCCGTGTGTGGACATCAACGGCCAGAAGCAGTGTGGTGAACCCACGACGGGGGGCGTTCGGTTCGCCGCAGATGTGGCGAAGGACATTCGCGCCTGCCTTCGGTGAGGCGGCCGATCAGCTGGCGAGCTGATCTTCGTCCATGATCTCGACGAGCTGGTCGCGGACGCGGCGCTTGAGCCGGGAGTGCAGCTGGCTCACCCGGGACTCGGTCACGCCCAGCACCCGCGCGATCTCTTTGAACGTCAGGTCCCGGTAGTAGTACATCTCGACGATGAGCTGCTCGCGCTCGGGCAGGGTGTGGAGCACGTCGCGGATCTTCTCGCCGAACAGCCGCCGGGTGATCTCGTCGTTGAGGTCCTGATCTTCATCGGAGATGGTGTCGCCGATGGTGCCCTCGGAGTCATTGCCGTCCTCCATGCTGACCAGGACGCGGACATCGGCGGTCTGCAGCAGCTCTTCGAGTCGCTCGGCGGAGACGCCCAGGCGCTCGGCCAGCTCGTCATGGGTCGGGTCCCGGCCCAGGTCGGAGAGCAGGTCCTGGCGGGCGCGGTTGATGCGGGCGGCCCGGTCCCGCACCGAGCGGGGGACCCAGTCGTTCTTGCGCATCTCCTCGACGATGGCGCCCTGGACGCGGATGCGGGCGTAGGCGGAGAACGAGCTGGCGCGGGTGGGCTCATACCGATCTACGGCGTCGATAAGTCCAATCATGCCGATGTTGACCAGATCTTCGACATCGACGTATCGCGGGAGCCTCCGAGCCATACGATACGCGATCCGGCGAACCATGGCGTAGTGCTCCATGATCAGCGTGTCGCGCTCGTTCAGGGGTTGGGGGGAGACAAACATGGGATCCTCCTCAGGATGTCAGCCACTTCCTGAGCAAGACCCGTTCCGTCTTCAAAGTGACGGTTTATTCGTCAGGATTGCCTGCAGAGGGTATCTCGGGGGATGCGACCGGGGCACCCAGGCTCTCAATTGATACGCTCTCCATCCGCTCAATCCCCAGCGGCGTCTCCCCTTTGTTCAGCATCCGGAGCCGCTCCGCGAAGTCGCTCAGCCCCACGTTCCGGTGAAGCTGCTTGCCTTCAATCCCCCACAGAATGAACGACCCATAGTAGCGCGCCATCGGATTGCTGGAGCGATACCATTCAAAATGATCGCCGTGAAACGATGTCAATCGGTATCGGGCCTTCTCCTGAAGGTCCAGGATCTGCAATTCAGGCGGGTGGTACTCGCGCGGCGCCCAGTCCGGCAGCCGCTCGACGAACTGCTTCTGGCGGACCAGCTCGCGCTCGCGCGCTTCATCGGAGATCTCATTCCAGGCCCGCTGGTCGAAGGGGCTGATCGCCTCGCCGGTGGTCTCCAACATGACGTACCGCCCCTCATGGTGCGGGATCGCCCGGGTGATGCCTGGCAGCACGAGGATCGAGGTGCCGTCGCCCTGCATCAGCTCGGTCGACTCGGCGGTGCTCCAGGCCAACAAATCGGCTTCGGGGCTGTATACCAGCCGCTCGACCGGCTGCTCCAAAAACCCGAAGGCCCGCTCAGCGGTCTCGGTCGAGGGGTTGAACCGGTACGGCCGCTTGACCCCGTCCGCGCCCACTGCGACCATCAAAAGCTGCTCCCCGTCTCCCCAGGGCTGGAGGTCCTGGACGTCCTCCAGGGGGAGGTTGACCACGTTGAGGTTGAGCCCGGCGAGGTTATACAGCGCCAGGCGAGGGGTGTCGCCGCCTTCTTTGGGGCCGAGCGGCATCGCCACCAGCTCCTTGTTCAGCCAGGCGGCGTCTGCCGTCGGGGGCTCTGTGGGGAGCGCGCCGATGGTCTTGTCTTCTGCGTTGAGCACCGCGGAGTTGTTGGCGGTGCGGAAGTGCAGCCAGACCCCATCCGGGCTCCAGGCGACGTCCGAGAAGTTGTTCGAGCCGCAGTTCCGGAACGCGGTCTGGATGTTGTGCTTGCTCGCCAGAAACCGGATCTCAGAGGCGTTGCACTCTGCATAGGCTTCGGCGACGTTCTCGGTGAAGGTCGACTCGGCATACAGATCATCGCGGCTGCATCCGCTCACGACGAGCCCGGTCAGCAGGGTCAGGGCGCGAATCTTCAACGTCTTCTCCTCGTGGTCACAAGCAGCAACGCGAAGGGCAACAGCCCGGCGCCACCGCGGTGACCCGTGACCCCGCAGCCGGAACGGATGACCGACTCGGGATGTTGATAAGGGGTATCGGAAGGGAACAGCGAATCGGTCAGTTCATTGTCCAACGGGGCGCTGACATCGACCAAACCTTCGCCGAACACGTCCAAAACGCTCAGCTGGTAACCGCCGGTCCAAAGCAGCAGATCGACGGGTGTAGGTTCTGCGCGCAGCATGCGAACGTCCAGCTGCACCGACCGGTGCGCGCGATCGAGGATGGGCAGCGCGATCCGGCCGCGGCGGTCCCCGACGATGGCGTCTGCCTGGAGCCCCGGTCCGAAGTGTTGGCCGGTGAGGGTGAGCGTATCCCCCTGGAGGGAAACCGCATCAATTCGGATACGGTCGTCGACTTCTCCGATAAATACGGAACGAGGTGCGATTCCATCCGAAGTGACCATGTCCCAGGCCCCTGGCGCCATCGCCTGGGGATCGACCTGCCAGCGGCCTTCGCCGAGGCTCGTGGCCACCACCGCCGGGTTCCCCGGGCGGGTCAGGGTGACGCGCGGGGCTTGGAGGAAGAAGGTGCCGTCACCGCCTTGACTGAGAAGGATCGAATCGGTGGAGAGCCGGGGGGTCTCGTCCGGGAGCAGCGCCACCGTGATTGGAACCCCCGGCGTCACCGCGATGTCCGCAGAGGTGTATCCTGGCGCATTCACCGTCAGCGTCAGGGGAGTATCCTCAGAGAGGGGGGAGATCCGTGCGAAGTCCCCCCGCGGGCCGGTCCAGGAGGGCTCGCCCAGGGCGCCCGGATCGAGCCGCGCCCCGATGCCCTGGCCTGTGGCGGCGTCGACCACCTGGCCGGAGACGATCGGGTGGTGGAGCAGGAAGTCGACCATCGCGTCTCGGTGTTCTTCAACGACGGCGAGGGAGCGGTCAAAGGACGGCGCTTTCGTCAACGTCAGCTCCACCGTGAAGTCAAGGATGCCGTATCGACCGAATGACCAGTCGTTGGTGTCGCCGCGGGTGGGGTACCAGGCTGCGCCGTTGGTCGACCAGAAGCCATCGGTCTGGCATCGCTCGGCGTACCGATCAGCCATGGCTTCGAGCAACTCATCATCGCGGCTGTCATCGTCCGTCCAGTTCCATGCCCACCCGATGTTGGTGGCACCTGAGTGATAGGACAGCCCGGCGACGAATGGGTTCCAGTCGGTCAGGGCCCGGATCGCCCGGCTCTCGGGCTCGCTGAATGGGACATCACCGCTGCCGAGCGCGTCGACGCTCCATTCGTAGTCGTAGTTTCGGTTCAGGTCGACGCCGTCGGCGTTCTGACGGCTCATCGCGGCGACGCCGTCGGGGTTGACGTGGGGAACCACCCAGACGGCGTCCCGCTCCAGGAACGCCGTCAAGTCAGGGTCGCCCCCGAACCCTTCGAGGAGCGTCTGGGCGAAGTCGATGACCACTTCGCCGCTGGGAAGCTCATCGCCGTGGTGCGCCCCCAGGATCCGCCATTGCGCACGGGGATGATCGGTCGCCGAGATGCGGAGCCCCAGGATGGGCCTTCCCAGCGCGCTGTGACCAAGCTCGGTGAGCGTGGTCAGCGTGGGGTGGTCCATCGCCAGCGTATTGAGCGCCTGAACCATCGCATCGGGCGAGCGGTATCCGGCAGGCAGATCCGGCGGCGGCGGTGGGGCGAGGGTCCAGGTGTATCCGTCCTCGGACAATGACTGCAGGGCATCTTCGGTGGCCAGGACCCGCCAGCGCGCTCCATCCGCGCCAACCGCGGAGCCTTCCGCGAAGCCGACGCCGGGACGGTCGAGCACATGACGCGGCGCGGTGACCCAGACGTCGACCGGTCCCTGCGCTGCGGCGCTCATCACCCAGAGGAAAGGCCAACCCATGGGCCCAATCTAACGGAATGTGCTCAGTCGGACGCAGAGGAATCGTTGGCTTCATCCGCGTCCGCCACCAGCGACGCCTCTACAGGTGGCTCGGCGTCTGGGAGCGCATCCGGGACGGGCGCGCCCTGAACGCTCTCCAGCTGGGTGAGCAGGGCGTCCCGATGGACCTTGAACCGGGCCATCTCGCCCCGGCTGAGCTGCTCCCCACGGGGCAGCGCGACCTTCATCGGATCGACGATCCGGCCGTTCTTCCAGAACTGGTAGTGCAGGTGTGGTCCGGTGGACATCCCCGTGCTGCCGACGTAGCCGATGATCTCACCCTGCTTGACGGTCGCACCGTTCTTCACCGCGATCCGAGACAGGTGGGAATAGCTGGACTTGTACGGCCCCGCGCTGTGGTTGATCTTTACATACTTTCCATGCCCACCGTTCCAGCCTGCATGAACGATCCGTCCGTCCCCGACGGCCCGAATGGGGGTCCCCACCGGCGCACCAAAGTCCGTCCCATAGTGGGGACGCGGCTTCTTGAGGATGGGGTGATATCGCTTGAGGTTGAAGCCGCTGGTCACCCGAGAGAACTCCAGGGGGCTTCGTAGGAACGCCGTTCGCCGGCTGACGCCATCACGGTCATAGTATCGCTCGTCACCATCGTCATTTTTGAACCGGATGGCGGTGTACTCTTTGCCGTTGTTGGTGAGGATGACTGCCAGGGGCGCCCCGAGGCGGGCGAGCGCTCCGTCGTGATGAAGCTCTTCGACGACCATGCGCGCGGTGGCCCCGGCCTTGATCTCCGAGTTGAAGTCCAGGTCGTACTTCATGACCTCAGCGAGAGAGGCGATGTCCCGTGGTCGCAGTCCCGCGTCGATGGCGGCCTGCCACAGGGTGGACGCAACGACCAGCGACCGCTCACCGATCCGGACGTCGTACTCAATCGCATCCACAGACGCATCCCACCCATCGTCGGTCCGGTGGATCACCAGGGTTCGATCTTCGTCGAGGGGATACCGGATCTCAGCTGGGACGTCTTCCCCAGGGGTCACCAAAAAAGACAGCTCTCGACCCACCCGAATCCGACTCAGGTCAAACAGATCGAGAGCGGCCTGATGGACGTCATGGGTGGGGGCGTTGAACCGAGGCAGGATGCTGCCCAGGGATTCGCCTGAGCGGATGGCGTGCTTGACCCACATCGGACCGCGCGGTGCAGGCTCCGGGGTGGCCATGGGCGCTGTGGGAGGAGCGATGGAGACGTGCATCTCTGCCACCACATCGGATGTCTCTTCCACATCGGTCACGATGTCATGGATGGTGTACAGCAGCACGGTCAGCGAGGCGCCAAACGCGGCGAAAGCGGTCATTCGAAGGGTGGACATGGCGTGAGGGGGCGGAAAGTGAGGAGGGAGAGGCGGGAAATGAAGGAAGGGAAGGGGCTACCGCACCAAGAAGAACGTGACCAGGGCTGCGATGGCCAGGAAGCCCATAAACCCGCCAATAAGCAGCCCCTTGAGGATGACGATGATGACGTCGCGGAGTGCATGGTTGTTGGGTGTGGTGGGGCGCTGAGAGGTGGGGCGCTGAGGGGTGGGGCCGTCAGGTCTTGACGTGACAATATCCTGATCGTGCGACAGCGTCTCGGACAATCCGCCTTCAAGCTTGGACGTCAAGGACGAATCTCCGCCTTGCAGGTCGACCTTCGATCGGTCCCCGATTTCAACGGTCTTTCCCAGCAGGCCGGCGTTGTCTGGCGCCCCCTTGCGCGCGGCCAGGATCCGGGGCACCACTTGCGAGGACCAGGACCGCAGGCTCTTGCCCATCGTCTGGTCTGCCGCCTGGGTCAGCAGCTGCTCGACCTCGCGCGCGTTCGGTCGTGCGCGCGGGTCCCACCGCGTCATTTGTTCCACGACGGTGACGAGGTGTGGGTGTCCGCCGCGGATCTCCTCCAGGCGTTGGGAGAGCCGCTCCTCATGGGCCGTCTGGCGGACCTTCGGTTGGCCAAAGCTGCGGCCGCTCGCCACCTCCCACAGGCTCAACCCAAGCCCATAGATGTCTGCGGCAGGGCTGACCTCAGCGGTGGTGATGTATTCGGGGGCCATATAGTTGAGCGTTCCAAGCATCAGCTGGCCGGTGTAGCTCTCCCGGCTCTCGAACTTGGCCCGTGCGACCCCGAAGTCCAACAGCTTCACCCCGCCGCCCCGGGTGATCATGATGTTCGCGGGCTTGACGTCGCGGTGGATGACGTTGAGCGGACTCTGGTCGCGGGGGTGGATGGCGGTGTGCGCCTTGGAGAGCGCCCCAGCCACTGCGGCGCCCAGCTCACACAACGCCCGCGGCGGCGGCGGCGAGCCGTCCTCCAGCACCGAGTCCAGATCAACACCCTCGACATATTCCATGACGACCGCGTCTTTGCCCTCGATACGGACCATGTCCAGGACCTTGAGGATGGCGTCGTCCTGAAGCAAGCCCAACAAACGTGCCTCGTCCCGGATGCGAGAGATAAACATCTCATTGTCCGGGCGATTGGCCAGGATCACCTTGACCGCTACATTGCGGCGGAACCCCTGGCCTGAGCGGAATTCAGCAAGGTACACCGTACCGAAGGACCCTGCGCCCACCGTTTTGATGAAATGAAGCGACCTCATGGCGGCTCAACATACCACGCCGCGCAGATCCCTACTCATCGATGGGCTGCATCCACACTGTGCTGGCGGTCAATCCCAAGAGCCCAAGCGCACGATCGTAGCGCTCCTCGATGGGCGTATCGAACACAATCGATGGATCGGCTTCGGTGTACAGCCACGAACCCCGCTCGATCTCCGACTCCAGCTGCTGCTCCCCCCAGCCGGAATAGCCGAGCACAAGGTGGAAGTGACGGCCGATCTGAACCAGCCGCTCCAGCCGCTCCAGGGCAGGGGACACGGCGATCTCATCGCCGATGGTCCATCCCTCACCGACCTCCGCCCGGCCACGCCACAACACAAAGCAGGTCCCCGGTGACACAGGACCGCCCCACCAGGTCACTTCTTCTTCATGACGTGGTGGGGCGACCTTGGCTGCGCCGGCGACGTCGCCGACCGTGATCTCATGGGGGCGGTTGATCACCATCCCGACAGCGCCGTCCTCATCACGCTGACACAACAGAATGACGGTCCGCTCAAAGTTCGGATCGCGCATCTGCGGCGAGGCGATGAGAAACCCGGTCTTCAGCCTGGCACCCCGTAATCACGGATAAGCTCCGTCTTCGGCTCCGCCCCGTCCGTCACCACCTCTTTGTTGATGATGACTTCGCGGATGTTGTCCTGGCTGGGGATCTCATACATGATGTTGAGCATCAGCTGCTCGATGATCGTCCGCAAACCACGGGCACCCGCCTTTCGCTGCACCGCCTTCGCTGCGATCGCGACCAGCGCATCTTCGGTGAAGGTAAGCTTGACCTTCTCGAACTTGAACAGCTTCTGATACTGCTTGACCAGCGAGTTCTTCGGCTCGGTCAGGATTTGGACCAGATCCTGCTCACGAAGCGGGTTCATCACTGCGATGATCGGCAAGCGGCCAATGAACTCCGGAATGAGGCCGAACCGCTCGAGATCCTCCGGCGTCACCCTGGCCAGGAGGCCGTTCTTATCTTCTTTGACCTGCTCGTCGCTGTCCGCACCGCTGAGGAAGCCCACCGACTTCCGGCCCAGCCGCTGCTCAATGATCTTCTCCAACCCTTCGAACGAGCCACCGCAGATGAACAGGATGTTGCTGGTGTCAATCTGCAGATATTCCTGGTTCGGCAACCGCTTGTTGCCACGGGTCTGGATGTTGGCCAGCGTCCCCTCGATGATCTTCAGCAGCGCCTGCTGGACACCCTCACCAGAGACATCGCGGCTGACGGAGCTGGTGAAGCTCTTCTTGGCCAGCTTGTCGATCTCATCGATGTAGACGATGCCTTTCAGGGTGCGGTCCAGGTTCGAGCCCGCAGCCTGGTACAGGTTGAGGACGATGTTCTCAACGTCTTCACCGACATAGCCCGCCTCAGTCAGGGTCGTCGCATCGGCGATGACGAAGGGGACGTCCAAAAACCGCGCCAGCGTCTGGGCGATCAGCGTCTTGCCGGTGCCTGTCGGACCGATGAGCAGGAGGTTGGACTTCTGTACTTCGACGTCGGCGTCCGCCTTGTCGCTGTTGTTCTGGTTGACCTCAAGCCGCTTATAGTGGTTGTAGACGGCGACCGAGATCTTGCGCTTGGCCTGCTCCTGCCCGATGACATACTGGTCGAGGAAGGCCTTGAACTTGGCGGGTGGCGGGACTTTGTTCTGACCCCACGAGATCGGCTTGGGCTCGGCTTTTTCCCGGATAATGTCCAGGCAGAGCTTGACGCACTCGGAGCAGATGTAGACGTTCGGTCCAGCGATGATCTTGTCAACATCGCGCTGAGGCTTGTGACAGAACGAGCACGCGAGGCCAGAGGGATTTGAGTACTTTGCCATTCTTCTACCAGGCGGGGGCCCGTGCGCGGGCGACGTGTAGAAAGACTATGTCCACGAAACGGATTTCGTCAAACACAGAGGACGGAATGATGTGGAAGATCGGATGAGGATTTGAGTGGTGTGACGAGCAGAGGACGATTTGAGGGCCCTCGTCATATTAAGAGGTATCATCCAACAGGCGCTCCTCAAACAGAGTTCACATGACCTCATCTTCGGTTGATGATTACTACGCTATCCTGGGGCTGTCGCGAACGGCCACTGCAGAAGAGATCAAGCGTCGCTTCCGCAAGCTGGCGCGCGAGTGCCACCCGGATGTCGCCGGCAACGATCCAGAAGCCGTCGAACGGTTTACCCGCATCCGAAGAGCATATGAGACGCTGATTGATCCCGAAGCGCGGGATCGGTATGACAACCCTCCTGTGAGACGGTCCCGTACGTTCTATCGGCGCCGATGGCGTCCTCCTGGAGGGTTTCAATTCGACGGACTACACAACGGGCCTTCGCCCGGGGATACGACCTCCCGCCCCAAGTCCTCGGTCCGCGATCGCTTCCGAGATCCGGGGAACAACCTCGATCTGGAAGATATCTTCAGCGACTTCGGCGGCAAGCGCCGGCCGCCTCCTCGCCCCACGTCCTCTTCCCGACGGACCGCCTCACCGCCTCCTCGAGACGATGAATCCCCCCCCGATCCGGGCGATGACATCCAGCTCAAGGTCCGCGTCGGAGAACGGATCGCCCGGATGGGGGGCACCGTCACGGTCAATTACAATCGCATGAAGCGGGGCGAGCAGGGCACCACCCTCTTCCGCTACAACGAGATCTACGACCTCCGGGTTCCGCCGGGGACGCCTCATGGGGCCCTGCTGCGGGTTCCCCGGATGGGAAGCGCCGGCGTCGCCGGGGGACCCTATGGCGACCTCATCTGTGATGTGGACGTGGTCCCGGAACGTGTACGGACCGCTCCGCCGCCCAGGCCACCGCCGGGGCCGCCGCCGCGGGCGAAGTCCGTCGATGAGGCTGCAGGGGGAGACGGCGATGAGCGCGTCGTCCCCATCTCCATCACCGAGGCGCTCCTCGGCGGGCGCATCGAAGTGGACACCCCCAAGGGCCGGGTCCGTCTGAGCGTTCCGCCAGGAACGTCTTCCGATACCCGGCTGCGCCTGCGGGGGCGTGGCAAGGGCGGTCGCGACCTCTATGTGCGGCTGCAGATCGTGGTGCCTCGGACCCTGGATGCAGAAAGCCGCCAACTCATCGAGCGCTTCGCAGAGCTGAACCCCGACAGCCCGCGCGACTGAGTCGCTCAGCGGGCGTCGGCGGACGAGATGGCGACGGCTTCGAGGCTGTCG
>JBCBLB010000062.1:0-22217 GCA_038520555.1 Myxococcota bacterium | reverse complement strand
CGCCCCCCGCAGACACAGGCACGCGGTGCGGGGGTGATGATGGCGTTGTGAGGACGGGGGGCCGGACGCTTGTATGGGTGCGTCTGCCTGCACGGTGCGTTTCTGGGTTATCCGACGCCGCTTCCGGAGCCGAGCGGCGGGGGCATCAGCCCGGTCTGCTTGAGGTGGTCGTCCTGTACGGCCAGCATCCTCAACAGGGCGAGGTAGATATCGGCGGCGGCGTAGTTCTTGAGCTGCGCGACCGGTCGATTGGTCCGTCGCCACTTCGCCCAGTCTCGGGTGAGGATCTCGACGCCGTACAGCTTCGCGGAGTTGTAGAACGGCGTGCCCGGGTACGGCGTGAAGGTCGAGATGTCGATCCAGTCCAGCGCGCCGTCTTGGAACAGGTCATGGACGAACGCTTCGGTGACGGCGGACTGTTCGACGTTGTCGCCGGGGTGGCCCAGGATGAAGAACGCCGAGGTCGATAGCCCGGCGGCCTTGGCGATCTCAAGGCCCTTTCGGGTCTGCTCGACCTTCAGGCCCTTGTTCATCGCATCGAGGACGACCTGAGAGCCGCTCTCGGCGCCGACGGCGACCCACCGGATTCCGGCCCGCTTCATCGCCCGGGAGCCCTCAGCGGTGATCGTATCCAGCCGGGTCAGCAGCCCGAAGTTCGGGGTCACATGGGGGCTCTTTTCGAGGGCATCGATCAGCTCTGCGAAGAACGGGGTCCGCATGTCGAGCATGCTGTCGTCGATGCCCTGGAGGTGGTTGCCGTACTTTGCCAGGGCGTCCATCTCATCGGTGATTCGGGCGACGGTGTGCTCTCGTACGACCCCCCCCCAGTAGCGGAACTCATGGCAGAACTTGCAGCGGAAGCTGCATCCGCGGCTGGTCAGCGCCGAGATGTCCATCACATGGCAGAAGGCCGCAGGCAGCAGTGAGAAGTCGATCGGCGGCAGCTCTGCGACCGAACCCAGCGTGCGCTTCTTGTTTCGAACGATCTCGCCGCGGTCGGTGCGCCAGGTGATGCCTTCGACCTCGCCGAGGTCCCGGCCGTGGGCGAGCGCATCCAGCAGGGCCAGGGCGGTCCACTCTCCCTCGCCGCGGACGACCACGTCGATCTCCGGGGTCTCTTCAAGGCACTGCCGATCCTGGTAGGTCACATGCGGCCCGCCGATGAGGATCGGCGTTGCGGGGGCATGACGGCGGACCATCTTCGCGATCTGCTGGCCGTGCGGGTACAGATAGGAGAACGTCACCGACAACCCCACCGCACGTGGCCGGAGGGCGTCGAGGGCGTCTGTGATCGCCGCTTCGATCCGGTGGAGGGCTTGATCGGTGCTCTCGTTGGGATCGCCGGCGAGGGGGAGGACCTGGGCGGGGACGCCGTTGGCTTGCAAAAACGATGCGATCGAGGCGGCGCCGCGGGGGAACAGCGGGCCGGTCGCCCCATACGCCGGCGGCGCGAGCAGCAGCACCGGCCCCTGTCCAGGCGCCGGTCCGGGCCGGCGCATCGCCGCGGTGGACAGGTTCAGCGACCGGTCTTCGACCGCGGAGTACAGCATCTCGCCTTCTTCAGGCAGCCGCTGGAGCTGTCCTTCCAGGCCGGCGAGCTCGGCCTGGGTCGCAATGGCCGCCCGCAGATCGCCGTTGTACCGGTGCAGATCGACCAGGGCACGGAGCTGTTGGACGAGCCCGGTGAGGTCGCTTCGCGCCCGGAGCGCATCGCATGCCGCCTCCAGATCGGTTCGGGCGTCGTCGAGCCGACCAACGGCGAGGCGGGCGAGGCCGCGGTTGATCTGGAGGCGGGTGGTCCGTTCGGCGTTCGGGGGGAGGGTGTCGATCTCCCAGCCGGCCTCTTCGAGCCGTTCCAGGGCGGTGACCACGTCTTTTCGGAGGTACTGGACGCCGCCGAGGGTGATGAGGGTGTCGACCCGCTGCGAGGGCGCGCCGTGGCGCCTCAGATCGGGGAGGGCGTCCTCGACGAGCGTCGCATAGCGGACCAGATCGTCGCGTTGATGGGCGACGGCGGCGAGGGCAAGGCGGACGCGGAGGCGGTGAGGGGGCGCCGAGAGGTGCGTGAGGGCGATCTGGAGGGCCGCTTCGGCGGCATCGGTCTGGCCCGCGTCGGCGAGGGCTTCCCCATGCAGCATCGCCGCGATCCCGAGAGCGGGGAGGTTGTCCCGGGCATGGGCTCTTGCGTTCGCGTAGCAGTCGAGGGCACCCATGGCATCGCCCTGCAGGCTTCGGCACCGCCCGAGGTTGCACAGCAGCAATGGGTCGTCTGGCAGCCCGGCTTCTCGGCGCATCGACAACGCGGTGCGGATGAGGCCTTCCGCCGCTTCGGGATCGGCGTCCGGGCCCGAGAGGGCCGCAGTGGCCTGGTTGCCCCGTGCGATCGCGGCGAACAAGGGGTCGTCGGCGCCGAAGGCGTCCGCAGCGCGGGCGAACCAGTCCACTGCGTCCGGGCGACCGAGGGTCAAGGCGAGAAGCCCCATGCCCAGCAGGGCCGGGCCATCCGCCGGCCGGAGCGCCAGGGCAGCGGCATATGCGCTCTCCGCAGCGGTATATTCCCCACGTTGGCGGTGCATATCGCCCAGCCGGATGAGGAGCGTGCTGTGGTCCGCAGCCGTGGGGGAGCGTCGGGTAAGCTGTTGGTACAGGGTTTCCGGAGGAGCCATGCGTCGAATATATCGGGACTGCGCTTCGTGGATGGGGCGAAGACGATACACCTCTCACCAGAGGTGGGGCATCCATCTGTTCGCTGGGCTGCTGTTTGCGTCGGTGGCCGCGTGTTCGGGGCTCTCTGAGGTCTCCCCGCGCAAGTCGGTCGACCGTGAGGATGGCCGGGATGTGACCTATGACAACGGCGCCACGATCCGGATCGATTGGGGAGAGGGCGTCGCGCATCCCGCACCCCTGGATCTGCTGCCCCCGATTCACGGCGTCCAGATCGCCTCCGGAGAGGTCGCATGGCCGAAGCGGTCGACAGCGTTCTTCGCTGTATATGGTGAGGTCGGAGACGACGTGGACGCCGTGCTCTCCTCCTACCGGTTCGAGATGGAAGACAAGGGGCTCGTCGTCTCAAGAGGGGAAGCCGGTGGACAGACCACGTTGACCGCACCCAAGCACGATAAAATCTATCTGGTTCGCATGGATCCCCGGGAGTCGGGGACCCTTGCGTTGGGGGTTGGTCCGCAGGACTCGTTGGCGCGCGGGCTGGAGGCCAATGAGCCGACCACCCACGCCGATTGATGCACCCCTCTGAGACGATCTCTTCAAAGCGTCATACCGCAACGCGAGGCCTCGTCGCTGGGCAACGCTGCGTTATCGATCAGTCCTCGGGGGAGCGGTGATGTTCTGGATCCTTCTGATCGGTTGTGCAGGCACCGATTGGTGCGAGCGGTTCAACCTGGACTGTGAGACGGTGTTGGCCTCGCCATCCACTGTAGACCAGGATGAGGACTCGTGGACCGCATCTGATGAGCTGCGGCGGTGCAACCCGTCTGAGGACCCCGACTTCAACCCGTTGATCTATCCGGGCGCCGATGAGATCTGCGATGGGCTGGACAATGACTGCGATGGCGTCGCAGATGAACCAGGCACGCCGGGGCTGGAGACGGGCTTCATCGATGCCGATCTGGATGACTTCGGAGATGGCAACCGCCGAGGCGCGAAGTGTGAAGGCGCCCCTGGTTTTCGCATCGTCGACGATGACACAGATTGCGATGACGCAAACAACACCACCTATCCGGGCGCCGATGAGCTCTGCGATGAGGTGGACAATGACTGCAGCGGGGACGTCGATGACGCCGTCCAGGCCGCCTATGCCGACACCGACCGGGATGGCTTCGGGGACGCCGACGATCTCATCTTTGTGCCTGTCTGTGGTGGGCTCGATGAGCGCGTTGATAACGCCGATGACTGCGACGACACGGACAACACCATCTATCCGGGCGCTGAGGAGATCTGCCTCGACGTGGTCGACAACGACTGCGATGAAGAAATCGACGTGGATGCAGATGCGTGCGTGGTGGAATCTGTCCGGGTGACGTTGACGCTTCCCACCAGCGGAGAAGCGTTTGGAATCGCGGACACCGACTTGACCGGGGATGGGCAGGCCGACCTGCTCATCAGCCTGCCGTTTTTGTTTCGCCCAGAGGTGCCCGGCACCTATGGTGAGCTGCACCTGCTGCCCGGGCCGCTGGATGCCGATGTCTCGCTGTCGGTCGACACCCGCACGATCGTCGGGGAGACCTCAGACGCCGTCGGGCTGAGCGCTGCATCGCTCGGAGACCTTGACGACGACGGGTATGCAGAGCTGGCGGTGACGAGCCTCGTCGCCGATGGGCGGGCCACGGCGGTGCTGTATGGACCCATCTCGGGCAGCATCAACATCGATGACGCCCTCTCGGCCGGCGCACCGTCATGGACGGCCTCGTTCGGCCTCGGCAGAGAGCTGCTGCGCATCGATCGGGGCGCTGATCTGCCGACGATGTTGCTGGCCAGCGATGACTCCGGCAACGAGCCGCGAACCTTCGTCGGGGTCCCGCTCGATGGGACGCTCGGCGGCGATTTTGATGACGTCGCCGATTTTGCCGTGCCTCGGCCAGATGATTGGTTCAGCGGCGGAAACATCCAGGGTGCAGGAGATCTGAACGGAGACGGCATCGATGAAGTCGTGATCAAGCAGGGTAACGGTCCGAACATCTACTTGCTGGATGGACCGCTGACCGGGGTGATCAGCGTCGATGATGGGCAGGCTTTCGTCGCGGAGACCGGCTCGTTCTCGTTCGCCAGCCAGAGCATCATCGCTGATGGCGATGATGACGGACTCGCAGAACTGTTTATCGCCGATCCCAACGACAGCGAGCTGCAGAACCGGGCGGGGGTGGTCTACCGGCTCGAAGCCGAGCAGCTCACCGGCTCGGTCATCATCCTTCGGAACCTCGCCGTCGATCGAATCCGCGGTGACCAGAGCTTCTCCCGAACCGGTCAGGGCCTGGCGTTGGTAGACGGGCGGCTGCTGATCTCCGCGCCCGACGCACAGCCCCGCTCGGGCGTCTTCAGCGGACTGGTCTGCTTCGCCCCCGCCAACTTTCAGGGCGTGATCGAGCTGTCTCAGACCCTCTGCGTGGATGGGGACATCTCCAGCACCGGTGACCTGGGCAGCACCCTGGCGACCGGTGAGCTGGACTCGGATCCCGGCGCCGACTTTGTCGCCTTCGATTTTTTTCCGGAGACGGGCAAAGGGCTCGCCTTCGTGTTCTCTTCTCGGTTGTTTCGATGAGCGCCGTCTCCGATGACTGGCTCATCGACAACCCCCATGGCGCGCCGACCCTGATCCTCGCCCATGGCGCCGGGGCGCCCTTTGACACCCCGTTCATGAACACCATCGCACAGGGCGTCGCCGCGGCTGGCATACGGGTGGTGCGGTTCGAATTCCCGTATATGCGGCGGCGGCGCACCGAAGGCGTCAAGGCCGGACCGAATGGGGCGAAGATCCTCATCGCCTGCTGGCATGAGATCATCGACGCCGTCGGACCCGCCGATAAACTGTTCATCGGCGGAAAGTCAATGGGCGGCCGAATCGCGTCGATGATCGCCGATGAGCTGGGCGTGAAAGGCGTGGTTTGCCTGGGCTATCCCTTCCACCCCGCCGGCAAACCCGACAAACTTCGCACCGAACACCTCAACAGGATGAAGGCCCCGACGCTCATCGTACAGGGGACCCGGGATCCCATGGGACGCCCCGATGAAGTCGATGAGTACAACCTCTCCGAGGCCGTCACCGTGCAGTGGATCGAAGACGGCGATCACTCCCTGAAGCCACGGAGACGATCCGGGCGGACCCTCGAACAGAACCTGGCCGCCGCGGTGGCTGCGACGGTGACGTTTCTGCGGGATTAACGAAGGGCGACGGCGGCTCGTTGGGTTGCCGAGAGCGATGGTTGACTTCGAAAATCCGGTTTCTGATCCGGCAACGCATGGAGCGGACGGTCCAGCTGAACGAGGCGCACCTTCATGACATCAGGAACACGAACAAACCCATTTCGTGACGCAGCCGTGACGAGATTGGTTACATTGTGGGGAAACTCTGACGAGAAGAGGTCTCTCTGATGACTCACCCCATCTCTGATCATCCCCTCCCAGGCATCGCCGCCGGTCGGCAGCGGCGCCTCGCTCAGGCTGGTGTGCTCACCCTTGAAGATGTCGTCGCAGCCGGCGTCGATTCCCTCGCCGCCATCCCCCACATCCCCAGACCCATCGCACAGGGCGCCGTCCGTGCGGCAAAGGCGGTCCTCGATGCTGTGCCCGCACCCACCCCTGGACCCACCCCGGCTCCTGTGGTTCAGGTCGTCGTTCACGACCCCATCATCGTCGATACGCCGGAGCCAGAGCCGGTGAACACAGCGGAAGACCTTGAACCCGGGAAAATGGCCACGAAGACGGAATCCAGAAAGAAAGGATCGAAGGTGAAAAAAACCAAAGGAGATAAGGCGATGCAGCAGAAGAAGCCGAAGGTTGTGGGCGGCAAGAAGATCACTGCCCGGATCAAACGATCTGAGGGGTTGTTGAAGGACGCCGCAAAACATGCGCGAAAGGGGAAGAAGCCCCAGCGAAAGAAGGCGCGTCAGGCGCTCAATGCGCTTCGTACCGGGCTGAAGGCCGTCCGACAGCTCGCCGATCAGAAGAAACTTCCGAAGGTCCGCTGGACGGCTGTTGCCGGGGAGCTGAAGGCGCTCGATGGTTCGATGAAGCGGCTGCTCAATCGCAAGCCGACGCCGTCTGCGCTGAAGAAAGGGCGGAAGGTCGCCCGGAATGTGCGAAGCCGCATTCAGAAATGAGCCGGCCCTCAAGGAATCCAGGTCTCCGGCGGCTTTCCTCGTAAGTGCCTTCGGAGGCACCGCGAAGAGGGGGCAATGCGTTCTCTCTGGGGCGTGGTGACCGTCTGCGCCATCGCGAGTGTTACGATCCGGGCCGGAGGTCCCGCAGCATGCGGCAGATCATGTTGACGACTCATCACAGCGCCGTGCTCCATGGCTGGGTCTCCGAAGAGACGTATCAGCGACTCATCGCAGAGACCCATGGCGAGCAATTTGCCGGGACGTACCAGATCCATCAGGTCTGTCTGGTGCTGCAGTGGGAGAACCAGGGCATGCCCGCCCTCGCGGGCTTCGGGCCCACCAAAGCCAAGGCGAAACTGTCGGCGCGTGCGCCGATGCACACCATCGCTGGCCGGACCCTCACCGGGGTCTGGACCCTCACCGAAGATGCCTGTCGGGATTGGGATGATCGGTCTTGAGTTTCTTCGGACGGTCTATGAGACGGACCGCGATCGGATCAGCCCCTACGAAGGATACGGCGTCTGCCAGCGGGTCTCCTTGAGCGCCGGATACGGCGGCGGCCCCTGGCGGCGCGGGTCCGATACGGAGAGCGGTGAAGGCGGCGGCGAAGGGTATGGCGACGGCTTCCTCGACGGCGCCGGCGTTGGCGGTGGACTGACGACCGCATCCGACGGCAGCGGCTTCGGTGGTGGCATCTCGTTCGGCGAAGTCGAACAGGTCGCGATCATCCATCACCCGGTCTCTGTGGGGGTTCTGCCAGAGACGATAAGGCCGTACGGCCAGTGGTATGCGCCGCTGCATCCCGATGTCCTGGACGCCTTCGGCATGCGTGACGATCCAAACGCGTCCTTCCCCGATGAAGACACCTACTTCGCCGCCCGTGAGCTGAGTCGGTCCCTCATCGCCGAACAGTGACGGTCCGGGGTATACTCGGGTGGTGAAGATCTTCGCTCACCACGTCATCATCGACGCGGCGCAGCCGGCGCAGCCGGCGCTGATCACCGTCGACGGTCGCGATATCACTCGCGTTGACCGCGATGACCCCGAACCACGCGACGCTGACGTGGTCTTCGAAGACCGATATGCTGTCGTCCCCGCGTTTATCAACACCCATGCGCACCTCGCCCTGTCCGCCCTCCGCGGCCTCGGCGGGCTGTCCGCGCTGCGGGGAAATGTCGTTGAAGACCTGTATTTTCGCGTTGAGCAAGAGCTGTGCGCCGAAGATGTCTTCGCCTTCGCTCAGATCGGCGCCGTAGAGAGCCTGCTCACCGGCACCGGGATCGTCTGGGACCATTACTACTTCGGGGATGCCGTCGCCCGCGCCTGCGAAGCCGTCGGCTTGTGCGCTGTCGTGGCCCCGACCCTCCAGGACCTCGGCGGGCCGGGCATCCGATGGCTTGACCAACAGCTCGCCGAGACGGAAGCCATCCACCACGCGCGGCGACTCCAGAGGGCTGGGATCGTCGCTGCGCTGGGGCCTCACGCCACCGACACCGTCAGCGATGAGCTGTGGCGCGCCGTGCATGCGCTCGCGCAGGCCTGGCAGGCGCCCGTTCATGCCCACCTCGCCCAGAGCCCCGACGAGCTTCGTCGAAGCATGGCGCGCCATGGCTGCCCGCCGCTCACCCGCCTGCGGCGGCTGGGGACGCTCGATCTGTCCGTCGCCGCCGTGTTGGCCCATGGGCTGTATGTTCGCGACGATGAGCTGGTGCCGCTCGCCCAGGAGTCCGCGGTCCTCGCCTATACGCCCGCCGCACAGGCGCAGTTTGACTTCCCCGCGCCCGCCGCGCGCTGGGCCGCTGCCGGCGGAACGGTCGCGCTGGGCACCGACGCCGGATCCTGTAACGACAGCCTGGATATTCAGGGCGACCTCCGCCTCGCCGCCGTGGGGCCCGCCTTCGCCCTGACCGAACACCCCGATCGCATCACCATGGCCGCCGATCTCTCCGCGGGCGCGGTCCAGCGGTTCGTCGCCCGCCGTCAGACACAGTTCGACCAGAAGCCGTCGCTGTCGCGCTTGTTGGCGATGGTGTGGGACGCTCCAGGCGCGCTTCACCCACACCTGCCCGCAGGACGGATCGCCGCGGGCTGCCTGGCCAACCTCGCCGTATATGACCGACATCATCCCGCGATGTGGCCCGGCCTCGATGTCAAACAGGCCCTCGCCTTCGGACGATGCGCAGGCGCCCTGCATGCCATGATGACCGCCGGCCGGTGGCAGGGCACCATCGGCGACCTCCAGCGAAGCGTTCTGGCGCGGACCGACGTGCAAGACGCCGTCGCCGAAGCCAACAAGCGGCTGAAAGCGCTGTTGGCGAAAATCGGCGAATGAGAAAGATTACCGGGAGATGCGCTGGATCAGCTCCTCACCGTGATCGCCCCGATCGTTCGACCAGGTGGTCCGGGCCTCGTCTTCGCTGATCTGCTCGATAACGCTGATGTTCACGATGTAGGTGGTCGAGGGCACATAGTAGGACCAGTTGAAGGCGGCGCCCTTCCAGCCGCTGTCACGGACCGCGAAGATTTCATCGTCGTGGTCGATGATCTGGGTGACCTTGTGCGAGCGCTTTCGCCCCTCGATGGTCGTCTCCGCCCCGCCCTCGTCCACCCAGACGCCGGCGATGTCCCATCTCCCAGAGCCGCTCATCGCGTCGTTCGGCGGCTTACAGCCAACCACCATCACCATCACCATCACTGCGCCCAGCCGCCGCGTCATCCCGCTCATCGTCCGCCTCCATCAAACAGCCAGGTCAACTTAATCGGTAAGAACCATGGTTCGGTTTCTCGTTTCCATCCCCTCAAAGACTCCGCTAAGAAGAGGGCCTCAGTGTTCTTCAGGATTATGGAGCCCGGATGTCCTCGCTGCTCTCTCCGTTGCGGTTTCGAAGCGGTCAATCCATTCCCAATCGCGTCGCCCTCGCCCCGCTGACCAACAAGCAGTCCAACCCCGATGGGACACTTCATGACGATGAGCTTCGCTGGTTGGTCCGACGGGGCCGGTCGTTCGGCCTCGTCTCGACCTGCGCGGCGTTCGTCTCGGAAGAAGGGCACGCCTGGGATGGACAGCTCGGCGTCGCCGATGATGTGCACCTGCCCGGCCTGACCCGGCTGGCCACCGCCCTCCAGGAGACCGGCTGCACCCCGATCGTGCAGCTGTTCCATGGTGGGATGCGGGCCTCCCTCGCCCCCGAGAAGAAGCTGTCCACCGTCGATGACGAAGACAACAATGTTCGCGGCGCCACGGCCGAAGACCTCGTCCGGGTCAAAGACGACTTCGTCGCCGCGGCCCTTCGCTGCCAACAGGCCGGCTTCGCCGGTGTTGAAGTCCATGGCGCCAACGGCTACCTGTTCACCCAGTTCCTTGCGCCCCTCGATAATCCCCGTGATGACGCGTACGGCGGCGATCTGGTGGGACGCGCCCGGCTGCTGCGAGAGGTCGTCCAGGCCGTCCGCGCCGCCGTCACCCCGGATTTTCTCGTCGGCGTCCGGCTCAGCCCCGTCGACGTCTGGAACCAGCGCGGCCTGCGCATCGCCGACAGCGTCCAGGTCGCAGCGTGGATGGCCGACGATGGCGTGGACTTCGTCCACCTCTCGATGACCGACGCCGCCGGAACGCCTCCACACGAAGACTCCGACGTCCCGGTCGCCCGCGCGATCCGAGACGCACTCCCCGACGATGTCCCTGTGCTCGCCGCAGGGGGCATCTGGACCCGAGAGGACGCCCAGCGCGCCGTCGACGCTGGCGTGGACGTCATCGTCCTCGGACGCTCGGGCATCGCCCACCCCGACTGGCCCGACACAGCGTTCGAGGACGGCTTTGAGCCGAAGCGGGCGCCCTGGACCCCAGAGCACCTCAAGAGCGTCGACGTCGGCGATGACCTGCTGAACTACCTGCGGCGCTTCCCCGGCCACGTCACCGATGGCCGGTCCGTCCGGGGCTGATGTGTTCCCGCTGGTCTATACGCTGCCCCTCGCGGGGCCACTGGTCACCGTCCAACTCGCCGAGGTCGTGCCTGGCGCGCCGCGGGTCATCGTCAGCGCCATCCGGCCCGACCAGAAGACGCCGACCGGCGTGCGGCTGACCGTCGACCAGCTCCTCGACGGTGGGGTTCAGCGCCTCGCCGATCGGTCCCTGCCTGCCCGGGCGGCGTGGTGGGACGCCGGACATGGCCTGTGGGTCCTCGACCAGGACGGACTCCACAACCTCCTCAACGATGACCCGCCCCTTTCGGTCGATTCCCTGCTCGGCTGGGTCGGCGCCGCCACCCCGGCGCACGCGGCCATGGTCACCGATCTCGATCAGGATGCCGTCGTAGAGCTCCTGCTCCCCACCCGCGGCGGCTATCGGGTCGTGGGAGAAGATGGCGTGGAGTGGGGAGACCTCTCGGCCGCCGCCGACGGACACCTGGAGCGACAGTTCGAAGGCGGCGGTCAGGTCCTCTCCGTGTCCCTCGCGCCACCCCCTGTCGTCTTGGTTGACGTCGATGGTGACGCGCTTCTGGATGTGCTGCTGGTTCGGGACGATGGGATCGAGATCCAGCTCACCGGCCCGAAGCAGGTCCGCCAGCGGCAGGTGCGGTGGCCCATGCCCGCAGTGCTTCGAGAGACCCTCGCCGATAAGGGGACCTGGAGCCCGCAGCTGCGGTGGACGGACCTCACCGGGGACGGCCGCGTCGACCTGTTGATTCACCGGGTGCGCACCGATGGGAGCCTGGGCGGGACCGAGGCGGAGCTGATCCTGTTGGCCGGTGTTGATGCTCCGACAGGATTGGCGGCGCCGGTGCGGATCTCGACCGGGGCCGGATCTCAAGAGGCACACCCGGTAGACTTCGACAACGACGGGGATCTGGATGTCCTGGTGCCTCAGGTCAGCCTCGCCCTCGGCAACCTCGCCCAGGCCGTGATCTCCCAGTCCATCGATGTCGAACTCACGCTGCTCCCCATGAGCGACGGAGGCCTGGGGGCGCCGCGTGCGCTCCAGCAGATGCGGCTGCCGCTCGAAGGGCAGCGGGCCGCCTGGACCGCCTTCGACGATCTCAGCGGCGACGGACGACCAGACCTCGCCGTGGCCAGCGAAGGGCGGCTGATGTGCTACCGCGGACAGGGGATGAGTGTTGAGGAAAAGCCCTGGATAAACGTGGCGCTTTCCTCTCCTGTAGAGAACCTCTGGGCGGCGAACCTCGTCGGCGACGATGCGGCCGAGCTGGTCGGATGGGCCCCCGGGGCCCGGGAACTCACCGTCATTCGCCTGCGATGAACCGCAAGCACGGGCTCGCCGTCGCTTCGACCTTCTTTGCGCTGTGCGCCGCAGAGCTGCTCCTGCGAGGGCCGCTCCGCCCAGAACTCACCGAGACCCGCGATATGGCATGGCAGGCGCAGACCCGGGGGATGCATATCCGCCTTCATCAACCAGACCCCAGGCTGATTTATGTCCCCCGACCCAACGCGGCGGTTGAGATGGACTACGGACGCGCCGCCTTCAACGCCCAGCAGATGCGACGGTCAGGGACCGTACCGCTCCAGCCAGAGCGGATCCGGATCGCGATGATTGGGGACTCTTTGGTGTGGGGCGATCTGCTCGCCGAGGCGGACACCCTGCCCGCCCAGCTGGAGACGCGGATGGGCGTGGAGGTGCTCAACTTCGGCGTCACCGGCTATGACACCGTTCAGCAGGCTGCATGGTATCGGCGCCATGTGCGCGACTTCCACCCCGACGTCGTCGTGGTCGTCTACTGTCTCAATGACACCCAGATCCGATCGAACCCGTTTTCTGTGTATGCCGATAAGGACGAACGTTCCCGGGCTCAGGCAGAGCGGGAGTGGCTCCAGCAGGTCGCGCCGCTGCGCAACGAGACCATCTCTGTTCAGTGGTTTCGAGAGCGCGGCGGGCCGGGGATCCAGCTCTTCGCCGCGGTTCGGCACGCGTTCCGCTGGACCCGGCTGTTTGTCCTGCCTGGTGGCTACATCGATGAGTACCTGCTGACCGCCCGCTCTCCAGAGCGGTTCGCGCGGGTCCGGGGTGCCCTCACCGATCTCGGTGAGGCGATCCAGGCGGACGGCGCGCGGCCGGTGCTCGTCATTTCGCCCGCACTCTACTGGTGGCACCGCTATCAGTGGGACGAGATTCATGACGCCGTCCGCGCCGTTGCGGAAGACGCTGGCTTCGAGGTGATCGATCCGCTTGAGGTGTGGCGGGGCGGCGACCCGGCGCCGTACCGGTTCCCCGGTGATAACCTCCATTACACACCTTACGGTGCCGAGCAGCTCGCCGAAATCATCGCCCAGCGGCTGCGCGAAGGTTGATGCCGGACCATAACGTGAAGGCGATGGCCTGAAAGCCCAGGAAGATCGTGAGGGCGATCATCCCCGCAGAGATCGCGGCGAGAGCGCCGATCCAGGACCACACCGCCAGGGCGATCTCGACCCACAGGGCGGACGGAGTCGCGGATGTCGCGCTCACCCGCTCCCCCTTTTTGGGGGTCCGCACGAAGGTTCCCGTCGGCCCAAGCCATCCCAACGCTGCGGCGTAGCTGTTGTGAGCGCTGATCGCGGTGGCCAGCGCAAGGTAGATGGGGAAGTGCGTGACCATCCGCCACAGCCCGCGCCCCAGACGGCCCGCTCGGTGGACACAGACGACCCCATAGGTCACCACCAGGATCACCAGAACCCCGCGGAGCAGCGCTCCAGCAACCCCCATCGTCAGGACCGTCACCTCAGAGACCGTCACCTCAGAGGCTGGCGTTACCAGAGGGATCAAGGGGGTCAGGATGGCGAGCAACAGGACGGGGATGAAGATGGTGCTGGCCATCAAATGGAAGGAGCCCTGTAGCTTTCTGCGGAGCGGCTGTTTCGATCGCCACAGCGCGGCCAGGAGCTTCCGGGCGACCTGGGCGCCGCCTCGGATCCAGCGGTGCTGCTGCGATCGGATCGCCCCGGTCTCCTCTGGTAGCTCGCTGATGACGCTGAGGAAATCGACATAGCGGAGCTTCCAGCCAGCGAGCTGGGCCCGATATGCAAGATCGAGGTCCTCGGTCAGGGTGTCGCCGTCCCACCCCCCCGCGGCCGCGATGGTCTCTCGCCGCCACACGCCTGCGGTTCCGTTGAACCCCATCAGCAAGCCGCCTTCGGAGCGGGCCTGCTGCTCCAACGCGAAGTGCGCGTCGAGGTGCATGGCCTGGGCCATCGTCAGCACCGACACATCCCGATTCTGGAACGCCCACCGGGCCTGCACCAGCCCGACGTCGGGAGACAGCCAACGGACCGCGGCTTTCAAGAAGTTCGGCGCCGGTCGGAAGTCCGCGTCGAATATCGCCACCAGGGGAGCGTCGGTCTGTTCGAGGCCTGCGGCGAGCGCACCCGCCTTGAACCCCTCACGGCTGCCCCGGCGGATGTGGTGTATATCGACCCCCTTCGCTTGGAGCCGCTCCACCGCGACGGCGACCCGTTCTGGGGTGTGGTCCGTCGAGTCATCGAGGACCTGAATCGAGAACCGGTCCGCGGGCCAGTCCAGGGCTGCGGCGCTGGCCAACAGCCCCTCGACGTTGGCGGCTTCGTTGTACAAGGGCAGCTGAACCACCAGCGGAGGGAGGGCGTCTTCGTCCAACGGCGGCGGCTCCTCCAGCGGCGGCGCGCGGTGGCGCAGCCACAACAAGTGCAGCCACGCCACCGCGTTCAACCCGATCCAGAGGCTGGACAGCAGATACAGAACCGCGACGGCGATCATGGTCGACTCAGCGCGTGCTGGGTTCTAAGGCGCAATCACTCGGTCGTATCGCAGCTGGGATCGCACGAGCCGATGGTCGCCCCGTCGTTCTCCAGGTCCAGGCACAGGTCCTGGCAGGTCTCTTCTTCGTAGACAGACACACCATCGTCGCCGACGACCGTGACCGAGTCGAGCAGATCGTCATCGAACGTCTCGCCGTCGGCGTCGGTGTAGCTGGCGGTGCACTCGCACTCGAACTGCTCGTCGGTGGTGTCACAGCCGGTGGTTGCCATCAGGGCCGCGACGGCCAGAAGCCGTAGACGCATGTTTCTTCTCCATCGTTGAGGGTGCGCACGTAACGTCTCATCGGCCTGCGGTCGCCACCCTGGATGTTCGTAGAGGTCAGGTTTCGGTTATCTCATCCCTGTCGCTCGGAGAGGACCCCGATGATCGCTCTGTTCTTGCTCGCTTGCTCCACCCCGCCCGTCGTCGCACCCGCCCCCGCCGAGATCGCGCCGGTCCCGATCGCCGGCCGGACCTTCACCACCGTCGGCGGGCAGGCCATCGATGTCCCCGGCGACCGGCCTGTCGTCGTTGAGCTGATCCGCTCCGCGGACTGGTGACCGTACTGTCGAGCCCAGGTCGGGCTCCTCATTGAGAAGCGCAAGGACATCGAGGCGGCGGCGGACTGGGTGATCCTCACCACCGATGAGGCCCCCTTCCTCAAAGAGACCTATGGAGACGGCGTGCCGTTCGCGTCCGTCTCGCCGTCGCTGTGGGGCGAGCTTGGCCTCCAGAGCCCTCGCCGAGAGGCGATCCCACACCCCACCACGCTGGTGGTGGACACCGATGGATCGATCCTTCTTCAAGAGGTTCATGTCAACTTCAAGGAGCGGACATCCGTGGCGCGGATCCTGGACGCCATCGCGGCGGCAGGGCCGGCGACAGCGGCGCCCGCCCCGCTGTCGTTCGCGCCCACCGGGCCGAACTGGGAGGCCGCCGTCGACTTCTCCTTCACCGGCGGCAGCGACTGCCTCCTCATCGATGCCACGGTGAAAGACGGCTTTCACGTCTATGGCGCCAAAGAGCAGACCGCTCGGCCGCTGGAGCTGTCCATCCATGAGGCCCCACAGCTGCCGCTCGTGTTTCCAGATGGCGATCGAAAGGTGCTCGATGGGCTGGGCGAGTCCTGGGTGCTGGCGGGCGCGCTGCAGTTCGGTTGGCCGCTCCCGGAGACCGTGCCGCCGACGGTGACGGGCACCCTTCGATACCAGGTCTGCACCGATCGATCGTGTTCTCCGCCGAAGACGATGGACTTCTCCGTTGACCGGCCCGCAGAAGCCTGTCCGCCCCTCGAAGATCAGCCCTGAACCCCCGAGCCGATGGCCTGGCCCATCTTGACCGCGTCGCCGGGTGTGATGCGCCATATGGTCGGCATGGTCAGGACGATGACGGTGCTTCCCAGGCCAAACTGACCGATCTCCTGCCCCTTGCCGATGGCCTGTCCGACCTCGATTCTCCAGGTGATGTGACCGACCCCCAGCGCGCCGACCATCACGACCGCGACAGGACCTTCGTTGGTGTCCATCTCAAGGATCAGCCGCTCGTTCCCTTCGAACAGGCCGGGACGGCTTCGGGTCACAGAAGCAAACACCGGCCAGAGCGCGCCAGGTTGGTACTCAAGTCGTCGGACCACGCCGTCACAGGGGCTGTGCACGCGATGGTATGTCCCCGGTGAGAGGTACATCACCGCAAAGTCATGTTCATTCCAGCCTTCTGCCGGGGATTTCAGGAGCTGCTCGACGTCGGTGGTGAGCCCCTCGGCCTGGACAGTCTGGCCGTCTTCGACGGCGCCGATGGCAGAGACGGTTCCATCGACGGGGCTGACCAGATGAGCGTCTTGTGCGATGGAACGCGCATCTGCAGGAAGGCGCCGGGTGAAGAAGTCCTGCAGGCTCGTGAAGGCCTGGATCGGTCGGCCAATCTCGGTTTTGTCGATGCCATAGGTCCAGATAAACAGGCCGATGAGGTGGCGGCTGAGGGGATGATTGGCCAGCCGCCCCAGGGTGCGGCTGTACAGTCGCTTCGGCATCAGGCTCAGGGCAGTGATGATCAGACCGTCTCTCACGATCAAAGAGACATTGAGGCGTGATATGAACGGAATGCCGCCGAGAGCAGCTGAGCACTCGATCCCATCTTGGATGGTTCGATGAAGTCGTGCATCAACAGGGCGGAGAGGGTCGCCCGAACCTGAAGCGGATCGCGATCGGCGAGCGGCGGGCGGTTGAGTAGGGTACGTCCTTCATCTGGGTGAGTGATGATCAGGTGTGCGGCGGCCCACGCCGCGATGGGGAGCGCCTCCAGCCTCACTGCATCTGAGACGAGCTCTCGAAGGGCCTCATGTACCCCCTCCCGCCGCTGAAGCTGATCGGCGATCGCGAGATTGAGCCTGCTGTGGAGGGCGTATTGCTGCCAGCCGCGATTTGAAGAGAGCCGTCGGCCGGCCTCCAGGAGCGGGCGGGCCTGTTTGACGTCGCCACGCAACAGAAAGACACGGCCGAGGTTGATCGTAAGGATCGCTTCTGTTCGAGGCTGTCCGAACTGCTTGTTGCAGGCCAGCGCTTCCTCCAGAGTGGCACATGCGGTATCGAGCGCGCCCATCTCACCGTATACGCTGCCGAGGTTGCCGAGGACGGTTGCGGCGTGCCAGCTCAGCCCGACGCGGCGCGCCAACTGCAACGCACGCTCCCAGGCAGTGACGGCGCCAGCCAGATCGCCGGACGCATACCGGCTCCCCCCCACGATGCGCCAAGCCTGCTCCGCTTCGATATTGTTGGTTGCAATCGTCGTTGCCCGGAGCGCGTCCCGTTGACTGTCCTCGAGCCGCATCTCGCTGAGCGCCAGCTGCGCGCGGATAATCGACAATATCGAGATATGTCGCTCGCTTGAATCGAGCAGCTCTGCACGCCTCAAGGTGACCCGGGCTGCCGAGCGCGCACCAATGGCGTCTTGTTGCTGGCATAGCTCGATGAGCGCGGCGAGCCGAAGCGTATCCGAGCGCCCTTCCGTCGCGATCTGATCGAGCGCATCGATGTCAACTGAAGAGACCGCCTGCCGCTCTCGGCGCATCCGGGCGGCATCGATCCGCAGTCGAGCCTGGAGATCACTGTTCGCGGAGATGCTCATCGTATCCAGGGTTTGACCCGCAGTCCGGTCGCCGCGCCTCCAACGCAGCATTCCTCGGCGACGCGCGACCGCGGGATCCGCAAGCAGCTCAACGTCATCGAGCAGCGCGAGCCGTTGAGCTGCTGTCAACTGAGGGCCGATCCGATCGTCGATGGCCAGCGTAAGTGCGACCCTGTGCTGATGGGAGATCTCCGAATCGGGTAAGTCGGTGTTGCGGATGCGATCCAAGAGGGCGATCAGTGTCTCGGGTGCCGCCTCTCCTCCGCCGTTGATCCACCGTAGCAGCCGGTCGAGGGGGGGGGCGCCCTGCGTGGTGATGAACCAACGGACGATCGCTGGCCAGCGATATTGAGCCCGGCCCCCTTCCAGCGTCACCTCAAGCATCGATGCGTCCGCTGCTTCCGCCAGCGCATCTCCCGGCCACACCCGTGTGGCCGGAGACACCGCTTCGGCGGTGGCCAGATCGAAGCCGCGGATGAACGGCGTCATTGCGATGAGAACCTCCTGCGTTGCGGGTTCGAGGAGATCCCAGGAACGACGGATGCGGGTGAAAAGGGTGCGCCGATTGTGGGGGCCCAGCAGCCGCTCGAACCACAGCGTGCCGCCCTGATCCAGCGCTTCCGGTCCAATGGATTGAGCTCGTGCTGCGGCAAGTTCGATGACCAGGGGTACTCCGCCGCAGCGCTGGAGGAGCATCGTTGCGTCGAGGGCCTCGCGTGTCACCGAGGGAGCGCGGTGTAGAAAGAGCGCTCGCCCGCTCTTGGCGTCGAGGGGAGGAACCACGCATCGGAACGCGTCCGGTACGTCGACGACCTGACGGCTCGTCACGAGTATGCGGCGACGTCGCCGCCGCAGCACCGACGCCAACTCGCGCGCGATCCCTTCTGGTGCGTCTAACCAGACGACGTCGTCGTTTCCTGCCTGCTCCCACGCCGCGCGGAGCGCGCAGCGGAGCTGATCTTCATCGGAGAGATCCTGCAGCGGGGGCTGGACGACCCCGAACGGAGCGTGAGCGAGGGCTGCTTCTGCGAGGGCGGTCTTCCCGATTCCTGGCGGCCCCACCAGCACCACCGACCCATCGCGCAGCGCGGCAGCGACAGCCTCCAGAAGCGGCTGACGGCCAAACAGCTGCGGCGAGCCTGGGTGTGCCATCGGCTCCAACAACCCATGCACCGCCCAGCCTTCGCCAGGGACAGTGATGATCCGCTGAGGGTGAGATGGATCGATCTCGATCTTGAGCCGTAACCGACGAACCGCAACATCTGGCGCGCGGCTGGCGACGGCGGACGAGAACCCCCATACCTCACGCAGCAGCGTATCTCGTGAGACGGGTTGGCCCGGGGTCGCCGCCAGTCGTGTGAGAAGCTTCGCCTCCTGGCCGGTCAGCCGGTGTGTGGCCTGGCCGTCCTGCTCGATCTCTCGGGTGATAAGGTCGATTCGGCATCCACGAAAGGCGATCACACGTCTCACATATGGAGGGGTATCCCTCCACGCTCCTCCGATCCAGGCTCACGGAAGATCGCGCCGCGCGACTCCAAAGGAGGGGCGGCCTCCTGCCTGACGATAGGGCCCAGCAAACCAGACTGCGTCCACTGAGCCGCCCACGTCCTCTGTCAGATCATCGACCGGTCCGATATCGTGCCACGTCGCGCCGTCGGTCCAGGCCAGGCTCTGTACCGCCACGCCGCCCGCGAAGGTCAGATCCCCGCCGAGATACAATCCGCCGCGCCACACCTTCATCATCGTGATCAGCGGCGTCTCAAATGGCCCTTCGATGTCCCCCCAACTCGACCAGCGCTCTCCATCCCACGACGCGACCGGCAGAAACGGGTTGGGGTTCGCGCGTCCGCCGCTGTCGCCGGGCTGTTGCAGGTAGTTGCCGGCGACCAGCAGGCGATCATCCCACCACGCCATCGCATAGATCGAGCCGTCCAACCCGTCTCCGAGCGCCCGCCACGACTGCCCGTCCCACGACGCCAGCCCGTTTGCAGAGACCCCGCCGATTTCATCGAAGAACCCATGGACGAACAGCGTCCCATCCGGGGCGACCGCTCCCATGATGACGTCCGGCATGGCGCCAGAAGCTGCGGGCGTGAGCACGTCTCCATCGAAGAAGCCGACCCCGGACGTTTCTTGATGAGTGTAGGGGCCCAGCACCCAAACCCCCGTCGCGGTGGGGATGAGATCGGCGATCTCTCCCTCTATAGACGGCAACGCCGATGACCATGATCCGCCATCCCACACCGCCAGCGCTGTGGGAGCGTCGCCGAGGGTCAGCGAACCGGCCGCCCACACCCGGCCGTCTGCCCCGGAGACCAACGCGTTGAGCGGGCCTTGCGGCGCTCCCTCCCAGGCGACGAACCCTTCCTCTGACCAGCGCGCCATCGTCACACGCGCACCATCGATCCAGAGATCTCCGCCGAAGCCGGTGAACGAATCCGTAGAGACGATGTGTTGGACCCAGAAGGGTTGGCCGTGGTATCCCCCGCCGCCTACAGCAGGACGCCAGTCTGATCCATCCCACCGCCCAAGCTGCATCACCAGCGCTTCGTCGGATTCGTGAAACAGCCCGCCGACCCAGGTCTCTCCCTGATGATCTCCCCATATCGCCCAGGCGCCAGGGACTCCCACGGAGGTGGGGCCGATGCTCTCCTGCAGCCCAGCGCCATACGCCGACCACGTCGCACCGTCCCAGCGGGCGACGTTCATCGCCTCCGTCGGCGTCTCGATCAGGTAGATGTCTGTCCCCACGACTCCGAACTGGCCCGCAGCGATGAAGCCGCCGTCAGGCATCGGCTCCAGGTCGCGGACCTGATTGATGAGCCCCTGGGAGACCCCCAGAAAGTCGCCGACCTGCCAGCTGGAACCGTCCCACTCTGCCAGTCCTGCGATCGTCGGCTCGCCATCATCCACCGACATCACGAAGCTGCCAGCGGCGATGTAGGTCCCGTCGGACGTGGCGATGACGTCGAAGACCGTCCCTGGCAGCGCGCCCATCGGCTCCCAGCCCGCTTCGCTCAAGCACCCCACCCCGCCGGCCGGATCCTCGCCAAACTCCAGGATGTCGCCGGCGACACACAGCACATATCCCTCCCTCTCGAAGAAGTGACGGATCACCGATCCAGGCCCCGGCCCTCCGGTCGCCAGTGCTGAGAACTCCGTCCCGTCCCACCGTGCCAGCCCATCCGCGTCGCTGCCGCCGATGTCGGTGAACCCCCCGCCGACGACGAGGTCGCCGCTTGGATCGAGGTAGAGCGCTTCGATCCCGCCGGCGACGTCCTCGACGATTACATCCCAGGCCGTCCCGGTCCAGCGGACCACAAACCCCGCTCCGGTCTCTTCGTCCCACCCCCCTGCCAGAACCCCGCCGTTGGGGAGCGGGAGTAAGGAGGTAACGTTCCCCAGGGGCGCTTCGCCGAGAGAGACAAGCTGGTCATCCTCCCAGACGGCCACCCCGCTCGACGGCGCGCGTCCGATGAACGAAAACAAGCCGCCCACCAAAAGCCGACCTGCTGTGTCCTCCGTCAGCACGGCCACGCGGGATGCGGACGTCCCGGTGAGCCCTGGAAGCGCGAAGTCCACGCTGAACGCGCCTGGGCGCGGATCCACAGGTGAGAGCGTAGGCGGATCAGCCGGCCCCCTTTTTTCGTCAGATGAGCACGCCGCGACGCTGAACGACACGAAGAGCAACAACCACATCTTTTTCACAGCCACCTCTGGTGGCCCATGCCCAGACCCAAATCAACATAAACCCCGATCTCCGCAAGCTGCGAGCAGTTGTAACCGATTGAAACCGACCATAGCCCTCCCCGGCTGCCGACCATCGCGCTCGCTCAGTGAGGCGTCGGGTTCGTCTGAATTCGAGAAGTAGAACAGGCCAGTCTATATTGGTAGTATATAGTCATATATCTTCGCTACGGTGTTGGATGGATCGTTACCGCTTGACTGCTCGGCCTGTCATCTTCATCGGATCCATCCTGGCTCTGGGGTGTATGTCCGCTCCGATGCCCTCTCATGTGGTGGAGGACGCTGATCGAGGACGACACGTTTACACGATACCCGGGTGGAACCATCTCCGATGAGCTGTTCGGGGTCACAGACAGTTCCGATGACGCCCTCACCGGCACCCTACCGTTCTCGGACGATGATCTCGATCTCAGAGATGCAGGTGTCCTGGTAGCGGCTGCCAGGGAAGACCTCGGTGAGGGTCAGCTCGATGGCGTCGACGGGCATCCTGGTCGGACTCTTGTTGTCGTTGGCGAAGACATGGGCGCCGTTGCCGTCGCGGGCGATCTCGAACCACGCGGCCTTCAGGTCGGGCGGCTGGTGGGTGCAGGGGTCGACAGCGGGGACTTCGACGGGATCAGTCATCCGAAGCATGGTGGAGAAGGACTGCCCGCTCTGGCCGTGAGAGGCGGTCATCTCGATGGCCCGGGCGCGTCCGTTGGCCTTGAGGAGGTCAGCGCTCTTAAAGTAGCCGCCATGGATGCGGATGG
>JBCBLB010000084.1:0-20045 GCA_038520555.1 Myxococcota bacterium | reverse complement strand
GTTGACGGCGACGGCGTCGGTGAGAACATCGACTGCGACGACACCGATCCGTCCATCAACCCATACGTCACCGAAAGCTGTGACGGCATCGACAACAACTGCAATGAGCAGATCGATGAAGGGGTCGTCGTCGTCGCAGTCGCCCTCACACGCGGTGAAGGTGTCATTGTCGACGTCGAACCCTTCATCGATCTGCTCATTGCAGTTGTTGTCGATGCCGTCACAGCTTTCGGTGACGTATGGGTTGATGGACGGATCGGTGTCGTCGCAGTCGATGTTCTCACCGACGCCGTCGCCGTCAACATCGGCGATTCGCGGGTTCTGCGGTTCGGTGTCTTCGTCAGAATCACACCCCAGCAGGACGCTGAACAAAAGGATCCGAATCATAGCGCTCTCCTGAATTCAGAGCGCAGTGTAACAGAGGGTCCTCCAAAAACCACCAGCCGATTGATGGCCACGATCACCACGAGCCAATCTTCGCTCCCATCGACCTCTCCCCCATCGACCTCGCGGCCTGCCCCACCGGTCCGATCGCCGGCCGCAGATGAGCCGGCCGGCCATGTGAATTAAACCGAAGTCATGACCCACCCACAAAGAGGACGGCTGACGCCATGATCGAGACGCCTGCTGTGGAGTTCATCGAGCACCCGCGCGTCCGTTTTTGCCGGGTTCGGCTCTCTGACGCCGATGAGGTTGCCCGTGCCGTTCAAGCGTCCCTCCCTGAGCTGATGCCCTGGGGGCAGTGGGCGACGCCCGACTATGGCCTCCAGTAAGCCGGCGACTTTTGCGCCCGAAGCTGGCTGGGATGGAACGATAAGGCGGTCTTCATTCGGGACGGGTGATCAGGTCTCCATCAGATTGATGATGATGGTCCATGCCGAGAACACCAGCGCCATCGCCGCGGCCAACCCAGACAGGATCACCCAGGGCTTACGGCGCTCCGGTGCGGCGGCGCTCAGCAACGCGCCCACCTGGAACACCACGGCGACGTTGCCGGCCAGGAACAGCCAGTACCCGATCCGAAGCTCGTCCGCTCCGCCCTCGATGAGCGCGGGCAGGCCCAACACCAGCAGGACCGTCCCCCCGAAGCCCGCCAGCGTGCTCCGGATCATCTCGACGCCGAGCTGCGGCCTGTTGGACACCAACAGGTGCAGCCCCGCCCACACGGACAACAAGGCGACCACCGCAGATGACGTGATGGGTGGAAACTGAATCATCTCCGCGCCGGTTATGTGGCTGTTGTCACAGACCTGGATGAAGGGGAGGAACAGCGCCGCGATCATCAGGGCCCCGTTGCCGGTCGCGAACGACCCATGTTGGGCTGCGATGGGGGTCTCCAGGACGTCTGGTTTCTCAGTCATGCGTTCCTCCTGTGGTCATGCAATAGCGTCCGGTCAGAACCTTTGCTTGTCGTTCGATTCCAGCGTTCATCCATTTTTATAGGCGCAGACCAACCTTTTACCGGGCTGCGACGCTACTGCGACGCGTCGAGCATCTTCAACATCTCCGCAGCGCCTTCGTTGCCGTATCGCAGGGGTACTCTGGGCACGCTACGATCTCTGCCGGCTCACCGATCCGCGGGACGGTACGGAGCAGCCACCCTGCACCAGATGATGCGACCATTCCCAACGGGATAAGAAGAGATCGGACATGCATTTTCGGGTCTTGAACGAGGCGGGGTCAGCATATCGAGCGCCGACGCAGTCCATCAACGATTTCGAGGGGGGAAGACCTGATAATGAAGAAACGAATCATGGGAGGGGAAGACCTGAGCGAGGCCATGCAACGCGCTCGGCGACAGGTTCACTTTGACACCATCGCTCAAACGTACGACGCTGTCCGCCCCCGCTACCCTGAAGCGTTGTTCGATACGATCATCTCGGCGTGTCAACTGGACGCCCACACCCCTGTCCTGGAGGTCGGAGCGGGGACAGGCATCGCGACGCTGCCGCTCGCCCGGCGCGGCGTGCCGCTCACTGCCCTGGAACCGGGTGACGCCCTCCGCGACATCGCCACAGAGAAGGTTCGGGGCTTCTCCAATGTGTGCCTTGTGTCCGCCCGCATGGAGGAGTTTATCCACGCAGGGGACGGGTTTCAGGCGATCGTTGCAGGTCAGGCCTACCACTGGGTGGATCCGGAGCGGCGCTATGCGCTCGCGCACCAGCTGCTCCGTCCTGGCGGCAGGATCGGGCTGTTCTGGCATATGCAGCCGCTGGACTCGCCGTTCTATCTGCTCTCTCGGCCGGCGTATACCGAACTGTATGGCCCCCAAACGCCTGCAGACGTTCCAGAGCGGCTGCAGCGGTGGAAGCAGGAGATTGAATCCTCGGGGTACTTTCCACGATGCGAGGTCTTCACCTTTTCCTGGACGAGGACCTTCACGACGGAGCATATGATACGGCTGCTGCAGACCTATTCGGATTCAGCGGTCACCAAACCCAGACAGCAGGCACGTTTTCTCGACCATATCCGTCATCTCATCGACGGTGTGGGTGGGATGGTCGAACAGAAGATGATCGCCGGGCTGTTCGTCGCCACGGGTGCCCAGCTGGCGTGAGTTGGTTGTGTTGCGTCCTCGCTCTGGGGGAGCGTATACCCGACTCTGTTGTATCCAGAGAGCGGCGTCCTGTTGTCGGTCGGAGCGGTTTTCCTGGGGATGCTCAAGAATCTGGTCACCCATGCCGATCACCAGCGTAATGAAGATCCAACAACGATTAATCGTCATCCTCTGGTCGGCGTTGGGCTCACTGATGGTGATGTGTATTGGTAGCCAGGTGTGGCTTCAACGCGCACAAGCGAAGATCAATCGGGATAACATCACTGCATATCAACGCATCGAGGCTGCGCGCTCTGCGCAGATTCATTTTAAGGTACAAGTTCAGGAATGGAAAAACGTTCTCATCCGAGGCAGCCAGGATGAGGCGTTGTTGGAACGGTACTGGGGACAGTTTGAAGACGAGGAGGCCCGCACGCGTCAGCTGGTCGAGGGGCTGCTCATGGATCCTGATCTTCCCGAACCGTCGCGTCTTCTGGTGGTGCGCTTTCAAGAGCAGCACAGCGAGCTTGGGGTCGCGTACCGTGACGGGCTCGCGGGGATGGTGGCGCATGGTGCTGATTTGTTCGCCGTTGATGCGCGGGTTCGAGGCATCGACCGGGAGCCGCTGCGCGTATTGGAGCAGGTGGTGACGGAAGTCGAAGCTGCGCGTGTCACCCAATATCGGCATGGACAGCAGCGCTTGTCGTGGATGAATGGGCTGTGGTTCGCCGGCGTTTTGTTCTGGGGGGGGCTCATCGGCTTCGTCGCGCAGATGCTGCTTGGGCGCTGGGTCAGCGCGCCGGTCGCGCGGATCAGCGCGGCCTCTCGGCGGCTGCTGCGCGGGGACGTGGAGACGGTGATCGCGTCGGAAGATGCCACCGGAGAAGCCCGAGAGATGCTGCGCACGCTGGACACGCTCCGCGCTTCGCTCGCCGCCCATGAGGCGCAGCGGCTGGAGCAGGCCGCTGCGATCGCAACAGCCCGGGCCCGATCCATGTTCGTGGCGACCATGAGCCACGAGCTGCGCACCCCGCTGCATGGGATTCAGACGGCGCTGAACCTCCTCAAGCCCGGATCAGATGAAGCCCAGGCTGAGACCATCGCGCTCGCGATCCGCTCTTCGGAGCACCTCCGCGCCCTGGTCGACGATGTGTTGACGTTCTCGAAGATCGAAGCCCAGGAGCTACAGCTGGAGGTGCGCCCCATCCCACTACACGACGTTATCCGAGACGTCATCGCCATTCACAGGCTGCGCGCAGAGGAGAAGGGGCTCACGCTGACGTTGGCGATTGCTCCAGAGGTGCCCACATTGATCCGCTCTGATTCGACACGGCTGGCGCAGATCGTACACAACCTGGTGAGCAATGCGATCAAATTTACAGAGAACGGCCAGGTCGGGGTGCGGCTGTCTGTCGATGGATCAGCCATGGTGCGGCTTGAGGTCCAGGACACCGGTATCGGGATGCACCCCGACAAAATCGAGCGGCTCTTCCACGCGTTTGCCCAAGCCGATCCCGCGACGACGCGCCGGTTCGGCGGCACGGGGCTCGGTCTCGCGATCGCCCGGCGAATCGCGCGGCTGATGGGAGGAGATGTGACCGCGTGCTCCACCTTCGGTGAGGGCTCAACGTTCACGCTGTGTTTCCCGAACGATGCTGTCTCGACGCAGGTCGACGTCTCTCTTCCACAACAGGACGCGAGGATGCCGGACGCATCCTCGCTGCGTATCCTGCTGGTCGACGATCATCTGATCAACCGGTTGCTGGTCACCCGGATGTTAGAGGGCGTCGGTGCATCGGTGGAACAGGCCGGCAACGGCGCAGATGCGCTGGAGCGGCTGGCCCGGGGGCGCTATGATCTGGTGCTGATGGATCGGCACATGCCCGTCATGGACGGCATCGAGTGTACCCGACGCATTCGCGCGCAGGAGCGCCGACAGGATCGTCCGCCGCTCCGGATTGTCGCGCTGAGCGCCGCTGTTCTCGACGAAGAGCGCGACATGTTCCGCGACGCGGGCGTGGATGGCTTCCTCTCAAAGCCCCTGGTGCCCGAGCAGCTCTTCGAGGTGCTGCGAACCATCCTGTCTCCTCCACGTCATCGCTCTGTGCATTGATACCAACGACGTTCGCGGTACACGGACCGGTGACCACATTCAGAGAGATCGATAGAGAACCGGTACGATGCGATCCTGGGGGTGTGGGGGGCTGACCCGCCTCGCCCACTAATCGTTGCGCATCTTCCGACCCGGCGATGGACGGGGGCTTCTGTGGTGTTGGGGGCGATGGTTTGGTGGACGTCCGATGCCGCTCGGGAGGGTGTTGACCACATCCAACAGCCGCTGCGCGCTTTGTTGGACGATGGGATCTGGGTAGGCGCGCCCCTCCTCCAGGAGCGGTTTCACCGCAGGCTCTGAACGTGCGGCGGCTTCCAGGATAACCAGCACCCGATCCGTTGCCGGATCGACGCTGAAGGGACGCCGGTCGACGGAGTGGTAGGGGATGGTCTGGATGTACTGCTCTCCATCCCGATCTTCATGCCACAGCGCGTTCAGGTGTCGGGGGAGCGGGGCGAACCCGACACGGTGGATGTCGTCGCTGCGGTCTGCGAGGCGCGCGTCCAGGGCGATGAGGGCCTCTGCCAGCGTCATGTCCGCCAGAAGGCCCGCCCGACCCATTCGGAGCGCGATGGCGGCGTGGATATAGGGTGTGGTCTCTGGCGGAAGGAAGTCGAGCGGGTCGCCGGTGACCGCGCTTGTCTGCAGGTATGACAGCGACAGCCAGTGCGACCAGACCTGACCCTCGGCGACTGCAGCGTAGCGCGCGTCCAGGCCGGACCACAACGCCGAGACGTTCTCGGTCAGAGCGATCGCGGTCGCCCACCCCGCCGCATGCGTCGTCAGCGGGAGCGGACGGGGATTGACGGTGTGAAGATGCATCAGGCAGTCCGCCAGATATTCATGGGCTTCGGCGCACAGGCCCGCGGCCTCTGGGTACCCACCGGCCAGGTCGGGCACAAGGCGCTTCTCGGCAGCCAGGAACACACACTCCTGTCGCCACCGGTCAGAAGAGATCCCATGACACAACGCCGCCGCACCTTCTGCGTCTCCGTGAAGCGCCCGCTCCCCGGCAGCTGCGATCACATCCAGGTCGCTGTCACACCCAGAGCACGTCGTCGCCGGAACATGAAGATACGGTGAGGGCAGGGTGGATGGGCGTTGCTGAAGGCCGCTGGGACCCGGTGCCGGACGCTCGCTCGGAAGCGACATCGGACGATCGACCCACAGATGCGGCCGACTCTGAACCTGATGGCAGCGCTCCCGAGCGACCCCGGGAACCAACTGTGCACACAGCGGACGGCTGAGCTGCGGGTGGGCTTCCAACGCAGCGTCTAGAAGGTACAGCTGTATGGTGGGATCATCAGCTTCGTTGATCTGAGCAGCCAGGGCGGTTGCATCCAGCTCTGCCAGTGGCGGAGGCGAAGACGCACAAGCGGCCAATGCCAAACAAGTGGCCGATCCTGCGATAACCGTATATAACCCATGGCATCGGGGACGATGCTTATGCATACTGTTTGTATATATTCAGGTGAAGAAGTGGTTTGATTTATATATACCGTATGCAATGATCTTCTCTCATCGGTTCATCTTTTTCTGACAGAGGATCACATATGGAAGCGTTTGTTTTAAACCAATGGTATAATCAACTTTATGCGCACTTGAGTGTTTGAGCCAACATTTGGTAATCAGGGCTCTTATCTGGGTTGAACGTGTTTTATCTGCTCTTGTCGGGCAGCAGCAGCTCTGCGATCGCGGCCCAGTCTCTGGCCGGGGTGAGCCAGTTGGGTACCTGGGTTCGCGGTTTCTGATGGCCGAACAGATACAGATTGGGGACCAGGTCACGCAGGTGCTGATGGACCCCGATGCGATCGTCGATGAAGTGGGTCAGCTTGAGTGTCCTGGCATGAACGGCCTTGTCACGGCGCTCGCGGCAGAATCGCAGGTGCTGCTCGGGGATGCCGGTTCGGGTGAAGAAGTCGATGTGGTGAAGCCACGCCCGGGAGCGGGCCTGGATTCGGGGCCCTGCTTTGGAGACCAGCCATGCGTTGCCCCTGGACAGGGCCACCAGCGTTGTGATGGTCTCAATCGCCCCCGGCTCTGGCGGGGTCTGCATCGCCGCCTCGTCCCCGCCGTCGATAAAGACGGTGTCCGAGAGGCCATCGTTTCCTGCGGCGGAGATGATCACCCGGCCGATGTCGATTCCAATTCTCATGGCAGGAATGTGGCCCGTTCAACACTCACCGACGATGATTCTTTTTTGAGTCACTATCCAGATTTTTAATCGTTCCGAAGCTCTGGGCGATCTCTCCATCGATGCTGCCGGCGACGTGCACATCTGGGGGGACCCGGTCAGCCCGTGGACGTCTCGATGCGCTTGTCGATGGAATCATTTTCGAGGTTCTGGGTTATCTCTCACCCATGTGGTGGCTCTGGTTCGCGCTGGCCTTCGCACAGGAGGAGGCAAATTCCCCTTCATCCGACGACTCGCCGCCGGATGAGGAGATCATCATTTATGGCGATCGCATCCAGGCAGCGCGCCGCGACCTGCACCAGAGCCTGCTCGACCTCGGCTACACCCCCAAGCGCAGAAAAGATGGGCGGACGCTCTATATGCCACCTTGGAAGCAGCGGTGGAAGCCCCGGGTGATCGTGGATGACGATGGGTTTGCGCAGTTCCGCTCGCCACAGTTCGTCTTCCAGGGGGTTGACCTCGGCCTCCAGCCCGAACCTTTCGAAGACATCCCCGGGACCGTCACCAACCAGGGCGTCCGGGTCGGGGTGCGGTTCTGGATCACATCCGGGCGGAAGCTGGTCTGGCAGCAACAGCGCCTCTCCGAAGCCATGGAGCCCAGCCTCCGAACGCTTCGCGATGCCATCTCCGATGAGGCGCACGCCAAAAGAATGCAGGATCTTCCAGGGGAATTGGACGCCATCTGGTTGGATGTGTCCTCGACGCCGGAGCGACGCCGCCACGCGCTGACAGAACAGCTGCTGCGCTGCGCGGACACGCCAGAAGGGCGGGAGCGGCGCGATGCGATCTGGGTGTACCTGTCCGAAGTGGTCCAGACCTCTGCTTATCCCTTCCCCGACGCGGCGTGGCACCGGCTTACGGCGCTTGTTGTGCGTGAAACGCAAGCGGATGAATCGATTGTGGAGTGAAGCCGTCTTGTTCGGTGAAGGCTTGACGCGGTGGCCGTGCGACGTCCATCATGAGGTATGAGCAGCTTCTTCGTCCTGTTGTGGGCGTGCTCAACCGAGCCGCCCTTCGTCAGCCGCATTGCACCCGCCCAGGGCCAGCCCGGTGATGCGGTCACCCTCCACGGCAGCCACCTGTCTGCAGACTATACCTATACCCTGGGTGGAAAGCCACTGATGGTGGGGGCTGTTGATGAGAGCACCGTCTCTGCCACGATCGCTGAGGGCGCCGCCAGCGGCCCCGCCAACCTGATCATCTCTGGCAGCGGCGTCGATCTGAAGCTGCAGGGCCTGTTCACCGTCACCGAGCCCCTCCCCGACGATCCCTGTGACCCGTCGGTTCGGCGGATGACACACATCCCCTCCACGGCAGAGGTCGTCAAGATCGACCTGTACCGCGGTGAAGACGTGGAGCGGAAGCAGATCTCCACCCGAACCATCGAGCGGGTCGAGTTTGAAGCCATCGTGGACGCAGATGGGCAGTACTGCTCCAGCATCTGGCTGAAGACCGACGCCCAGCGGATCCTGTTTGACGCCGACCGGGCGCAGTCGCTCCGCGACCAGGCCCGAAAGATCGCCAATGGCCTCAACAAGCCGATCGAGATCGTCCGGGAAGACCCGATGCCGCCCCCGGACGTCGCGGAGTAGTGTCAGGGAGTCAGGCGGGCAAACGCCCCGTTTGCCCCGGCCATCACCACGGTTCCGTCGTCAAAGATCTGGCATCGGTGCATCGGTGGCAGGTTTTCGGTGGTGACCGCGTCGGTGATGTCGGCGAACGCCCCCCCATCATCTGACCGAAGAACCAGCCCGTCGCTCAGAGACGAGTACTCCCCGATCAGGACGGTGAGGCGAGCGGTTGGATTGCGGCACACTCCGCGGATCCAGGTCGAGCGGTTGTCGGCGGCGATGGTCGAGATGTCGACCTCGGTCCATCCGCTGAGGACGGTCGGATCGGCTCCAGAGATGTAGGCGACGCCGACGTCTCTGTTCTGATCGACCCCTCCGACGATGACGCCGTCTTCATCGGCATGTACGTCCCACATCTCGCCGGCGACGGCCTCGGACAGGGCGAGGGCATCGAAGCCGAAGCCGTCGGCGCCGGTGGACAAAAAGACGTAGGGCGGCTGGGTGATGCGGCTGCCGGCGCCATAGATGTTGTCGCCGTGAACAGCCATATCGAGGATCTGGATGCCGGAGGGGTCGACCGCGGACCACCAGCCGTAGCCGTCCTGCCATTCGGCGTCGTCGTTCTCGCGGTAGACCACGCCGACCCCGGTGAGAGACTCGGCCACCGCGAAGCCGGAGCGGAGCCGGGCGAAGCTGCCGACCTGGAAGTTGTTCCAGGTCTTCCCACCGCCCTCGAACACGATCTCCAAGGCCCACGGCTCCGCCGAGGTGTCCGCCTTGATCACCCGGGAGTTGTCGTCACCGGTGCCGGCGATGTAGAGGTTGCCGTCGTCGCTTCGCGAGATGTGCGTCGCCCGGAAGGTCTCCAACAGACCCGCGGGCGCAGTGGTCGGCGCCGACCACGTCTGACCGCCGTCGGTGGTCTGGAACAGCCCATCGCCCGCGGTCGTCGTCCCGCAGCCGACATAGCCGGTTGATGGATCGTCGAAGTGGAGGGTGTCGGTCCGGTTCCCAACGCAGGGATGCGCGGTGATGGTCCACTCCCCCGAGGTGCCGCCGTCGCCGTCGCCGTCGCCGTCGCCGTCGCCGTCGCCTGTGCCAGAGCCACAGGCGAGCATGGCACCGCCGCCGATAATGAAGAACGCCGCGCTCGCGTTTCGCATGGTGCCTCCCAAGCATCTGCGTTCTCAGGATACAACACCCTCAATCTTGGAGATGAACAGATGGAACCGCTTGACCACCTGGACAATCTGACCACCGAACGCGCCGAGCGGATCGCCCAGGTGAAGGCGCGGCGGCGCGTTGGGTTGCGTCGCTCCAGACGTCGGCGGTGGTTCAGCCGGTCGCGGTTGATGCGTAGAGTCGGATGCGGGCCTGGGTGGCCGCTTTGACCGTTCGGTAGCCCAGCGGCTCGTTCTCCCGGCGCAGCTGGTAGGGCGAGAACGTCTCCATCAGCTGCGCCTCGCGAGAGGCGATGTAGCAGATGAACAGGGCCGGCCTTCGCGGCGGGCAGCTGGCCAGCAGGTCGATCGTCTCTCGGAGCTGCGGCAGCGTCACGTTGGCGAACGGCGGATCGACGAAGATGGCGTCGAAGTCTTCGAAGATCATATGCGGGTTGAGGAGGTCGAAATACTCATACCCGGACAGGTTGGTGAACCGCCGATCCCGGTCAAGCAAACGGTAGGGATGAAGACGGTCTTCAAGATCCTTCGCCAGCGAGGGCATACACAGCAGCAGCGGACGACGGAACTGCCGTGCGATCCGAGACAGCCGCGCCGTCGTGCCTGTGTTGAAGAAGAATTGCTCGAAGCGATGGTCTTCGGTGAACGAGAACATCTGCGCCTCTGCATGCGTCAAAATGATGCAGGTCAAATAGTGCTGCGTCAGGACAGCTTCATCCCAGGCAGACGCACTCCACGCGACGACTCCTGGCTCTTAGAAACCGTTGAGCAACCTCTGTTACATGGCCATACTTCTCGATGAGAATCGTCGCTGTCGCCGAGGTGTCGCTGAGGTCAGCGCGCCCTGACATCTCTTCAATCAGGAAAAAATCGCCTGTAAAGATTGGTTGAGCCTGAATTTATTGAGAGAAGACGAAGCCCTGTGTCTCTGCGTTCTGGATCATTCGAGCGCGCCATCCCGGGGTTCGAGGGAGGGGCAACGCCGCATCTCCGTGGCGGTCGATATAGAAGCTGTTTGAGCCATGACAGGAGGGGGCTGTGAACACCGTCTCCTCTGCATATCGCCACATCGTCATCATCCACTCGGCGTGGGCCTGGGGATCGACCTCGACCATTCGAGCGTTTCGTCGTCCGGCTTCTTGGATACAACCGATGATCTGGTCGAGGTGCGCGGACAGCATCGTGAACCAGTTGAACCCACCGGAGTAGGGGCCAGCGGTGAGGAAGAGGTTCGGGAATCCGGGCATCGCGACGCCGCGATACGACTGAAGCCGCTGCGCATCCCAGACCGCGCCCAGGGGGATGCCATCGCGTCCGATGGCCTCAAAGGCGGGCGCGTTGCCGCGCTGCGTCGTCAAGAACCCGGTCGCCAGGACGAGGGTATCGATCGCATGCAGGGTCTCATCCACCGTCCGCACGCCGCTGGGCTCGATGGCTGCGATCGGCGTGGTCACGAGGCGGACATGGGGGCGGTTGAACGTCTTCAGGTACGTGTTTGACGGTGTCGGCCGCTTACATCCCAGGGTATAGGTTGGAAGAAGCTTTCTTCGGATGTCGGGGTCTGTGACCTGTCGCGCCATCCAGGCGCGAACCAGGCGTTGGACCCCTTGAACGAGGAGCGGTGAACGTTGATACACCGCGGTGGCCAGGGTGAGGATCTCGATGCCCATCTCTGAAACCCACCGGTTTACGGCGCGAAACGCTCCAAACCGGCGAAGGTTATGCCATGCGTTGGGAGCCGGCAGTCGATAATCCAGCCGTGGCGCGATCCAGATGGGGGTCCGCTGAAACACGTGAAGGTGCGCGACGGTGTCCGCGATGGCGGGGATGATCTGGGCAGCCGAGGCCCCGGTGCCGATGACGCCGACCCGTCGGCCGCTCAGGTCGTGGCTGTGATCCCAGCGGGCGGAGTGAAACGATGTCCCGGCGAAGGTGTCGAGGCCGTCGATGTCCGGGAGGACAGGCGTGGTGAACAGGCCCGTCGCAGCGATCAGGAATCGCGCGGTGAGCGCGCGGCCGTCGGCCAGCGCCACCCGCCAACGGTCGTCTTCCAGAGAGGCCCGGATGACGGACGCGCCGTACTGAATGTGGCGCTCGATGTCATACTTTCGGGCGCAGTGGTGGACATACTTGAGGATCTCAGCGCCGCTGGCGTAGGCGTGTGACCAGGGGTAATCGGTCTCAAAAGCGAAGCAGTATGAGCTGGAGGGGATATCAACGGCGACGCCGGGGTAGGTGTTGTCCCGCCAGGTGCCGCCGAGGGTGGGGGCCCGCTCCAGGATGGTGAAGTCGTCGTGGCCAACGCGGCGCAGGCCGATGGCGGCGCCGATTCCGCTGATGCCCGCGCCGATGATGAGGGTCTCAACGTCGGTCATTCCCATGGCAGCGGGCCTTCGAGCATCGTCTGCGCCCACTGGGTTCGCCGCTGTTCTCGCATATGCGACAGCCCCAGCACCCGCAGGATCAGCTCACAGACGGCCCGGTTCCCGAACGTCGGCGCCAGCCGCTTGACCACATCGACGAGCACGGCTTCTGGGGAGATCAGCAGCCGCTCGGCGCCGCGCTCGACGGCGGCGATGATCCGGTCGGCTGCGCGGTCGGGGGACATGGCGTTCTTTTCGTACCAGTCGGCCAGGGTCGCCATCAGCTCCGGATCGTCTCCCTGAGCGGCCTTCATGATCCCGGTGGCGACGCTGCCGGGGTGAACAACGGTGAGGCCGACCGAGGTGTCTCTCAGGTCTTCCCACAGGCTCTCGGACAGGCCGCGGATGGCATACTTGGTGGTGCAGTAGGCGGTCTGCCCGGCCATCCCGGTATAGCCGAACAGGCTGGAGAGGTTGACGATGTGTCCCTGCTCGGCCCGGGCGAGCAGCGGCAAGAAGAAGTGGCAGCCATGGATGACGCCCCACAGGTTCACCCCGATGATGTGGTCCCAGGTCTCCAGCGTGGTCTGCTGGAAGGCGCCTTCATAGCCGATGCCGGCATTGTTGATGAGCAGATCGACCCCGCCATGGGCGTCATGGACGCGCTGGGCGAGGGCGCGCATCGTCTCCCGATCTGCAACATCGACGATGTGGGTCGAGATGATTCGGCCGGGGGCGTCGTGTTGGAGCTGTCTGGCCAGGGCGGCGAGGTTCTCTTCGTCGAGGTCGACGAGGGCGAGGTGTGCGCCGCGCCGGAGCAGCCCGCGCGCGAGGGCACGGCCGATGCCGTTGGCACCGCCGGTGATCACGGCGGTGCGCCCGCGAACGTTTGGAATCCCTTTCCTCATCGGGGCTCATCCTACCCCAGTGTGCGGTGGCTACTGCTCGATGAAGGGCGGCGTGATGGTGGAGGGGCGCTCCATCCATGTGGGGATGGGCAGGTTTTTGCTGCGCCGGAAGTCGGGATCGAACAGGTTCCCGTAGCGGGTGCCGTGGTCGCAGAGGATGGTGACGATGGTGTGGCCGGGCCCCATGTCTCTGGCCAGGCGGACGGCGCCGGCGACGTTGACGCCTGCGGAGCCGCCGAGGACCAGGCCCTCTTCCTGGGCGAGGCGGTCGATGATGGTGATCGCTTCGGTGTCGGGGATGCGGAAGGCCTTGTCGACGAGGGCGCCGTCGACGTTGCCGGTGATCCGCCCCTGACCGATGCCCTGGGTGATGCTCCCGCCCTCGACATCGACGGCCAGCTCGCCGCGGGTGAACCAGGCGAACATCTTGGCGCCGTGGGGATCAGCGAGGGCGATGGTGACGTCGGGGTTCTGCTCTTTGAGGTAGATGCCGACGCCAGACAGCGTCCCGCCGGTGCCGACGGCGCTGACGAAGCCATCGATCCGGCCGCCGGTCTGGGCCCAGATCTCCGGGCCGGTGCTCTCGATGTGGGCGCGCCGGTTGGCGAGGTTGTCCCACTGGTTGGCGTAGAAGGCGCCGCGGGGGTTGTTCTCGGCGAGCTGTCTGGCCAGCCGCTCGGCGACATGGACGTAGTTGTTGGGGTTGGCGAAGGGGACGGCGGGCACCTCGACCAGCTCCGCGCCAGCGAGCCGGAGCATGTCCTTCTTCTCTTGGGACTGCGTCTCAGGGATGACGATGACCACCCGGTAGCCGCGGGCGCGGCCCACCAGGGCGAGGCCGATGCCGGTGTTGCCGGCCGTGCCCTCGACGATGGTGCCGCCAGGGCGGAGCACGCCCCGCTCTTCGGCGTCGAGGACCATGTACTTCGCGGCGCGGTCTTTGACGGACATGCCCGGGTTGAGCCACTCGGCCTTGCCGAGGATCGTGCAGCCGGTCTCTTCCGACAGCCGGTGCAGCTTAATGAGCGGGGTGTTGCCGATGGCTTCGACGACGTCCTTCTTGATGTCCATGGGGGCTCCTCGGGGCTGGACCTGGGGGCCGCGGTCCACGTCGACGGTGGCCGGGCGGCGGTAGATTTTGCTGTGGGGCGGGACGGACTGGGTCAACCAGACGTTGCCGCCGATCACCGAGCCGGCGCCGACGACCGTGTCCCCGCCGAGGATCGTCGACCCGGAGTAGACCGTGACCCGGTCGTGCAGGGTGGGGTGGCGCTTTCTGGGGCGGCCAGAGTCCGGGTCCGGGGTGTTGCGGCGCACCGACAGCGCGCCCAACGTCACCCCATGGTACAGCTTGACGTCATCGCCGATATGGCACGTCGCCCCAATGACCACGCCGGTGCCGTGGTCGATGAAGAACCGCTCCCCGATCTCTGCGCCGGGGTGGATGTCGATGCCGGTCTCGCTGTGGGCGTGCTCCGACAAAATCCGCGGAATCATCGGCACGTCCTGGACGAACAGCCGATGGGCGATGCGGTACGCGGTGATCGCGACGATGCCAGGGTAGCTGAACACGATCTCTTCCACCGACTCCGCCGCCGGATCGCCCTGCCAGGCTGCCATCACGTCGCCATACATCCGACGGCGAAGCTCCGGAAGTGCGCCGAGCAGCTCCGTCGTGATCCGCTCAGCGAAGCCGTCCGGCCGGCGCGCCTCCGGGACGCGGTCCCGGTCCGTCCACTGCACCGCACGGTCGATCTGCTCGGTCAGCGTCTCATACGCAGTCAGCAGGTGCTCAGACAACGCCAGCCGAAGCGTCTTCCGCGTCAGCTTCGTCGTGGTGAAGAACGACGCGAAGATCAAATGCTGCATCGCGGTGAACGCATGAACCACCGCCCGGCGGTTCGGCAGCGCGCAGCTGGTCAGATCGTTGAGCGGGGTCGGGCGCTGGTAGCTCTCGACCAGGGAATCCAGCACACCATCCAACGTGGCGTGCTGGCGGGAGTCCTGGGCTGTCGGATCTTCCATCTCGCGTCTCCTTCACCATCACCGGCAAGCGGAGTTCTGGGCCGATGATCGGCTCTCCTGCCCCGGACCCCTCTCTATCCGAGGTCAACACACCATGGGAGCGATGGGAACCTGGATTTCATTATTGAACCATACCCGGTGCATAAGTGGTTCTTCCATGAAGTGGCTGAAGAGATGACATTGAAGTCATCAGCAAGGAGAACCACATGTCGACTCAGCCTCGCACCATCCTCATCACCGGCGCCAACTCCGGTCTCGGCTTCGAATCGGCGGCCCGATTCGCTGAGCTCGGCGCCGATCGTGTCATCCTCGTCGCCCGCAGTGTAGAGAAGGGCGAAGCCGCTCGTGTGCAGCTTCGGGAACGCGTCGGCCGGGACCCTTTCGCGGTTCTACCCATCGATCTTGCCGAGCTGGAGACCGTCGACGCGGCCATTGAAGCGCTTCGCCATCATGGCGGCGCCATTGATGCGCTGTTGCTCAACGCCGGGGTCGCCGGAGGGGCCGCGCCGCGACGCAGCCCCTCCGGCATTGAGCTGGGCTTCGCCTCCAGCCTGCTCGGCCATCACGCTCTCACCGTGGGTCTGCTGGAAGCGGGCCTGTTGGCTGAGCGGGCCCGCATCGTCATCGCCAGCGCAGAGGCCGTGGGCGGGGAGATGGCGATGATGGCGCCATCTGATATCAGCGCCTTCGCTGAAGAGCACTTCGACGGCGATCTGCATGCCGCCCTGATCGCGTTCGCCCGGGCTGAAAGCCCCTATCAATACACGAGCGCTCCCCACTACAGCGCGGTCAAGATGGTCGCCGGGTGGTGGGCCTGGGCGCTGTCGTCGCGGCTGCCGAAGGGCATGGCGGTCTACGCGGTGTCTCCAGGCACGACCCCAAACACCGGCGCTGTCCGGAACCAGCCCTGGCTGGTTCGAAACGTGGTGATGCCGCTGATGGCCGGGCCGTTGGGGCGGTGGACCGGCATCTCACACAGCCTCGCCGACGCGGTCGGACGGTACGTCGAGGCCATGGCATGGGGAACCGAACGCAGCGGACAGACCTGGGCGTCGATGTCTGGGAAGACGACCGGGCCGATGGCGCAGATGACCCAGCCGCACCTTCAGGACCGCCGCAGCGTCGAAGCCACCTGGACCATGCTTCGGCAGCTCACCGGCAGGGACCTGACTCAGGCGCGGAGGGTCGGCGCGTCCCCCAGCAGCCGGGGCTGATGACGGCGCAGCGCCTCGACCAGAAAGTCCCGGAACAGCCGCAGCCGCATGTTCCGCCGCAGGTCGGGGTGCACCAGCACCCAGATGTCGCCGCCCCGCACGGGCACGCTGCGTCGGGGAAGCACGGGATCGCCGTAAAAGCAGGGCAGACGCGCATAGCCCAGCCCGGCGATGCATGCTGCCCGCTTGACCACCACGCCGGGGAAGGACCCGCGCACCGGAAGGCTGAGGAGATCCGGACCCCCGGGAAGGATCGTGTCGGCAAACGCCGCCCGTTGGTCATCGGGGCCCAGCCAGCAGGCGCCGCTGCCATAGACGGCTGTGTTGACCTGTGCCGCTCTGCGGCCGGCAAGATCGGCGTCAGGGGAATTGCCCGCGGCGATGCCGCGGACCGCCACGTCCGCTTCGCGCGCCGCCAGGTTGGACAGCGCCATTTTGAGCTGGACATGAAGCTCGATCTCTGGGTATCGAACCGCGAACGCATGAAGATCCGGCATCAGCAGGTCGGTGGCGAAGGGCTGAACCATCGTCACCCGAATCGGACCGCGGAGGACGGGATCAACAGACAGGGCGACCCGCTGCAGGGCGTGCATCGCCCGCTCGACTTCCTCCGCCGCGGCGGCCAGCTCGACGGCTTCAGCGGTGGGGTGCAGGCCATCTGAGCGCCGCTCGAACAGCTGCAGACCCAGCCGCTCTTCGAGGGCACGCACCCGGCGGCTCGCAGTAGGGTGAGACACGCCCAGATCGTCGGCGGCCTGACGCAGGCTGGGCGCACGCAGCGTGGCCAGGAAGATGCGGACGTCGTCCCAGGGAAGGTCGCCCACGTTCATTTCAGGTCGCCCCACATGCCCTGAGCTTACTGCATCGTACTGTCAAGCGGGTCCGGCAGCTCCTCTCTCAGGGGCTCCCGGCCTGTGAGATCTGGCGGCCAGCGCCTCGGCGACTGCGAGCCAGACGTCCGGGTCGATGCCAAGACCGATATGAGACGAGCGGACCTCAACATGGGTGGCCCGGGGTGAATAATGGTCCAGACACGCTCGCCAGCTCACCACCCCATCTCGCCGAGAGAAAATCGTGGTGATGGGGACCTGGACCGGCTGCTCCCGATCGAGCTGCTCCTGCAACGCGGCGATCCGCCGCTGCTCCTTCTCATCCGTAAAATCCGCGGCGACGGTGTAGGTCGGGCCGCCGATCAGCGGGCTGCCATACACCACGACGCGGTGAACCAGATCGGGGCGAAGGCGCGCAACCTCACGCGCGATGATGCCCCCAAGGCTCCAGGCGACGAGATTGACCGGGCGACCCGCTTCGGACACCAGCGACTCCAGCCGTGCGAGCAGGCGCATCCGATCCCGCTCCGGATCGCCGCGGTTGACACCGAATCCCCACGGGCGCGCGTCGTGACCCTTGGAGCGAAGAAACAACCGGATCGGCGCCATCGCGCTCTCTGGCGACTGGTAGCCAGGGATGTCAATGACCAGCCGCCCATCCCCCCGCGGCGCCGCCGCCAGACGGGCCCGCGCCCCGAACAGACGCACCGGCTGGAGAAGGGTCCGCCACTCGCCAAACGTACGGGCCCGCGGCGGTCGCCCCTGGGGCCGCTCCGAAGTGGGCGGCGAAGAAAAAACAGTCGGTACGTGGGAAACACGCGACATCATCAATCTCCTCAGGCAGGGGAATGGTCTGACAAATGACACCGTCATTTGTCAATCGGCTCACTAACATGACACCGTCATGTTCCAAGGGAGCGATGATGAATTCGGAGGATCCGATGCCCAGAAAGCGCGGACAGGTCTCAGCCGATGATGTGATCACGGTCGCTCGGGAGTTGCTGCGGCGGGATGGGTTCGGCGCCCTGTCGGTTCGTCGCCTCGCTGAGACGCTGGGCGTCTCTCGTCAGGTGGTCTACACCCATTTTGGTGGGATGGACGGGCTGCTCAATCATCTGCATCGCCTGGGCGCCGCGCTGCTCGCCCAGGACGTCGCTGCGCTCACGGAGATGCCGGGGACGGACGCCTATGTGCTCGCTGCGGCGCGCGCCTATCTCACCGCTGCACGACAGCGCCCGGCCCTCTTTGAGTTGGTTTTTGCCGCTCCCATTCCCCAGTATGCGCCCAACCGAGAGACCATCGCGGCGTCTCGGGCCTCCTTCGGCCACCTCATCGGCGTCGCGGCGTCCTGGCTGGCGTCGCACCGTCCCATGTTGATCGATGTTGATCGCCCTGGCCAGGAGGCGGTGGTGATGGCCCGCGTCATCTGGTCTCTGGTCCATGGTCACATCATCCTCGAGATCGCTGGCCACGCCCGCTCCGAAGAGACCGACGCCCTGGTCGAGACCGGCATCCAGGCCGTTCTGAGGGGGTGGCGCCGCTGATCTGAGCATCTGGACCTGAGTATCTGGAAAGGTGGCCGCTGGCGTTCGGATATCGGGTAGAAGTGGGACACGATTCGCGATTGCTGATTCAGGGGAAGCGATGAACGTTGCGCTGGTCACGGGGGCATACAAAGGGTTGGGGCTGGAGTGGTGCCGGCAGCTCGGACGGGACGGCTATACCGTCGTCCTCACCGCGCGCCGGATGGAGAAGGCCGCCGCCGCCGCCCAGCAGCTCGTCGATGAAGGCCTCACGGTCGTCCCGAAGGTCCTCGACGTCGTCGATGAAGGCAACATGGCCCGCCTCGCGACGGACATCGGTGGCGTCTACGGGAAGCTCGACGTCCTGATCAACAACGCCGGCATCAACGCCAAGGACGATCCTGATCCCGCGGTCGTCGCCCGGAACGCGAAGCTCTCAGAGCTGGACCCCGAGCAGGTCCTGCGGCACGTGCGGATCAACAGCGTCGCCCCGGCGCTGATGGTCAAGCACTTCCGAAGCCTGCTGGCGAAGGCGCAGCGGCCCCTTGTCGTGAGCATCTCGTCGTGGCTGGGCAGCATCTCGATCAAGAAGACCAACCTCGCCAACTACAGCTACAGCACCTCGAAGGCGGCCTTGAACATGATGAACCGGGCCGTCGCCATTGAGGTGAAGGGCGACGGCATCATCGCCCTCGTCGTCAACCCCGGCTGGGTGGTCACCGACATGGGCGGGCAGCGGGCGACCCTCACCCCCGAGCAGTCCGTCCGTGGCGTCATCGACAACGTCCTCCGCCGCGTCACCATCGAAGACAGCGGGTCCTTCTATCAGTGGGATGGCACCCCCCACCCCTGGTAACCCCCCACTGATCCCCGATATCTCTGGGAGACGGTATGCTCATTGTCCACGTCCACATCCAGGTCAAGCCAGCGTGCGTGGACGACTTCGTCCGCGCCACCGCAGAGAACGCCCGAAGCAGCCTCCAGGAGGAGGGGATCGCGCGCTTCGACCTCATCCAGTCCCAGGATGATCCCACGACGTTCATCCTGATGGAGGCCTACCGAACCCCCGAAGCGCCGGCCCTGCACAAAGAGACCGCGCACTTCCGCACCTGGTTCGAGGCCGTGGATTCGATGATGGCCGGTCCGCGCCGCGCCGTCCGGTACCACAGCCGCGTCCCGGGTGACGCCGGCTGGGGGTGAGGGTTACGACGGCGTTTCGGTGAGGATGGCCTGAACCTCGGCGATATGCCGGGCCAGACTGGCGTCCGGTGCGACGTTGAGGTCATCTGCGATCTGCTGGGCTTCGCGGAGGGCGGCGCCCGCGGCATCCGCATGATGGGCGAGGTGCTCGGCGTGGGCGAGGCTGCACAGCAGCTCTGCCAGGCCCTGCAGGTTGTTGAGGTCGCGCAGGAGCGTCTCTCCACGCTTCACCCGCGCCAGACCCGCCTCCGATGCGCCGCTCAACATCTCCAGTAAACCCAGTTTTCCGAGTATATATCCTTCGCCGCCCAGATGGCTGCCCTCTTGATAGACCCGGAGCGCGTGGCGGTAGTGAGCCTCTGCCTCTGGTAAGCGGCCCTGTCGGTG
>JBCBLB010000881.1:0-3280 GCA_038520555.1 Myxococcota bacterium | reverse complement strand
GTGATACTTCCGCGCCAGCTTTTTGTACGCTTTTTTGATCGCGTCCTGATCCGCCCCCCGTGAGACGCCCAGAACGGCATACGGATCACGCATAGAATCCTCCTCACCCCAACTCTAAGCACCGATCTCCGACCTGCACACCCCCGCTATGGGGCGCTGATCGAGACCCCAAGCCCGGCGAACCGGCGCTGTATCGCATCGGAAGCTTCGGGCTCACAGACGATCTGCTTCAACGTCCCGCCCAGCCGCTCGCGGGTCGGTTGGAGGACGAGCGGCTCGGCGAGCCGCTGCTGCGCCCGCAATCGCCGCGATGATCCGTCCTGCCGGCCGACCGACATTCCCCACCGCAACAACATCCAGCCCATCGCGCCCAGCTCTTCCCGGGCGCCAGACCACCACGCCGACAGCGACGCCGGCGTGGTCAGCAAGACGGTGGGCTGCTCGGCGAGCAGGGCGTCCTCAAGCGCCGCCTCACGCACCACAACCCCCCCCTCGAACCGATACAGCGCCATCCGGGACAGCCGACTCCAGGCAGGCAGACACATCACCCGCCGATCAGCGGCATGCAACGGGAGCGCCTGTTGGGCGCGCGCCACCTGCTCATGGCGCAACACTTCGCCCGTCTGGGCTTCGATCCAGGCGTCCTGACTCGGGCTGACCTTCGCGATCCGCGCCAACAACGCCGCCACGTCCGCTTCAGCGGGCTGCAGCTGTGGCAGGCCGGCGATGGGCTCTATCGCGAACAGGTGCACCAGGTCATACAGCTCATCGAGGTGCGGCGCGAGCATCTGATGCTGCGCAGCGGAGGACAGCAGCAGCAGGTGAACCGCGCGCTCATCGAGCTGACGGGCCAGTTCGGCGCCATCGGGCGGGATCCCATCGGGGAAGTCCACGACCGCACCGCCCAGACAGAGGACCGCGAGCTCATAGAGCGCCTGCTGCCGGTTGGTCTGCGGAAGCACCGCCACCACAGTCCCTTCCGTCACGCCGAGCGAATACAGCCGCTGCGCGACGCCCCCGATCGCTGTGAACGCATCCGCGAAGTTCCAGATTCCAAGGCTATCATCCAACAACACGCCGTCTGGAAGGGTCCGAGCGCGTCGTGCGAGAAGGGCGGGGATCGTCTCCATGACGCACATGTAATAAGCTGCGAGCGATTCCGGGGAAGAGATGAACGAAGAGAAATGTACGGCGTTCCTCCTGGCGGCAGGGTTCGGGACCCGACTGCGACCGCTCACACAAATCCGCCCCAAGCCGCTGCTGCCCGTCGGCGGGATCCCGATGCTCGACCTCGCATATGCATGGCTGCGCCAGCAAGGTCATACGAACGTCCTGGTCAATGCCCACCACCTCTGGCCGCAGATCGCTGCATGGGCCGAAGAGAACGGGGCGCAGCTTCAGGTGGAACAGCCCGACATCCTGGGCACAGGCGGCGGGCTGCGGGCGGCGCTGCCGCGGCTGGCAGACCGCGTGGCCATCTTTAACGGCGATATCCTCGCTGATGTCGACCTGGGCGCCCTCCAGGCCGCCTGCCCTGAGGACGGCGCCGCGATGGCGCTGCGAACCACGAATGAGCTGGGCACGATCACGCCGGTCCTCGACCGAGACGGGCAGGTCATTCGTATCGGTGACATCATCGCGACCGATGACGCACCACCGAAGCCAGGCGGGGGCCCGGGACAGCACTTCACCGGAATCCACGTCATGTCCCGAGCGGCGATCGAGCGTGTCCCGGCCACCGGGTTCGCCTGTGTTGTTCGGACCGCGTATCGCGATCTGGTCCCTGAGGGCCGCGTCCAGGGCGTCGTTCACCCTGGCATCTGGGTAGACGTCGGAACCCCGGCGGCGTACCTCCAGGCGAACATGGACGTGCTCGATGGGACGTTGACGCTGTCGATCGACCCCTGGTCCCGAGCAGAGCGAGGATTGGGCGGCAGCCTGATCGGCGCAGGGGCGCGCATCGAAGGAGAGATCGACCGCTGCGTGATCGGCGCCGGTGCAGTGATTCCACAGGGCGCGTCGTTGCGGGGGTGTGTGGTGTGGGATGGCGTGACCGCGCCAGAGGGTGTGCACCAGAGCGCGGTGATGATTGCGAATGAGACGACGTTTCAGGTGCAGAGGGGTTGACGGACGGGATACCGTTGCCTGTGCGTGCAAACCGAGAGCAGACACCACTGATGGCGGGCGATGAATCCGGTCAGAAAATGACCGACGGCGGGTCGATAAACCGGCTACACTGTACATATGTTCAAAGATGGGGCCGATAGCCGATGCTTGTCTTTGGGATCGACCCGGGCAGCAACGCCACTGGTTATGCGGCGGTTCGCCGACAGCGTGGGCGATATTTTTTGTTGGAGGCGGGGGTGATTCGGACCCATACCAAGGCCCCGGTGCCCCAGCGGCTGCTGAAGATTCATCTGGGTTTGAAGGAAGCATTGCAGCGGCTTGAGCCCGACTGTGTCGCGATCGAAGCCATCTTTCGCCATAAGTCTTCGGAGAGCGCGCTGCGTCTGGGGCAGGCGCGCGGTGTGGCGCTTCTGGCAGCGGCGGAAGCGGGGCTGGACGTGACGCCCTACAACCCGATGACGGTGAAGAAGACGGTGGGTGGTCATGGTCGTGCCAGCAAGAAAGAGATGATCATGTTGGTATCGCGTCTTGTGGGGGCGACCCGGGATCTTCCCAGCGACGCAGCGGATGCGACGGCCATCGCGATCACCCATATCAACAGCGCCGCGCTGCAGTCGCGGCTACAGCGACAGGGGGACGGCCGATGATCGCCTATCTTCGGGGTGAAGTCCGCAACGTCACACCAGGCAGCATGGTGCTGGACGTTCGCGGGGTGGGTTATCTGGTCCATCTTCCGCCGAACATGCAGGACAGCTTCCAGCGGGATCAGACGATCTCGCTTCATATCGCCACGATCGTTCGTGAAGATGCGATCACGCTGTATGGATTCGGGGACACCTCCCAACGCGAGCTGTTCGACCTGCTCCGGGGGGTGAAGGGGGTCGGGCCGCGGCTGGCGCTGGCGATTCTCGGCCACCTTGCGCCGGGTCAGCTGGTGACGGCGATCACACAGGAAGATCTGACCACGCTGGTGGCGGTGCCGGGGGTGGGGCGCAAGACCGCGGGGCGTTTGTGTTTGGAGCTGAAGAACAAGATCCCCGCCCATTTTACGGTGGCCGATGGGGTCGGCGCTTCCGCGCCGAAGCCGTCGGACCAGCTTCCGCTGGCGCTGGCACAGCTGGGCTACCGCAAGAGCGAGATCGATCTGGTGTTG
>JBCBLB010000676.1:0-5171 GCA_038520555.1 Myxococcota bacterium | reverse complement strand
GCGGGCGAGCAGACAGCGGCGTTCGCGCTGCTGTCAGGGCCCACGCCGCTGACCGCGGACGCGGTCGAAGGCGGGCTGTCCGGCGTCAGCCCGGAGGCGGTGTGTCAGGCTGCTGCGGCCCTCGACGTCAGCTGTGAACGGATCGTCGTTGAGGTGCGCCCATGATGGTTGCAGGGATGGCCGCGGCATGGTGGGGCTTCTGGTTGAGCGGTGCGGCGCTGGCGGGGGTCACGAGCGGCGACGACGTGGATTTGGATGCGGTGTATGAGCCGCGCCGGGTGGCTGTGCTCATCGGGATTCAGGACTACCGGGATCCCGATCTTCGCGGGCTCCGGTACGCAGCCAAGGACGCCGCGGATATGCGGCAGGCGCTGCTGGATCCGGACATCGGCGGCTTCGATGATGTCTATGTCCTCCACCGCCAGGACGAGACGACGGCTGCAGCGATCGCCCATGCGCTCCAGAAGGCGACCGCCGATCTGCAGCGGGACGACACCTTTCTGCTGTATGTCTCGGGGCATGGGACGCTGACAGTCGATCCGCTGGGCAGCGAGCTGTACCTGTTGCCCAGCGACGGAGATCTGGATCGTCCGGCGGCGACGGGGGTGCAGGTCGCATGGCTTGAAGCGATGCTCAGTGAGCTGGACGCGCGGCGTCGGGTGCTCATCATGGACACCTGCCATAACGGCCGGGTTGGCTCCCGTTCGGCGCTGTCTGAGGATACCGCGCGCCAGATCGCCCGGCTCCGCGGTGAGCCACCCGCGCCGAACGTGTTGACGGTCTCAGACAGCGAGGCCCGGCTGTTTGCAGCGGAGTATCACCAGCCCGCGATGGAAGATCCGGAGCTGGAGAACGGGGTGTATACCCACTACCTGCTGGACGCGCTCACCGACGCCCGCGGCCGCGCGGACCTGGATCGGGACGGGCTGGTCGACGTCATCGAAGCGCACAACTATGCGATGACCGAGACCGCCCGGCATACCGGCGGTGCCCAGGTGCCCCGGATCGAGACCCGAATCACCGGCAGCGAGAAGATCTACCTCAGCGGCGATCCGGAACGGCGGATGGATGCTGAACAGGCGATCCTCAGCGCCTACAACCAGTTGTTGACCCGGGCAGAGCTGTTCATCGACGGCATCCCCCGCGGCGTCGCGGCCGGGGCGCACCCGGTCGAGCCGGGGCGCCATGTCGTTGAGATTCGGAGTGAGAGCGGCCACCGCATCGGCAGGCAGCGGGTGCGGCTCAACGCCGGGACGGTCACGGCGCTCGATGCGCTGATCGTCCAGTACCCGTCGCGTTGGGTGTACACCTTCGGCGGGGCGTACCGCCAGGGGCCCGGTCAATACCAGCACCCGACGACCTTTGAGGCGGACGTGTCGCGGCTGCGGCCGTTTGGGTTGGGGCAGTCCCGGTGGCACCGGCCGGCCGCGCACCTGAGGACCAACGCCACCTATGGAACGCTCCCCGCGGAGGGGATCGACGGCGCCTTCGGCGGAGAGGTCGCGCTGGGGGGCGGCTATGAGGTGCTGATGGGTCCGCTGAGCGTAGGGCCGGTGGTTGAGGGGGTGGCCCTGTGGCGGGTCTTTGACGACACCAGCATCAGCGGAGATCCGTACATCAACGCCCAGAACGCATGGACGTGGTCAACCGGTGGGCGGGCCCGGCTGATGGGGGGGAAAACGGATGGCGCGATTGAGTGGGGGGTGCGCTATGATATCCGGTGGACGCCCTATGCGTACGGCGACGAACAGACCTTCCTGGTTCATCACGGTCTCGCGGTCGGGTTCAGTCCAAGCCCTCGCTGAACCCGTGGAGGACGACCGTTGCTGATCTGGCTCGCCGCTCTAATGGTCGGGTGCAACCCGATGGGACCGCCGACAAACGGAAGTCCAGCGGTTGGCAGCCATAACTTCGTCGTCGATCCGAGCATCGGCCTGCGATTCGGTGATGTCTCTGTGGGAGACACGCCGGTCAAGCAGACCATCGAACTGACCAACGTCGGTGAGAGCAGCCACTATGCGCTCTTTGAGATCGTCGATGCGTCTGGTGAGCCAGATGTGTTCACCATCGGCGGGGACAACATCATCTTCTCGGTGGGGCCTCAGGAACGCTTTTCGGTGGACGTCTTCTTTGAGCCCGCCCTGGATCGCGAGTACTCCGCGGCCCTGCGGGTGAACACCGATGACCTGGTGCTCCCGATCACGGGCAGTGGGGTGGCGCCGATGTTGTCGGTCACCGCACCCAACATCGGCGCCACGATGCAGCTCGGCTGTGAGGCGAGCTTTCCCATCACGGTCCAGAACGTGGGCCGGCAGACCGCGGTCGTCCAGGATGTGGCCTGGACCCACCCGGATGTGTTCTCGCTGAATGTGCCGCCGGGGTTTTCCCTGATTCCTGGTGAGGTTCGGGAGCTGCTGATGACCTTCGGGCCGGTGTTCGCGCTCCCTGACGAGGAGGGCGGGTGGGGGACCGAAGTCTCGATCAGCAGCGACGCCCTGGGCTCGCCGAACCGGTTGCCGATCTGGTTGTTTGGGGAGCAGGACCATCCGGAGCAGGTGGATGTGTTCGCGGTCAACCCACCGTTGGAGATGGATCTGCTGATCGTGGCAGACACCGCCGGTGCGATGGGGACCAACATCGCCAGCCAGCTGACCGATGACGTGATCGATGAGCTCACCGAGTCGCTGACCAGTCGAAACGTGAACTTCAACGTCGCGGTGCTGTCGGGGGCGTCCATCTGCCCGCAGACCGGGGCGGCGTATCTGAACAGCGCCACAAGCACCCGCGAGATGCTGCGCGGACACATCCGCGATGGTGTGTCGGGGACGGCGGGCGCCGGATCGTCTCAGCTGATGGTCCATGCCCTGGACGCCCTCGACGCAGAATGCCTGGAGACGTTCCAGCGACAAGATGCGCTGCTGCATGTGCTCCTGCTCGCCGGTCAGGACGACGACAGCGGCCAGGATGTCACCGACCAGATCGCGATGCTCGAGGACATCGCGCCGGGCGGGCTGATGATCAGCTCCCTGGCCAACCAGGAAGATGTCCCCTGCTGGGGACTCAGCCCCGTCACGCGGTACCGGCAAGCGGTGGATCAGACCGGCGGCGCGGACACGTCTGCGTGCGACAACGCCAACTGGAGCGCTGCGATGAACGCGATCGCCCGACAGAGCGCGTCGGTCGCGGTGGGTCCGCTGGCGGTTACGCTGCAGAATGTGCTCGCGCCCACGGTGCGGGTTGAGGTGCGCGAGCCCGGTGATGTTGACTTCGTCCCCTTTGATGCGTGGACCCTTTCCCCCGACCAGGACGACTACACCTTGACAGTGGAAGCGATCGATGCGCCGTTATCGAACAGTGTGCTGCGCGTCTCCTATCTGAACCAGGTGGGCTGCCCGACGATCGCAGACTAAGATCGGTTTGAGATGGACAAGCCGCGGAACGACGGGGGCATTGAATACTGTAACCATTGTGAAAACTCACACGGACGTCGGATCTTGTATGTGCAGTGGTAGAGTGAAATCAGAAATTCGGTGAAACTTTGCAGTTTTTCTCCGATTTGATTTCATAGTCATCCCACTCCCCTCAAGGCGACACCCATGCGAGTCCTGTTCGTTGAAGATGATGCTGCGGTTCGAGATGTCGTCTGTGAATACCTGATCAGCATTTTGGGATACACCGTCGACGCGGTCAGCAGTGGACGCGAAGCCCTGGAGCTGATTCGCTCTGGCCGCCGGACCTATGACGTCGCGTTGATCGATTGGCAGCTTCCAGGCATCACCGGTCGGGATGTGGTCGCAGATATGACGTCGCGGCATCCGGACACCGCGGTCCTGATCACCACCGGTCAGAACAACAGTCGACTGATGCACCAGACCTCAAAAATACCGCAGGTCTCCATGATTCGAAAACCGTTCGCCCTGGGGCAGCTTCGGGACAGCTTGCAGGACGCCTTTGATCAGGTTCAGCCCGATGTCCAGCCCCCACTTCCGCCGTTCTCTCAACAACTCGCATACTGATAGACAATTTTCGACAATGTTCCACGGGTACACGCCGAAAAAATCCTTGTCGACGGTCTCTGTGGCAACTATAGTTTATCGTGAAACCAATGAGGTTTTTTAACCTCAGCGGAACACGAGACCAGTCCTCCTCGCCGACCACACTTGGCAATACGTCTCAGCGTCTCCTCCATCTAATGCGGTGAGGTTTGATTGCGGGGAGGACTCTCGTGGCCACCGCATCCAAAAACACCGGGCGCTCCACCCGGTGTTTTTTCGTTCTGTCCTTATTGCGGGGGTTGCGGCGGTGGGTTCCCTGGTGGCGGTGGGGCTTTTCCCCGTGGCGGTGGTCCACCCGGTGGGGGGGCTTTTCCACGCGGTGGCGGCCCGCCCTGCCCGCCTGGCGGTCCCCCCGGGGGACCGCCGGGGGGCAACGCGTCGGGTCCTTGAAGCAGCTCTCGATGCAGATGCGGTCGGCTGACGATGGTGTTGCACCGTTCCTGAAGCGCGCTCTCCTTAATTTTTTGACAGTACTCATAGGATTGGGGCCGATACCGCTTGGTGACTTCCAACCAGATGAAGTCCTTGATGCTGGGGTCGGAGACCTGCTGTTCGATGATCTGTTCCGCGGCTCGTGGGTCATTGTTGGACTGTTGAAAGAGCGCGACGGCCTGTTCAGCCCAGCACTCATCGCGTTCTGACCCGGCGGCCATGGTTTTGCAGTCGTCTGGGCTGTCGTATCGGCTTCCGCTGCCGTTGCAGGCGATCAGGAACATAATCAGCGAGATGCGCATCAATCCTCCACCGGGGGTCTATTGGCAGAAGATAACCCCACCTCGGATCGTCGCGGGGGATGTTAACGACAATGACGGCTACACTGACAGGCCCGACAGAGGAGGAGCACGCGTGGTCGAAGCCCTGATCGAATCGTTTGCGGGCCCCGGGGCCGCCTTCATGTATGTGATCACCGCGGTGCTTGCGCTGGGCCTCGCGGTGGGGATTGAGCGGGCATGGTTGTTCTGGCTGCGGTGGCGGCTGGACGTGGCCATTGTGACCGGACACCTCACGTCTCAGTCGTATGGTCCCGCCGCGGATGCTGCGGGCGCGCACCCTGCGGGTCGGCTGATCCGCGCAGGCGGGGGCGCGCCCGACGCGGACGCGGCCTGGGATGCGATG
>JBCBLB010000908.1:0-3061 GCA_038520555.1 Myxococcota bacterium | reverse complement strand
GGATGCGTTTGCGAGACGACGCCCGTTTTCGGCGAAGGATCTTCAGCGCATCCTCCAGGAGGGCCGGGTCCAGGCCCACCTTGCGCACCCCTTTATCCTTCCTGTGTTCGATGTGATCGAGATCTCTGGCTATCCGGCTCTGTTGATGCCGTATATCGACGGCCCCTCTCTACACCAGTTGTTGCGCGCCTACACCCCGACAAGGGACGAATCCCTGGCGTTGCTTCGGTGCATCACGGAGGGGCTGTGGTACGCCCACCAACACAACCTGGTTCACCGCGATCTGAAGCCGGCGAACGTGCTGCTGGATCTGCGCCATGGTCGGCTCCGTCCGCGAATCGCAGACTTCGGGCTCGTGAAAGTGGGTGAAGACGCGACCACCCAACCTGGCGCGATGCTCGGTACGCCGGCCTACGCCGCCCCCGAGCAGCTCTTCGACGCCGACTCTGCCAATGCGCGCGCGGATTTGTTCAGCCTCGGCGTCATGTTTGTGGAGCTGCTGACCCGACATCGTCCATCGTCTGGCACCCAGCCCCCGTCCTGGTCACTGGATGAGGTCGAGGACGAAGGCCTGCGCGCCTTGATCGCAGCGCTTCTCCAGCCCGATCCGCGGCACCGCCCGGCGTCGTGTCAGGCGGTGCTGGAGCAGCTCGGCGCGGTCCCCCGGAAAGCCCTGCTCGCTGGCAGCAGGCTGGTGCAGGCCGTGGAGCGAAGCCGGTCGCGGCGGTCTGCTGAACAGCAGACCGCCCAAAGCGAGCTCAGCGGGACGAATGCGCCCGAAACGCTGCCCAACAACGTTCCCAGACGCCACAATGAATTCCTGGGCCGGGACAAGGAGCTGAACACCCTCCAACGGCAGCTCACCGAAGGCCATCGCCTGATCACGATCCTGGGGGCGGGTGGGGTTGGCAAAAGCCGCCTGTCGGTGGAGCTTGGAAGGCGTTTGCTCGGTGGCCCCGATGAATGGCCTGGGGGGATCTGGTTCATTGAGCTGGCCGAGATTCGGGCGGTCCATGGGATCATCACGGCGGTTGCGGGAGCGCTGGGCATCAAGCTTGGGACCGATCCGGAAGCGCAGCTCCTGCGGGCGCTGGTCGCCCGCCCAAAGACCCTGTTGATTCTGGACAATTTTGAGCAGATCTCCCAGTTCGCGCCGCAGACCGTGGGCCGATGGCTGGATCAGGCGGAGAACACGCAATTCCTGATCACCAGCCGCGAGCCTCTTCGGCTACGGGGCGAGCGAAGCCATACCGTGGACGTCCTGGATGAGGCAGACGCCATCGCGCTGTTTCATGTCCGCGCGGAGCGCGTCGCGCCTGGATTCAACCTGGACTCAGACCATCGCGACAGCGTCCGCGCCCTCGTCCACCTTCTGGATCGGCTGCCGCTGGCCATCGAGCTGGCCGCCGGGCGAAGCCCGGGGTTCTCACCAGAGATGCTGGTCTCTCGGATGTCCAGACGTTTTATGCTCCTCCAGAGCCGATCCCCGCAACGCCCGGAGCGCCAACAGACCCTCCGGGCGACCCTGATCTGGAGCTGGGAGCTGCTGTCTGCGGCCGAGCAATCCGCCCTCGCCCAGTGTAGCGTCTTCGAGGGGGGCTTCAGCCTGGAGGCTGCCGAGGCCGTCATCGAACTCGACGACGACAATTGTGAGGACGTCATCGCTGAGCTCGCCAGCAAGAGCCTCCTGACGCTGAGGCACGGCGGCCCTCATCAAGCGGTTCGGCTCTCGATGTTGCTCAGCGTGCAACAGTTCGTCCGGGAGCAGATGCACGTCATGCATCCGGTCGAGGCGCGACACGGCCAGTACTTCTCACGCTTCGGGAGCCCCGCGGCGATCAGCGCGCTCTCGTTGTCTGCGACGAATCGGCCCCATCAGGCCCTGCTGGCAGAGCGAGACAACCTGCTGGCGGCCACACACCGCGCCATCGCCCGAGACGACGCGATCGTGGCTGCACAGTGCGCGCTGGCCGCGGCGGAGATCTACCACCAGCGTGGACCCATCCTCGCCGGCGCCCGGTTGTTGGAGCAGGTGGCGCGGTCTGTGACCCTGCCCCCGTTGCTCAATACACGGGTTCAACGGACCACCGGGCAGCTGTTCCTGTTGACCCGATACCACGCCAACGCCGCCGTTTGTTTTCAGGACGCCCTGGTGGCCGCTCGGGCCGCAGGCGATCGGGAACAGGAGGCGATGTGCCTGACGCAGCAGGCCAGCCTCTCCCGGGTCCAGGGACATCTGCCCCAGGCGGAGGCGCACTGTCTGCGCGCCCTCACCATCGCCCGCGAGATCGGGGCGCGTATGGCAGAAGCGCATGTGCTGGCGCAACAAGGCATCCTCTGCCGGCACCAGGGGCACATGGAGGATGCGCGGACGTTGCTTGAGGCGGCGACGGAGATCGCCGCCGAGCAGGGAGCGCGCAAGGCAGGGGCGGGCTGGATGACGATCCTGGGACAGCTCGACTACGATCAGGGGCGGCTTGATGATGCGCAGCGGTGGTATGAGCATGCGCTCTCCATCATCCGCCAGCTCGACAATCCAGGCATGGAGAGCGCGGCGTCGGGCCACTTCAGCAGCCTGCTGCGCCAGCAGGGACGGCTCGAACAGGCCGAAGATCTCCTTCATGACGCGCTGCGCATCGCGCGTGAGATCGGAAACCAACGCCTGGAGGGGTACCACCTGGGGCGGCTGGGGATGCTGCATTTTGAACAGCATCGATACGAAGAGGCCCAGCAGGCGTATCAAGTCGCCCTCACCATCGCCCAACAGCGGGAAGAACGTGGAGAAGAGAGTCTGCAACATGGGCGGTTGGGACGACTCTACCACCAGCAGGGTCGGGTGGAGCCCGCCATCGCGCACTATCGTGCCGCGTTGGAGATCGCTCACCAGCTCAACAACCGGGTCGGAGAGTGCAATTGGCTGGGGAATCTGGGCAACCTCTATTTCTCCATCAATCGATATGAAGAAGCCGAGGCGGTGTTCCTGAAGGCCATCGCCATCGCTCGCCAGACCGGTGATCGTGGGCGGGAGGGGATGTGGCTCGGCAACCTCTCGAACCTGTAT
>JBCBLB010000620.1:0-5791 GCA_038520555.1 Myxococcota bacterium | reverse complement strand
CCAACCCGAGCATCTCCTGAATCAGCCGTCGGTGTACGCTGGGTGAGAGCGGCGTGAGCGCAAGGCGTTTGCCGGGGATAGCCTCGGGTTCCTCCGGAGGTTGGCCGAAGATCCAACCGCTCTCAACGGGATGGCGGTGGTCACGCTCCGCAGCGAGACACTCCCCGAAGAGCGCGCCGCTCGACGGCAACTCGACGCGATCCCCGGCAAACGCCTTGCGCTCACGCCGCTCTCACCCAGCGTACACCGACGGCTGATTCAGGAGATGCTCGGGTTGGAGCCGCGCCTTATCGCCCAGCTCGCTCTCCGGACACAGGGAAACCCCCTGCTGACGGTTCAATTGATCGGTGACTGGGTTCAGCGTGGGCTGCTGACGCCGCAGCAGGGCGGCTTTCGGCTGAGCGAAGGGGCAGAGACGCCGCTGCCATCGTCGATCCATGAGATCTGGTCCGATCGCTTCATGCAACTGCTCGCCGATCGCCCCTTCCAGGAGCGCATCGCCCTTGAGCTGGCTGCGGCGCTGGGTGAGTCCTTTGAGACTACCGAGTGGGAGCAGCTCCTCGATGGGAAGCCGGTACCCGCAACGCTCATCGAGCGGATGCTCGACCAGCGTCTGCTGGAGTCGACGCGGGACGGCTGGCGGTTCGTGCATGGGATGCTCCGGGAGAGCATCCTGGTCGAGGCCGGGATCCGCGCGCCCCAACACCACCGCGCCTGCGCCGAGATGCTGGCCGGGCGCGGCGCGCCGGCGCGCCGCGCCCGGCATCTTCTCGAAGCCGGGGCGCTCGCGGATGCGATCCCCCTACTGATGGAGGGGATCCGTATACGCATCATGATCGCTTCTTTTCCAGAGGCGGAGGCCCTGCTCGATCAGCTGCTCAGCGCGCTGCGCGAGACCACGGATGAGACCGATCCCCGGTGGGGGTGGGCCTGGGTGGCCCTGGGGCGGGTGGCCGGATCGCAGGGGCGTCTCGATGACGCGCTTCGTTGGCTGACGCGCGCAGCGGACGCCGCACATGAACAGGACTGGGCGGACGTCCAGGCGAACGCCGCGGAAGCCCGAGGGGTGATCGCGCTGCTACAGGGCGACCTGCCCCAGGCCAGAGCGCTCCAGACCGCTGCCCTTGAGCAGGCTGCGCTCCTCGATGATCGGCCGCTTCAGGTCCGGGCGATGAACAGCCTGGGGTGGCTTCATCTTCGAACCGGCGAATTCGATGTGAGCGATGCAATGTTCGAACGGGCGGCCCGGATCGCGGAGGACGACGAAGATCGGGCCGGGGCGATGGACAGCTGGTTCGCTCTGGCGTACCTCGCCGCGCAGCGTGGAGACCTGACCCGTGCAAGAGACGCCCTGGCCCACGCCAGAGACCATGCTGAGGCGATCCCCTCCCGGCTGGGGGTCGCGCAGGGAGACAATTTCGCTGGAGAGCTCGCCCGGATGGATGGACGACTGGGCGAAGCCGAGCACGCCTATCGCCGTGCCTGGCGTGGGTATGCTGAGCTGGAACGGGAAGAGGCCTCGATGGCGCGCTGCAACCTGGGAACGGCCCTGCTGGTGCAGGGCCGTGTCCAAGAAGCACGCCAGCACCTGATCGGCGCGTTGGTGAACCCGATCGAACGAAGCCAGTTTGTGCTCGGCCCTCAGGCGCGGGCCGCGGTGCTGCCCGTCCTCCAGAGCGCTGTCGGCCTTAGCGCGCACCTGGGATTGTTGGCCTGCGCCGCAGGTGGCTCCGACGAGGACTGGACACACCATCGGCAGGCCGTCGAGCAGATCCTCGAACAGACCGGACTGAGCGATCCAGAGTTTTTGCGGTTGGCTGAGCTCGCAGCACGGCACGCAGAGACCGCCGGACGCCCCCAACGTGCAAACCAGGCCCATCAACTGGCAAAGATGCAACGGAGCGCGCTTCAGGCCCGCGGGTGGATTGAATCCTGAGTCCATCTGGGATGCCACCCTGAGTCGACCCCTGGACCCCACGTCAGGCTGAGCGGTAACGCGTCCGGATGGACCGCCTCATCGGTGCCATCATCCTTCCTGGGGTCAGCCCATCTTGTAGGGGTTGGCCTGCTTGATTCGGAACGCCTCGGCTTCGGCGTTCTTCAACCACGCTTGGAAGACTTCGTTCTGTGGCTCGAATTGGAGGGCGAACTTGATGTTCTGGACACAGCCTGAGTAGTTTTCGTCTTTCCAGTTTCGGAGCGCCATTCGCCAGAACTTCTCCGCCTGCGGCGTCTGGGCGGCTTTCTCTGGATCGTTGGCCTTGCGCGCCTGATCGGCCTGCTGGCGAGACGCCTCAGAAAAGCGCAGCTCACCCTGATCGAGGCCCTGGTCGTATTGGCGTCGCTTCTCTGGATCGCGAAGGACCTGGAACGCCTCATTGATCAGGGTGTAGATGGCGTTGGCCTTCTCTTTGACCGCGTCGTCGCCCAGCGCCGCCATCCGGTCGGGGTGCAGCCGCCGGCTGGCCTTGCGGAACGCGGGCGAGATGTCGGTCTGTGTGCAGCTGCGATCGAGCTTCAGCAGCCGATAGTAGTCCAACTCGTCGAGCAGCTCATGGAGGGTCTCGATGGTGACCCGCATCTTGAGGCGTGCGTCCATGGCTTAGAAGCCCAGCTCGTCAAAGCGCATGCTCTGGATCTCTTCTGGAGAGAGGTTCGAAGATGCCTCGATAACCATATCCGATGTCTCCCCTGACTCTTCGTTCGTTGCGGTGACCGCAACGAGGCCGTCGGTGTCGATGGCGAAGGTGATCCGGAGCGGGACCTCACCGCGCAGGGCGGGCCGGATCCCCCGGAGCACGAAATCACCAAGGAAGTCGTTGTCTTCGGCCATCCGGCTCTCTCCCTGGAAGACCTGGACGCGGACTTCGGTCTGGTGATCGACGGCGGTGTGGAACACCTTGCTGACCGAGAAGGGGATGGCGGTGTTCCGCGGGATGAGGGTCTCGACGAAGCCGCCGACGGTGCGGACGCCAAGGGAGCGGGGGGTCACGTCGAGGAGGACGGCGTTGGCCTGCTCGGAGAAGGTGGTGAGGCTGTGCGCCTGGATGGCGGCGCCGAGGGCGACGACTTCATCGGGGTTGAGCTCATCGAGCGGCGCCCGCCGGAAGTAGTGGCCGACGGCTTCTCGGATCATGGGCAGCCGGGTCATCCCGCCGACCAGCAGCACCTGATCGATCTGGGTCGCAGACAGCCCGGCCTGCTGAAGGGCTTCATCGACGACCAGGAAGGTTCGCTGGATGAGGGGCATGACCAGCCGCCGGAGCGTCGGCCGGTCGATGTGGGTGAACAGGTTGATCGTCTGCCCGTCCGGCCCCCGAGCGAGGTTGGAGATGGTGATCTGGGCATCCTGCATCGAGGACAGGTCGATCTTGGCCTGCTCCGACGCGATCCGCAGCTTGGCCTTCACCGCGTACCGATCGGACAGGTCGATGCCGGTGGTGTGGAACAGGTTGTTGAGCAGGTGGTCGCTGATCGCAAGGTCGAAGTCGTCACCGCCAAGGAACGTGTCCCCGGCGGTGGAGACGACCTCGAAGAACTCGTCATCGAGCTGGAGGAGGGAGATGTCGAAGGTCCCGCCGCCGAGGTCATAGACGGCGATGTGCTGCTGCCGGCCCTTCTGGTAACCATAGGCCAGGGCCGCGGCGGTGGGCTCGTTGATGATCCGCAGACACTCCAGACCGGCGATGGTGGCGGCGTCCCGGGTGGCCTGCCGCTGCGCGTCGTTGAAGTAGGCGGGGACCGTGATGACCGCCTTGTCCACCGTCTCGGCCAGGGCGTCCTCTGCGATCTTCTTCATGTGCCGGAGGACATGGGCCGAGATCTCTGGAATGGCGAAGACGCGCCCTTGAACCCGGATTCGGGCATCCTGGTTGGGGCCTTCGGCGATGCCCCAGGCGACCAGCGGCCGCATCCGATCCACCTCTTCGGAGTCGAAGCGGCGGCCCATCAGCCGCTTGGCGCTGAAGATGGTGTTCTCAGGCGTATAGGCGAGCTGTTCACGCGCGTGGTGGCCGACGATCAGCTTGTTGCCATCCGCGTAGGAGACCACCGACGGTTGCAGCCGTCGCCCCTGGCCATCGGCGAGGATACGGGGCCTGCCGTCTTGAAAATATGCGACCACTGAGTTGGAGGTCCCCAGATCGATGCCGACTGCAACGCCCACTGCTTCGTTCCTGGTCCAACAGGTTCGCCCTGAAGCATACCTCAGGTGAGGTCGCCGTCCTCCCAGAGGAGTTCGATCACCGCGGACATCTGATCATGGATCGGTCCGTTGGTCGCAAGGATATGCGGCGCCCCCAGATCGAGCGGCCCCCCACCGATCGCCGACACCCGCCCGCCCGCTTCCGCGACCAGCAGGGCGCCCGCGGCGACGTCCCAGGCATGCAGGTTGAATTCCCAGTATCCGTCCGCCCGCCCCGCGGCGATGTGCGCCAGGTCCATCGCCGCCGAGCCCGCCCGCCGGATCCCCTGGCTCTGCTCCAGAAACGCGCGGACAAACTTCAGATAGAACAGCGCCTTCTCTCGACGATCGTAGGCGAACCCGGTCAGAAGAAGCGCATCGCTGAGCGCAGGCTGCGTGCTGACCGACAGCCGCTGTCCGTTGCAGTACGCCCCCGCGCCCCGCGTCGCCGTGTATGTGTGGTCTCGCACCGGGTCGAAGATGCAGGCCGCCGTGAGCTGACCCGCCTCTTCCAGGGCGATCGAGACGCTATACGATGGAAACCCATGGACGAAATTGGTCGTTCCATCAATCGGATCGACGATCCAGCGGGTCTGTGCGCCTGCCGCCCCGCCCCCTTCTTCGCCCAGGATCGCGACCCCGGGATGGTGCGCTTCGAGGACCTCTCGGATGCGGGTCTCGCAGGCGACGTCGATCCGGGTCACCAGATCGACCGCGCCCTTCTTGTCCGCGGTCAGGGTCGGCGGACAGATCCCATCGCCGACGGCCTCACGGATGATCTGCCCTGCGGCGTGCGCGGCTTCGATCGCAGACTGGACGGGGCTCATTGACACCGGATCTTGTCCCCGGCCGTCTTGCAGTTGATCGTGCCCGCCGCCCGCGCCTGGAAGACGCCGACGGCGCTCTCTCCGGTGATCCGGCAGGTGGTGACGCTCTGGAATTCCATCCGCACCGATCCGGCGAAGGTGCGCCGCTGACCGTCGCCGCACTGCAACGTCGTCTCACCGCCATCGGCGACGATCTGGACGGCCAGCTTCTGATCGGCCACTGGCGCCGGATCGGGCTCGCGCGGTGGCGGATTCGGCGTTCGGGGGGGTGTCCGCACGGGCGTTCGGGGCGGGGTGGGCTCCCGCGGCGGCGGCGTGACCTCTTCCGGTTTCGGCTCCTCTGGCGGCTCCGGAACCTCCCTGGGCGCGTCTGCGGTGTCTGGCTCAGGCGCTTCTGGTGGATTCTCTGGAACAGGTGGTGTCTCTGGATCGACCGCCTCGCTGCCCTGTGTGAAGTAATACGCACCACCGGCGAGGCCGACGCCGGCACACATCAGGATCAAAAGCGCGAGAACACCCAGGATGATCCGCACCGTCCCACTGCTGGACCCTCCTGCGCTTCCTGTGTTGCCGTTCGCGCCACCCCTATCGTTCCCACCGCCAGCCGTGGCGATGGGGCCCTGAATGTTCATCGGCGTGCGGGGCGATGTCGTGGGACGCGGGGGCTCTGGGGAGGAGGACGGCTCGAAACGAGGCGGCGGGTCATTGCGCAGCGGTTCGTTGCGCAGCGGCTCATCACGCAGCGGCTCATCACGCAGCGGTTCGTTGCGCAGCGGTTCGT
>JBCBLB010000493.1:0-7501 GCA_038520555.1 Myxococcota bacterium | reverse complement strand
GATGGCCTGCTTCTTTGAGGGCATCTCGTTCGGCTGGCTTCTGCTTTCGGCGGTCCTCATCGGCGCACAGACCGGCAACCCCTTCGGCCTCATCGGCTCGGCGCTGGTCCTGACGGCGCTGACCGGCGTGGGCCTGACCGCCTATGTCTGGAGCGGCCCCAAAGAATTCAAGATGCTGGGAGCGGTCTTGTCGACCCTCAGCCTCCCGATGCTGGTCCTGATGGTCGTGAGCTTCGCGGTCCCCAGCCTGTTCGGCGGCGTCCTGGGAATCGGCCTGACGGCGCTGTTCGTCGTCATCTCTGCAGCGGGGCTGCTCTACCAGATCAACGTGGTGCTTCACCAGCTCGGCACCGAGCAGCATATTGAGGGCTCGTACCTCATCACCCTCGGCATCCTGGTGCTCTACTGGAACATCCTGTCGTTGCTGATGCGTCTGAGCAGCAGTGACTGAGTGGGGGCTGTGAGCATGGCGGAGACGCCGGCTTGAGGGCCGGCGTTTTTTTTTGATCCGAAGGGACAGAGCCGGCCGGTTATAGCGCAGCATCGGAAGAGAAGGATGGAGGTCCGGATCGTGGACATCGAAGCCGTCGCCAGAGAGCATCGGATCATCGGCCGTCGGACCGAGCTTCGCGCGGTCTCCGCCTGCATCGCTGCGGGTCGAAACATCCTTTTGGAGGGACCGGTGGGGGTGGGCAAGACCGCCCTCGCCCGCGCCGCCGCGCAGGGCGAAGGACGGGGCTTCTTCCGGGTAGACGGCGACGGCCGCTACACCGAGAACAAGCTGGTCGGCGCGTTCGATCCGCCGGGTGTTCTGGAGCGGGGCTACCAGCCTGACCTGTTCATAGAGGGGCCCCTGACCGCCGCGATGAAGAACGGCGCGGTGCTGTTTGTCAATGAACTGAACCGGATGCCTGAGGGCGTCCAGAACGTTCTTCTGCCCGCCCTCGATGAGGGGATGATCCATATCCCTCACCTCGGCGCTGTCCGCGCCGCCCCGGGCTTCATCGTCATCGCCACCCAGAACCCCTCCGAGTTCGTGGCCACCGGACATCTCTCTGAGGCGCTCCTCGATCGGTTTGAGCTTGTGAACCTCGACTACCAGTCCGCAGACGAAGAGCAGCAGATCGTCCGTCAGGACACCCGCTGCGCCCCGACGCAGTCCCTGATCGATGCTGCGGTCGCGATGGTCCGCGCGACCCGGGAAGATCCTCGGATTCGGCGCGGCGCATCGGTTCGCGCCGCGATCGCCATCGCAGACCTCGCGGTGCACTTCGACGGGGACATCGCCGCCGCCGCCCGCCTCGCGCTGCCCACCCGGATCGAGCTGGGCGGTGAGCGGGAAGAGATCTCGATGGAGCGTTTGATCGAGGACCTCCAAAAAAAAACCTTCAGCCCATCGACCAGGACGCCCAGACGGAAGAAGACGGGCTTGACCTGAGCGACCTGCAGTCCGACACCTCCGCCGAGCCGACCCGCAATTTCCTATCTGGGGCGGTGTTTCAGGTTCAGCTGGACACCCTCCCAGAGGGCTGGCAGGCAGCGCAGCAGTTTCATCGGCTCAAACACCGCCTCCCCCGTTCACTTCGCAACGTGGTCGAGGAGCGGGCGATCGATGTCATCCTCCAGCGGGCCCGGACGATGCTGCGCCATGCCGCGCAGCCGACCCGAACGCGGCGGGATCAGTATCCGAACGATGGCGACCTGGACTTCGATGCGACCCTGGAGGCTCCCCGACCGTGGACGGCACAGGACATCGTGGTGGAGCGCCGGGAGCCGCGCCGCGCGGATGTGGTGGCCATCCTGGACATGTCGCTGTCCATGACCGGCGAAAAAATCGCGCTGACTGCGCTGGCGACAGCGATCTTGCGGCTGCGGTTGGATCGGTTGTCGGTGTATAGCTTCGACACGAACGCCCACCCGCTGGTTCATCTCCAGGAAGACGTGCCAGTCCGTGAGGTGGTCCGACGGATCTTGCGGGTGCCGGCCCAGGGGTACACCAACATCGAGGCGGGGTTGCGGATGAGCCTCGATGAGCTGCGGACGTCGCCGCGATCGGAGCGGGCGGGGGTGATCCTCACCGACGGGGTGGCCAACGTCGGCCGGGATCCCATCCCAGTGGCTTCGCGGTATCCTCGGCTACATGTGGTCCAGGTTGGCCCCGAAGAGCCAGGGGGCGCGAAGACCTGCCGGGCGATGGCCCGGGCGGGGCGGGGGCGCCGATATCGGGCGCCCACCTACCATGACCTGCCGGCGGTGGTCCGCCGGTTGGTCCGGGAGTGCTTTCGTTGACGGTTGAATCTCAAGCGGTATGCGATAGTGGGTACGCCGTTTTCGAAGTTGTGCCTACACGATGAGACTCGGGGAGATGGGATGACCGATGAACCACGCGCCAGCCGCGCTGCTGCCGAGATCGCACGCATCAACGCGTTCTTTCCGATCATGCCGATGTTGGGCAACCGATGGGCCGCATCCCGGCCGTTTGAAAACCTCACCGTCGGGATCTCCGCACACATCACCACCTTGACCGGGGCGCTGGTCCGCGAGCTGTCGTTGGGCGGCGGCAGCTGGGTGCTCTGTGCGGCGAGCGGCGCGACCACCGACCACGCCGTCGTCGCCCTGCTCAGAGACAGCGGGATTGAGGTCTACACCACCGGCAGCCGCGAGGACTATCAGCAGCAGGTCCTCGACCACCACCCACAGCTGCTCGTCGACGTGGGCGCCAACCTCATCGGGACGCTCATCCAACGCCGCCCGGGTCAGGTCTCCGAGATCATGGGCGCCGTCGAAGTCACCAAGAGCGGCGTCGATCGCATCGCAGCCCTGCCTTCGGTGGACTTCCCGATCATCAACATCAACGATGGGCGGCTCAAGTATGCCATCGAGAACCGCCGGGGGGTGGGTGAAGGGCTCTGGCACGCGGTCCAGGCGCTGACGGGGATGCATCTGTCTGGCCGTCGGGTCGGGGTCATCGGCTATGGCCCGGTCGGCCAGGGCGTCGCCACCTTCGCCAAGGCGCTCGGCGCAGTCGTCGAAGTGGTCGAAGTCGACGCCATCCGCCGGCTGGTGGCCCGCTACGATGGGTACCAGACCCCCTCATTGGAGGAGTGCCTGGGCCGAGCGGGCATGGTGGTCACCTGCACCGGGCGCTCCCGGATCGTGACCGCGGAGATGCTCCAGAAGTCGCGAGAAGGGCTGGTGCTCATCAACGCCGGACACGGCGGAGACGAGATCGATATCCCGAACATCAAGGCCAGCGCCGTCGCCGTCGACCAGGTCGCCGATCATGTGATCCGCTATCGCCTCGAAGACGGCCCGACCGTGGTGGCCCTTGGCGATGGCCACCCGCTGAACATCGTCATCAACGCCGGCTCACCCGAGCCCGTCCTGCTGCACTTCGCCCTGATGGGGCTCACCCTGGAGTGGCTGACGCTGCAGTCGGAGATGGCGCCCGGGATGCGGATCGTGGATCCAGTCATCGAACAGAAGGCCGCAGAGCTGGCCCTTGAAGCGCACAATGTCGGACACGGGTGAACTCGAAAATCTCGCCTTCCTCGGCTATGAGCGGCTGCTGACCGGGGACGCTGAGGGCGCCCTCCCCTATCTCGAGCAAGCCATCGCCGAAGTCCAGGACCGACCGCGGCTGAAAGCCCGCCTGCTCAGCTGGAAGGCCCAGGCCCTCCTCGCCACCCGGCGACCCCAGAAGGCCAACCGGATCGCCATGCAAGCCCTGAAGATCGCCCGCGGCTGTGGGGACACCGAGGGCGTACAGGCGCTTCAGGATCTTCAGTCCCAGGCCCTCGCCCAGGCTGCCGCGATCAACGCGGTCAAGCCGCAGGGGACCGACGAAACCCCGCTCGGCGCCGCCGTGAAGGCCCTCGATGAAGGGCGGACCCAGCTCGGTGAGATCCTCGCCCTGGGCGCCCGCGAGCACGCCCGCAAGCAACACATCCCCCGAGACGAAGTGTTCGCCCTGCTCGCCCTCGCCCGGCTGCCCCATCGAACCGGATGGGCCATCGAGCAGGCCCGCCAGGTCGCGGACCGCGCCGGGGACAAAAACCTGGTCACCGCCGTCTCGCGGGCAGCGAAGGCCGCCGGGATCAAGATCAAACCGCAGGTTTTTTAAGCCCGGTGCGCCTGATCCGTTCAAGAAGGCTCTCTTAAAATCGCGTAAGTGCTTGATATTTAATAATTTGATTCTCTTCATGCAAAACATGAAGGGCAGTGTCAACCCGGAGAGACCTGGATAGGGGGGTCGCCCGTTGCTTCCCCAGACGGTCAGAGGTGCAGATGGCCATCAATCGTGCAGAGATCGTTGATGCGAACTTCATCGCCGGCGTGCAGTCGCTCTCCCCCTCCCCACGCACCGATCTGGATGCACCGCTGCGGGTCGGGCGACAGCTCACCGGCCGCGACGCCATCGAGCTGTTCGAGTCGATGGTCTCCAGCCGTCACCTCGACCTCGCCGCCCGTGCGCTGAAGAGACGCCGCGAAGGGTTCTACACCATCGGCGCATCCGGCCACGAGTGCAACGCCGCCGTCGCCGCGGCGGCGCGCCCCGATGATCCGGCGTTCTTGCACTACCGCTCCGGCGCGTTCTTCGTTCAGCGGGCCCGTCAGGTCCCGGGCTCGACCCCCTTGTTTGACGTCCTCCTCGGGATGGTCGCCTCGCGCCATGAGCCCATCGCGGGCGGGCGGCACAAGGTCTATGGCTCGCTGCCCCTGAACATCCCGCCGCAGACCTCGACCATCGCCTCCCACCTGCCCAAAGCCGTCGGCGCCGCGTTCACCCTCGCCCGGCAGAAGCGGCTGGGGCTCACCGCCGAAGATGATGACCGGGTCGTCCTGTGCTCATTTGGGGACGCCTCGGCGAACCACTCGACCGCCTGTGGCGCCTTCAACACCGCCGCGCTGATGGATTACCAGAACCTCCCCTGTCCCATCGTGTTCGTCTGCGAAGACAACGGTCTGGGGATCAGCGTCCGCACCCCGCGGGGCTGGATCGCCCAGCGGTTCGGCCCAGACCCGGGGCTGAAGTACTTTGGCGGCGATGGGCTCGACATCGTCGAAGCCTATGAGCTGGCGCATCACGCCATCGACTACACCCGACGGACCCGACGGCCCACCTTCCTCCACCTCCAGTTCGTGCGTCTGCTGGGACATGCGGGCTCGGACGTCGAGCAGCTGTACCGCTCGGATGCAGAGATCGCCGCCGACGAGATCCGCGATCCGGTCCTCCACGCCGCGAAGTGCCTCGTACAAGCCGGGGCGATGACGCCGGCCGAGGTCCTGCGTTTGTATGAGGAGACCCGCGAGCGCCTCGCCGCGCTGAGCGAAGAGGCGATCCGGCGGCCGCGCCTCCAGACCGCCGAAGAAGTGATCGCTCCGCTCGCCCCGCTCGACCACATCGCCATCAGCGAAGAGGCTCGGCGTCCGCCAGATGCCGGCGCACGCGCGGCCTTCTTCGAGCGGATGCCCGAAGATGATCGCCCCCGGCATATGGCGATCCTCCTCAACCGGGCGCTGGGCGATCTGCTGATCAAGCACCCGGAGATGCTGATTTTTGGCGAGGATGTCGGCCGAAAGGGGGGCGTCTACCACGTCACCGCAGACCTGCAGAAGCGGGCCGGCGTTGGGCGGGTGTTCAACGCCCCGCTCGATGAGTCCGCGATCCTTGGGATGGCGCTGGGAGCCGGCCAGCTCGGGATGCTCCCCATCCCCGAGATCCAGTACCTGGCCTACCTCCACAACGCCATCGACCAGATTCGGGGGGAAGCCTGCTCGCTGCAGTTCTTCTCTCAGCGACAGTTCCAAAACCCCATGGTCGTACGCATCGCCTCTCTGGCGTACCAGAAGGGCTTCGGCGGGCACTTCCACAACGACAACGCCATCGGCGCCCTGCGCGACATCCCTGGCCTCATCATCGCCTGCCCTTCGAACGGCCGCGACGCGGTGGGCATGCTCCGAACCAGCGTGGCGGCGGCGAAGGTGGACGGCGCCGTGGTCGCATTCCTCGAGCCCATCGCCTTATATATGACCAAAGACCTCGATGAGCCCCGGGATGGAAGATGGTCGTTCGACTACCCCGCGCCGGACTTCGCGGTCCCCATCGGACAGGCGAAGACCTGGGCCGAACACCCAGAGGATGCGCTGACCCTGTTCAGCTATGGCAACGGGTTGTGGATGAGCCTCCGGGTCGCCAACCGCCTGAAGCGTGAGGGCATCTCGGTTCGGGTGGTCGATCTGCGCTGGCTCAACCCCCTGCCCATCGCGGACATGGTCGAAGCCGCGAAGGCGACCGGGAAGGCGCTCATCATCGATGAGTGCCGTGAGACCGGCGGCGTGGCTGAGGGGGTGATGGCGGCCCTCGCGGAGCGGTGTCCCAGAGTTCTGCTCGCGCGGGTCGCCGCCGTGGACACCTACATCCCCCTCGGCGCCGCGGCGAACCTGGTCCTCGTCCAGGAACATGACATCGAAGCCGGCATCCGCCGGCTGCTGGAGGCTTGAGATGGTCCGTCGTGCCCTCATCGTCTGCCCCGGGCGGGGCTCGTACAACCGGGACAGCCTGGGCTCCCTCAACGGCCTGGAAGGGTCAACCGCAGTCGCGGCTTTTGACGCCCTTCGGGCGTCTGTCGGCCGGCAGACCGTCTCCCAGATGGACGCCGCGCCGCGGTTCTCCCCGGCGCTTCACCTCGCCGGGGAGAACGCGTCGTCCCTCACCGCAGCCATCAGCCTCGCCGATCTGGAGCAGCTCAACCCGGACACCATCCAGCCGGTCGCGGTCTGTGGCAACTCGATGGGATGGTATACGGCCCTGGCCTATGCCGGCGGGCTGCCGATCGAAGACGCCGCCCGACTCATCGAGACCATGGGCCAGTACCAGGCCGACAACGTCATCGGCGGACAGATCGTCTATCCGGTGGTCGACGACGCATGGCGCCCCGATCCACGCCGTGTCGCCATGGTCGACGACGCGGTGAGACAGACCCCGGGCCTGCACTGGTCGATCCGCCTGGGCGGGCAGGCGGTCCTGGGGGGCACTGCGGACGCGATCGCCGCAGCGCCCTTGCCCCCCATTGAGGGGCGATACACCTTTCCGCTCCGGTTGCCGATGCACTCGGCGTTCCACACGCCGCTGCTCCAGAAGACCGCGCGCCGGGCGCAGCAGGCGCTCGCGGATCTCCGATTCCAGGCCCCGCGCCTGCCCCTGATCGACGGCATGGGCAAGGTCTGGCGACCGATCTTCGCGGATCCGCTGGAGATGCTCGATTACACCCTCGGCGCACAGGTCGTCATGCCCTACGACTTCACCACGATGCTCAAGACCGCTCTTCGAGAGTATGCGCCCGATCTGATCGTTCTGCCAGGACCCGGTGACAGCCTCGGCGGCGCCATCGGACAGACCCTCGTGGCTGAGGGATGGATGGGGATCACCGACCGAGAAGCGTTCATCGACCGCCAGCGATCCGAACCGATCCTCATCAGCATGCGCCGAGACGAACAG
>JBCBLB010000488.1:0-7577 GCA_038520555.1 Myxococcota bacterium | reverse complement strand
TGAGGCTGAGGTGGTGAGCGTGTCGACGGATTTGATCACGGTCAAGAACCCCTCGGTGCCCGAGTGGGGGACGGCCCCGGTGACGGTCGAGCAGGGCGCAGAGGGCGGCGTTTATGAGCCCGGCTTTTTGTATTTGGAGGACGGCACCGGCAAAGCGGGCGTGATCGGGGTCATGCAGTACTTCGAGACGACGGGCGAGTACTGGGTGGAGGACCAGACCGGCGGCGGCGGCGGGATGGTGTGGCTGCTCCCGGTGGACTTCCACTGGTGGGAGCTGAGCAATGAGATGATGGACACCTGCGCGAAGGACGACTACACCACGGATGTCCAGCTCTTTGTCTTGCCGGTGGAGCAGGACACGCTGTCCGCGAGCGCGGACGCATCGACACGGGTGAGCTATACCTTTGACAGCGCGACATACTTCTTTGACGCCGACGTCTTCGACGACAGCAACTATGAGCCGAACACCCGATACGATCTGGGGACGTTCGATGGGGGGGTCTTCGAGGGAGTGGGGGTGGAGCGGCTGTTCCGGACTTCTCGGCCCATCTCGGTGAGCAACCCGGACATCAGCGGGTTCTCACAACCGCTGATCGACGATGACCAGACCTTCTTGTGGGAGGAGGATGGGTTTGACTGGGTTGAGATTCGCATCCAGCTCGTCGCAGACAATGGGAGCATCGAGGACCAGTTCACCTGTGTGGCGCAGGATGACGGCCGCTTTGAGCTGGATCCGTCGATGATGGTGGATTGGCCGCTGAACCGACAGGTGTTCATCTGGGTGGGTGGGGTTCGGGAGACCAACGCGCCGCTGTCGTTTAACAACGCAGAGAGCCGGGTGTCAGCGATTCATCAGCTTGTTGGTGCCGGCATTCGGCTGTAGTTGCGGTTGGGGTTCTGGGGTCGTCAATGTGAAGATGAATCGAAACGTTCGGTTTTCGGCGGTGTCTCTGTTAATGTCCTTCTGGCGAAGTGGGGCTCCTCTCACGACCGCCACTATCGAATGAACCCCTGGGCGACTTGCGCCACTGAAAATTCAGAGAACATCAGAAAGTCATGGATAACAAGCTGTTCGTCGGTGGATTGAGCTGGGATACCGACGATAATGGGCTGCGGCAGGCATTCGCGCAGTTCGGTGAGATCACAGAAGCGACGGTCATTAAACACCGAGACACCGGACGGTCCCGTGGATTTGGGTTCGTCTCGTTCTCGACCGAAGACGGCGCACGGACCGCGCAGTCTGCCATGGATGGGACGTCCCTTGACGGGCGAACCATTCGCGTCAACATCGCGCAGGAACGTGGCGGTGGCGGCAATCGCGATCGACGTGGCCCCCGCCGCGATGATCGCGGGGGCCCCCGCCGGGATGACCGGCGCGGTCCTCCTCGGGACGATCGCCGGGGGCCCCCGCGCGGGGGCCCCCGCCGGGACGATCGGCGCGGCGGGGGGGGGCGTGACTTCGGCGGCGGTGGTGGCCGTGATTACGGCGGCGGTGGCGGCGGTCGCCGTGACTATGGCGGCGGCGGTGGCGGTGGCGGTGGCCCGCGACGCAACGAGCCCATCGTTGAGCGCGCAGATCGCCGCTCACGTCCAAACCCTCGCTTCAACAACTCCCGTACCGACGGTGGTCGCGACGATCGCCGTGGTGGCGGCAACTTTGGCGGTGGTGGCGGTGGCCGCAACTTCGGCGGTCCGCCGGGTGGTGGCTTCGGCGGACCGCCCAGCGGGGGCGATGGGGATAGCGGTGGCTGGGGCAAAGAAAGCCGAGAGAACAACCGGCGCCGCAAGGGCCCTGGGGGGGGTCGCAAGACCCAACGTCGCAACGACTCCTGGGAAGAAGGGGGCGGCGGTCGCGATGAACGTCGGGGCCGTGGCGGACGCCGTGGCGGACGCCGGAACAACTGGAGCTATGAAGGGGACGACTGGGAAGACGACGAATAGGATTCCCGGAACACCGCGATGAGCGCCTCTGCCGCGACAGTCGGCGGGCGCTCTCCGTTTTTGACGGCCGCTTCGAGACCCTTGAGCTGCGCCTGGACGGCCTGGGTCTCATGAAAGGCGCTTAACAACTGCTCTTCGATCGCATCCCACATCCACCGCAGCCGCTGTTCGCTGCGCCGTTGGTTGAACGTCCCGGTTTCTTGGAGCTGTGCTCGGTGTAGGCCGATGGTTTCCCAGATTTCCGGGAGGCCTTCACCGGTCTGTCCGCTGATCAGTGGCACCGGGGTTTTCCAATGGGGATCCCGTCGGTGCAGGTACCGGAGCGCGGCCTGGTACTCCTGTCGGGCGGCCTGTGCGCGCAGGCGGTTGTCGCCGTCGGCCTTGTTGACGGCGAGGATGTCGGCCATCTCCAGGATGCCGCGTTTGATGCCCTGTAGCTCGTCGCCGGCGCCGGGCAGCATCAAGACGAGAAAGGTATCGACCATCTCTGCGACGACGGTCTCCGACTGTCCGACGCCGACCGTTTCAATGAGGATCACATCGTATCCGGCGGCTTCGCATAGGAGGAGGCTCTCCCGGGTCCGCCGGGTGACCCCGCCGAGGCTGAGGCCGCTGGGCGAGGGGCGGACGAACGCCGCCTCGGCCATGCCGAGGCGTTGCATCCGGGTCTTGTCCCCCATGATGCTTCCCCCGGAGATGGCGCTGGACGGGTCGACGGCGAGGACCGCGACCCGGTGGCCCTGCTCGAGCAGATGCATGCCGAAGGCGTCGATGAAGGTGCTCTTTCCAACGCCGGGGACCCCGGTGATGCCGACCCGTACCGCAGCGCCGGTGTGGGGGAGGAGTGCCTGAAGGACCGCCTGTGCGGCAGGGCGGTCGCTGTCCTTCCGGCTCTCAATCAGGGTGATGGCCCGGGCGAGCACGCCGCGGTCTCCCTTCAGGACGCCCTGTACATAGTCGTCTATGGACAGCCGCCGGCGTCGCCGGCGTCGCTGTGGCCGCCGGTTGGGTGGTTCAGGTGTCGTCGTCATCGACCGCCTCGAGCATCTCCAGCAGCGCTCCGGCGGCCTCTGCGATGACGGTGCCGGGCCCGAAGATGGCCGCAGCGCCGGCCTCATAGAGGGCCTTGTAATCGCCGGGTGGGATGACCCCGCCGACGACGATGAGGATGTCATCGCGGCCGAGCGCCGCCAGCGCCTCCCGCAACGCCGGCACCAGGGTCAGATGGCCGGCGGCCAGAGAGCTGGCGCCGACGACGTGGACGTCGTTCTCCACGGCCTGCCGAGCGGTCTCTTCCGGTGTCTGGAACAGCGGCCCGACGTCGACGTCGAATCCCAGGTCGGCGAAGGCCGTGGCGATAACTTTCTGTCCCCGATCGTGACCATCCTGGCCCATCTTGGCCACCAGGATCCGCGGCCGCCGGCCCTCCTCAGCGGCGAAGGCGTCGACCCGGGCTCGGATCTTCGACAGCGTCTCCGTGTGCTCTCCCATCTCCCCGCTGTATACCCCGCTGATGGCCCGCGGGGTGGCGTGGTGTCGGCCAAAGACAGCCTCCAGGGCGTCGCTTATCTCACCGACGGTGGCGCCCACCCGGGCGGCGCGGATGGAGAACTCCAGCAGGTTGCCGTCTTGATCGGCCGCGCTGGTGAGCGCGGAGAGCGCTTCGGTGACCTGGACGGTGTCCCGTTCCTCCCGCAGCGCCGCCAGTCGAGACAGCTGTGCCTTGCGCACGGCGACGTTATCGACCTTGAGGACCTCGATGGGGGTCTCCGTTTTCGGGCGGTAGCGGTTGACGCCGACGATGGTCTGTCGGCCGGTATCGATCCGGGCCTGCGCGCGGGCGGCGGCTTCTTCGATGCGCATCTTGGGCAGGCCGGCCTCGATGGCCTTGACCATCCCGCCCATCTCCTCGACCTCGCGGATATGGGCCCGGGCCCGGTCGGCCAGGTCTGCGGTCAACCGCTCGATAAAGTACGATCCTCCCCAGGGGTCGGCGGGGCGGGTCAGCCCGGCTTCCTGTTGGAGCTGGATCTGGGTGTTCCGAGCGATCCGGGCCGAGAAGTCGGAGGGCAGGGCGAGGGCCTCGTCGAGCGAATTGGTGTGCAGCGATTGGGTGTGTCCCGCTGCGGCGGCCAACGCTTCGATGCCCGTCCGCACGACGTTGTTGTAGACGTCCTGGGCCGTGAGCGACCAACCGGAGGTCTGCGAGTGGGCCCGCAGCCGGATGGACCGCGGATCCTTCGGCGAGAAGGGCTGCAGCAGCTCTGCCCAGAGCCGGCGGGCCGCCCGCAGCTTGGCCACCTCCATGAAGTGGTTCATCCCGATGGCCCAGAAGAACGAGATCCGGGGGGCGAAGTCGTCGATGTTCAAGCCCGCTTCGATGCCCGCGCGGACATAGGCGAGGCCATCGGCGAGGGTGTAGGCCAGCTCGATGTCGGGCGTCGCGCCGGCCTCCTGCATGTGGTAGCCGGACACCGAGATGCTGTTGAACCGCGGCATCTGGGCAGAGGTGTAGGCGAAGATGTCCGAGATGATCCGCATCGAGGGAGCGGGTGGGTAGATGTAGGTGTTCCGGACCATGAACTCTTTGAGCACGTCGTTCTGGATGGTTCCGGTGAGGGCCTTCTGGGGGACGCCCTGCTCTTCGGCGGCGACGATGTACAAGGCCAGGACGGGCAGGACCGCGCCGTTCATGGTCATCGAGACGCTCATCCGATCCAGGGGAATGCCCTCAAACAGAACACGCATGTCCTTGAGCGAGTCGATGGCCACCCCGGCCATCCCCACATCACCGACGACCCTGGGGTGGTCGGAGTCGTAGCCCCGGTGGGTGGCCAGGTCGAAGGCGATGGACAGCCCCTTCTGACCTGCTGCGAGGTTTCGCCGGTAAAACGCATTGGATTCCTCTGCGGTTGAAAACCCGGCGTACTGACGGACGGTCCAGGGCCTGCGGACATACATGGTGGGATAGGGGCCACGGACATAGGGCGGAAAGCCTGGGACGCCGTTGTCGGGCAGGCCGTCGAGGTCTTCGGGCCCGTAGACGGCGTGCATCTCGATGCCCTCTGCTGATGTCCAAACGGGAGTGTCCGCGGGCTTCGGCTGCACAGAGGCGGTCGGGGCCGGCGGGCCGATCTGAGTGAAGTCAGGGATTCGCGCCATCTTGTCTTCTCACAGCGAAAGCGTACGGAGCAGCGCGGTCAGCGTGGTCAACGCGTCGCAGCCCAGGAAGATGAATTTCGTGACCCCAGCGCGCCGCATCGCGTCATGCGGTTTGCCCGCAAGGTAAATCGCTGCCCCCGGGGCGTGCGCAGTGAGCGCGGGGATCAGCAGCGGGACCATCTCCTGGTAGAGGTCATCCGGCCCGCAGATGCACACCGCTTTCGCACCCGAAGCCGCCATCCGCGCGGCCAGCGCCTGGGCGGCGTCGTGGGGGTGCTGATCGCCGGTGCCTTCGTCCTCGATCGCGGCGACGCCCCCGGCGGCGAACAGGTTGGCGGCGAAGGCCGCCCGCGGCGTCCACTGCGCCCGGGTCCCCAGGTTGGCCAGGAAGATGGTCGGCGGCGTCGCGGCGGCAGCGGCTCGGTCGCGAAGCTGCTCGAACCCCTGCGCTTCGCGGTGGCGGGGGAGGGCCAGCGCCTCCAGCCGGGTCCGCTGCGTCCAGGGCACACACAGCGTCAGCAGCTGATCCTGGGACGGTTCCTCTGGGCCGGGGATGGCCGCCGCGCGCTGCGCATCGGACAGCGCGGTGAACCGGGTCGGCGGCGGCGTATCCAGCTGCGGGTACGCGCTGATCCCGGTGATGGGGCGACGGCGGTGGGCGATGTCCTGGGAGAGCGTCTTCCAGCACTGGCCCAGCTCTTCGTACATCCAGCCCGAGCGGAGGGTGACGATCAGGCCGCCCTGGTTGTAGATCTGTTGGAATCGTGCCCACCCCTGCTCGGTCAGGCGATCCGTGAGGGCCTCGATATAGTAGCTCCCACCCGCGGGGTCGAGCACCGAGCCCAGGTGGCTCTCCTCACCGGAGATGAGCTGGGTGTTCCGCGCGATCCGGCGGCCCAGCGGCTCGGGCTGGCCAGCGATCTCATCATAGGCTGCGGTGGTGATCCGGTCGGCGCCGCCAACGATGGCGGCGAAGGTCTGCTGGGTGGTGCGCAGCAGGTTGGTCCACGGATCCCATCGGGTCAGCGGACGGTGGCTGCCAAAGGCGTGGATGTCGGGAGGCGCATCGACCCCGACGCTGGCGAGCAGGTGGCTCCACAGCGTTCGCAGCGCCCGGAGCTTGGCGATGTTGAGGAACAGGTCGCGACCCATCGGGATGCTCAGCTCGATCTGGGCCGCCAGCGCGGCCATCGGCCGCTGGTGTGATGCCGCGGTCTCCAGGATCTCAAGCACGCCAGCCAGCGCGATCCCCAGCTCCAGCGGCACGTCGGCGCCGGCGTCGACGAAGGGCCCGGTCGAGACCGTCAGGGCGCGGGCGTTCTTGAACCGGGCCACGCACATGTCGACCAGGGCGAGCGCCTGGCTCCAGACGTCGTTGAGGTCGCCCATCAGCCGGCCGTCTCTGGCGAGCGCGCCGGAAGGGTCAAGGCAGAACCGGATGGGGGCCTGTTCCAGGCTTTCACCGCGCGCTTCCGCGATCCGCATCAGCATCAGCGCTGGGGCGAGGCCGTTGGCGCCAGCGTCCAGCCGCAGGTGCAGATCCGACAGCGGCACCCCTTCAAACACCGTCCGGAAGTGGCGCATCGAATACATCGGAGCGCCTTCGCGGCCAATCTTCTCGGGGTAGGTGGCGGGGTCCTGGCCGAGCCGGCCACACAGGTCGAGCTGCACCCATGCACCCTGCGCCCCGCCGGCAATCTCAGCGCGGAGGGACCGGTTCAAGACGTCCAGGCGAGGGTCGTCCAGCCGAGGGCAGATCGCCCAGCCGCCGACGGCGCGACCACCGCGGGTGTAGGGCGGAAGGCCCGGAGCGCTACGAGAGGATCGGGGCTCGGTATACAAGGGCTCGACCGTGACGTCACCGGGGAGACGAACCTGCAGGGTCTCGAATGTTCGACCCCGTAGCTCACGGAGGACCTGCGCTTTCCACTGTTCGACAGAGACAGACTCCATCCCCATCCATCACCATCCGGGTTGGGATTGGCGGACGTGGGCCGCCGTTCGACGACAGTGTATCTCCTCTTGACCGTTGCGCAGGCAAGACCGCGCGCCCAATGAGGCGCGCGGGGTGTCTCCGTACCGGTCCTGGGACAACAAGCCGCGGGGTGGTGGAGCAGTGGATTGCAAATCACCGGATCGGGTGTTCGCGACCCTGCGACCACGAATGCGTGGTCGAGCCAGAGAGGGTTGCAAACACCCGACCCGGTGATTTGCAATCCACTGCTCCACCACCGCATCTCCCGGATGGTTGTATTGAATCATGAAAAGAGCAGTTTCGAGCTTCGCTGCGAAGCTCGGCAACCGATGAGGGTTGCATGTGCGAGACACGAACGACCTTACCACCAAAACACCCCCACTGGGGTGGGGGTGGGGTGTCTCCGTACCGGTCCTGTGACGATAAGCCGCGTGGCCAGATTCATCGGCGCCGCCCGGGTGGCGGGGGGGGATGACGCAAGGACAGACCCCGGGGGGCG
>JBCBLB010000793.1:0-4108 GCA_038520555.1 Myxococcota bacterium | reverse complement strand
GACCTGATCGAGCGGGCGATGGCCGAACAGCTCGCTCACCAGGACGCCCTGGGGCAGGGCGGCGCAGTTGATCGCCACGAACGGTCCCTGGGGCGCGAGGGCGTGGAGTGCCCGGGCGACCCGCTCTTTCCCCGAGCCGCTCTCGCCGACGATCAGGGCGTTGATCGGCAGCGGCGCGATCCGGCGGATCCGCTTCTGGAGGTTCTGCATCGCCTCACTGCGCCCGATCATGCTGACGAACTGGGGGTCCTGTGTGGCGAGCTTCCAGGCCATCGCCCGCTCGATCAGGTCGTCGAGGACGTCGCCGTCGATGTCGGGCTTGTACAGATAGTCGAAGGCGCCGACGGACAGGGCCTGCCACGCGTCATCGGGCTGCCCGGAGCCGGTGACCATCACACATCGGGTCCGGGGCGATCGGGCCGCCGCCTGGGTGATCAGGGCGAGGCCGTCCATCCCGTCCGGGGCGTGCAGGTTCAGGTCGACCAGGGCGACGTCGATCTCCTGGTCGGCCATCATCTGGAGGGCGGTCTGTCCGGTGTCGGTCTCCAAGGTGAGGTGGCCCAGCCGACGAAGCTGCCGCTGCAGCACATGCCGGATGGCGGGCTCATCGTCCACGATCAGGATTTTCGCCTGCACCTTCGCTCCTTGTGCGGACCAGGATACCGCGTCCGGAGCGTGCGGTTGCCCGATCAGGGATCGCGGGTCAGGCCGTCCAGCTCTGTGATCTCGATGTATCCGGCCTCACAGAGGCGACGGGTCAGATCGAGCAGCCGGTCATTGCGCGGGCGGGTGCCGGTCATCCCCAGCACCTGCGCGAGCTGCTCAAGGGTGTGATGGCCGTCCATGTGTCGCCACAAAAAGCAGCCCAGCTCATTGAGTTCGCCCCGGGTGCCGGTCTTCGGGTTGTACAGCCGGATCCGATCGGCGTCCTCTGCGAGGACCCGAACCTGGGGCGACCGCCGGGGGAACCGCAGCATCAGCAGCCGCTCTCGCAGCTCGGGGCCGAACCGGCGGTGGCACAGCAGCCGGATCAGCTCGCTCCGATCCAGCGAGACCAGCACCGACGGCTGGAGCAGCCGGGCGTAGCCGTCGATCTCCTGGCTGAGGAGGGCGCTCGCGCCGATCAGGGTGCCCCGTGGGCAGCGGACCGACGTCCGACCGCCGCGGGCGTTGAGCATCCGCTCTTCGGCCGCGCCCCGGATCACCATCCAGCAGGTGTCCACCGATCGCAGCGTCGTTCCCGCGGGCATCAGCTCCCACAGGCCGCGCTTATCTGAGAGATCCTGGGCCGCGAGCGTCCAGAATTGTCGGGTCGCCACAGACATCGTCGCCCCCTCGCCTTGGGTGACGCATAAGTTTGTATACCCACGGCGGACCAATATCGATAACCGTCCATTACAGCCGGAAAGGATGAGCCGATGACAGTGATGAACACGGAGTGGATCGGGGACGCGTCCGCAGAGCAGGTGATGGTGTTCTGCCATGGGATCCTGGGGTCGGGTCGCAACTGGCGCAGCTTCGCCCGCCAGATGATCGCCCGCCATCCCCACTGGCGGGCGCTGCTCGTCGACCTGCGCAACCACGGCGACAGCCCGGCGATGCCTGGCCCCCACACCGTCGCCGCCTGCGCCGACGACCTCGCCCGCCTCGCCGAACAGGTCGGCACGTTCGACGCCGTCATCGGCCACTCGTTCGGGGGCAAGGTCGCCCTCGCCTACGCCGATCAGCGCCCGCCCGATCTGCACCAGGTCTGGTCGCTGGACGCCGATCCCGGCCCGCTCGAAGGACCGTTCGAAGAGATGGAGGTCCCACAGGTCATCGCCGCGCTGCGCACCGTCCCCATGCCCATCGCCCGACGCGAAGACCTGGTCACCCACCTCACCGGCCAGGGCCTGAGCATGCCCCTCGCCCGATGGATGACCACCAACGTCCGGCGCGCCGACGGCGGGCTGGTCTGGGCCTTCGACCTCGACGGCGTCGAAGCCATGATCACCGACTACGCCACCCTCGACCTGTGGTCCGTCTTAGACGTGCCCATCGCCGATCTGGAGATCCACGTCCTCCACGCCCTCAACAGCGACCGGTGGAGCACCGCCATGGTCCAGCGCGCCCGCTATGCCGCCGCGGCGACGACCCACGCCCTGCCCGAGGCCGGACACTGGGTGCACGTCGACAACCCCGAGGGCCTGCTGCGCCTGATGAGCCCCTACTTCGACTGAACCGCCGAAGCGGGAGCCACCACCGCCTCTGCCGTCCACCGTCGACGCCAGAAGACGGCCGTGGGCTCTACCATCTGTCATTGTGAAACCATGCTCTTATTGCTTTCTCTTCTGTCTGCTTCTCATGCCGCCCCTCTGGCTCCTTGGAGTGCCTATGGTGAAGTCTGCTTTGGCGGCTTCATGAACTCAGGCGTCATCAACGTTGAGTACCGTCCCTCATCCAGAGTTTCTGTCAGCGTGGGCGGAGGGCGCGCCAAGGTCGATTTTGCTGAAGCCGGGGGGCATTATCGGGGTGCGCGTGTCCAAGGTCACCTCCTCCTTGGGAAGAACGGTCATCACTTTGAACTCGCGCCTGGCGGCGGTCCCGTGCTTGGTGAAGCCGGCCCTGCCGATGAATCCCGCAAAGTGAGGGAGATCTTCTTTCCTTCTGGGCAAATTGGCTACCGATATCAGAAGCCGGATGGCGGCCTGATTGTTCGACTCGGCGCAGGAAGCACGTTCGCTACGGCAGGCGCGATGTTGAGCGGTGGCTGGGCGTTCTGATCGTACATATTCGCCGTAGCCATGGATAGAAACCGTTTATCCTGCCTGATGTTGTCATAGGCTGTTACCACTCGCTCGCGAAGATCCTTCAGTACAGTGGCATCTCATCGGTGAGGGAGATGATTTCTTCGAAGGTGGTCTCACCGCGTGCGATCTTCTTGATTCCATACTCGCGCAGGGTGAGCATGCCGTCGTTGAGGGCTTCGCGCTTGATGTCCTGTGCGGTGGCGCGTTCGTTGATGAGGGCCTGGATCCGGGGGGTGCAGGGCATGACCTCGAACAGGCCGGTTCGGCCGAGGTAGCCGGTGTAGCGGCATTTGACGCAGCCTCTCCCCCGGCGCACCTTCAGCCGCCGGCCGCGCGCCCCGGGGATGCGCAGGGCGAAGGCCTGTTCTTCAGTGAGGACGTCATCTTCGGCGCAGTAGGGGCAGACCTTCCGCACCAGCCGCTGCGCCACGACGCCGATGAGCACGCTGGACAACAGGAAAGGCAGCACCCCGAGGTCCAGCAGCCGCCCGATCGCGCTCGCCGCCTCGCCGGTGTGGACCGTCGACAGCACCCGGTGGCCGGTGAGCGCAGACTGGACCACGTTCGTCGCCGTCTCGGGGTCGCGGATCTCGCCGACCATGATGACGTCGGGGTCCTGGCGGAGGACGTTCTTCAACACCGCGCCGAACGTCACCCCGATCCGAGGCTGCATCGCGATCTGGTTGAACGCGTCGTGCACCATCTCGATCGGATCTTCGAGGGTCAGCAGGTTGACCCGGGGGCTGGCCAGGTGATGAAGCGACGAGTACAGCGTCGTCGTCTTGCCCGAGCCCGTCGGCCCGACGACCAGGATCAGCCCGGCGTTGGTGTTGATCATCCGCTTATAGGTCGTCAGCTCGCGAGGGAAGAAGCCGAGCTGCTCAATGTCCTGGAGCAGCACGCCGGGGTCGAACACCCGGACCACCGCCTTCTCGCCGAACGCGGTGGGCACGGTCGAGACGCGAAGCTCGACGCCGTGGGCGCCGTGCTGGGTCTTGAACCGCCCGTCCTGCGGGCGCCGCCGCTCGGCGATGTCCAGCCGCGCGAGCGTCTTCAGCCGAGACAGGACCGCCGGGAAGACCGCAGTGGGCAGCCGGTGGATCCGATGCAGCACCCCATCGATCCGCATTCGCACCCAGCACTCGTTTCGCCGGGGCTCCAGGTGGATGTCGCTGGCCCGCGCTCGAAGACGTCACCGACGTCGATCCCACCGCGCGGCCGGTGGTCCAGGCGGTCTGGTTCATCCTGCAGTATGCCTTCGAGCAGCGGGCCAGCGACATCCACCTGGAGCCCCGGCGAAACGAGTGCTGGGTGCGAAT